>JASGEG010000488.1:0-14962 GCA_047606605.1 Rhizobium sp.
CCAAGATGCGATCATCCCCGCCTTGAAGGCAAATTCCAAAAAACAACTGCTTCAGGAGCTGACAGCCAAGGCCTCCAAACTGACCGGACTGCCCGAGCGTGAGATCTTCGACGTGGTGCTGCAGCGCGAGCGCCTGGGCTCCACCGGCGTCGGCAACGGCATCGCCATCCCCCACGGCAAGCTCAACAGCATCAAGTCGATCATCGGCATTTTCGCGCGCCTGGAGGCGCCGGTCGATTTCGAGGCGCTGGATGACCAGCCCGTGGATCTCGTTTTCCTGCTGCTCGCCCCCGAGGGCGCCGGCGCCGACCATCTCAAGGCATTGTCGCGCATTGCGCGCGTGCTGCGCGACCAGGATCTCGTCGCCAAGCTGCGCGCCACCGATTCCGCCTCGGCCATCTACGCGTTCCTCAACGAGGAACAGGCATCCAACGCCGCCTGACCGTTTCGCCTGAATTCAGGACACCAAAAGCAAGAGCCGGATGACGAGGTCATCCGGCTCTTGTCTTTTCAAGCTTGGCTTTTAGAGCTTAGAGCGGTTCAATGTTTCACGGAATCATTGAACCGCTCTATCTCATTGTCTTGACGCAATTCCGGATGGAAAACCGCTGCGCACTTTTCCTGGAATTGCTCAAGCATCCTTCTCGTCGAACGGGCTGTTGCTGCCCGGCTCGGAAACCTCGGCCTTCGGGCCGCCCTTGGCGACGCCGACCATGGCCGGGCGCAGAACGCGCTCGCCGATCGTGTAGCCGGCCTGCACCACCTGCACGACGGTGTTGTTCGGAACCTCGGTGTTGGGCACCTCGAACATCGCCTGATGGAAGTTCGGGTCGAACTTCTGGCCGACCGGCTCGATCTGGCGCACACCATGGCGCTCCAGCGCCGACAGCATGGAACGCTCCGTCATCTCCACGCCCTCGACCAAGGTCTTGAGGCCGGCATCGGCAGCCGCCAGCGCTTCGGCCGGAATGGCTTCCAGCGTGCGGCGCAGATTGTCCGACACGGCCAGCATGTCGCGGGCGAAGCCGGCGACGGAATAGGATTTGGCATCCTTGACGTCGCGCTCGGTGCGGCGACGCAGATTGTCCATTTCGGCGGCAAGGCGCAGGTAGCGGTCGCGAAGATCGCCGTTTTCGGCCTTCAGCAGCTCGACCGGGTCCGGCTCCTGGGATTCAGGCGTCGTCTCCACGGCATCAGCGACATCGTGCGCGAGGTCGGCCGCCGTGGCGTCAGGTCCGGTTTTCGTTGTTTCGTCGGTCATGACGGTCTCCGAATTGCTTTGTCTTTTGGATGTGCCCGATATCGAGGTTTGGCTGGAAAAAATCAAGGCTTTGTGGCGAAGAACAGGCATTTCCCGGCAATCCAGTCATATTTGCACCATGGCAATCGGCGGGAAGCCTCCCCCTTTTGGGCTTCTACTATCGAAGACCCTTTCGGGGTATAATCAGGACCGTCTCAACACGACATGAGGTATCGTCCATGTCCAGCAGCAAATCCCATTCGGGCAAATGTTTCTGCGGCGCGGTGGAAATCACGGTCAGTGGCGAACCGGTGGCGATGGGCTACTGCCATTGCGATTCCTGCCGGGAGTGGTCGGCAGGGCCGGTCAACGCCTTTTCGCTCTGGCCGCCGGAAGCCGTGCATGTCACCAAGGGGGCCGATCACATCGGCAGCTATCAGAGAAGCGAAACGAGCCTGCGCAAGTGGTGCGAGCTATGCGGCGGCCATCTGCTCACCGAACACCCTTTGTGGGGCGTGACCGACGTCTACGCCGCCATCATTCCAACCCTCGACTTTCAGCCGATGCTTCATGTCAATTACGAGGACACCGTGCTGCATATGAGGGACGGTCTGCCGAAGCAAAAGGACATGCCGGCGGAGATGGGCGGATCGGGAACCCTGCTGCCTGAGTGAATGCGGTCCAATGAACGCCACCGCTCAAGCCGCGTCTCGTCAAAGCCCCGGCCGCGACAGCTTGGAAATCAGCTGAGCGGTATAGTCCACCATCGGTACGATGCGGGCATAGTTCAGCCGCGTCGGGCCGATGACGCCAACGGCGCCGATGATGCGGTCGTCATCGTCGCGATAGGGCGCCACGATCAGCGACGAGCCGGAGAGCGAGAAGAGCTTGTTCTCCGAACCGATGAAGATGCGCACGCCCGGCCCGCTTTCGGCGAGATTGAGGATCTCGATCAGGCTGTCCTTCTTCTCGAGATCGTCAAACAGCAGCCGCAACCGGTCCAGATCCTCGGCGCCGCCGACTTCGGCCAGCAGATTGGCGCGGCCGCGCACGATGAGCTGGCCCGGCTTGCCATCGTCGTCGCGGCCGGACCAGACGGCGATGCCGCGTTCCACGAGTTCATGCGACAGCGTATCCAGCTCGTGACGCACGCTTTCCTTCAGCGATTGCAACTGCCGGCGCAGGTCCGGCAAGGTCTGGCCGGTCATGTGGGCATTGAGGAAATTCGCCGCTTCCGTCAGCTGCGAGGAGGTGACGCCGGCCGGCAGCTCGATGATGCGGTTTTCCACCTGGTCATGGTCGCCGACGAGCACGGCGAGCGCCTTGGTCGGCTCCAGGCGGATGAATTCGACGTGCTTCAGCACCGGATCGCTCTTCGAGGTGATCACCAGCCCGGCGCCGCGCGAGATGCCCGACAGCATGCGGCTCGCCTCGGTCATGACCGATTCCATCGGATGATCGCGATTGCTGCCGCGCACCTGCCGGTCGATGGTGGCGCGATCCTCGGCCGAGAGATCACCGACCTGCATGAAGGCATCGACGAAGAAACGCAGGCCCACCTGCGTCGGCAGGCGGCCGGCGCTGATATGCGGCGAATAGATCAGGCCGAGTTCCTCGAGATCGCTCATGACATTGCGCACCGAGGCCGGCGACAGCGACATGGGCAACAGGCGCGAGAGATTGCGCGAGCCGAGCGGCTCGCCATTCTCGAGATAGCCTTCCACGATACGGCGGAAGATTTCCTTGGAACGCTCGTCCAACGCGGCAATGGCATCCGAAACCGACGATGTCGTGAACCCCATTTCGCTGTCAAATCCATTCTGTTGAGCCTTAGGCAAAATATAATCATTCAGTTAGCCTTGGCAAAAGGGAAAAATGTTCGCGCGGCCATATCGAAGCGCCCGCGCCTGCTTTTCCTTTGCAAAAGCGGCCGGTGGATCGTAGAAGCGGTCCATCAACGTTCAGGAGATTGGAATGCGGCCTTCAGGCAGAAAAACCGACCAGATGCGCAAAGTGTCCTTCGAGCGCAATTTTTCCAAGCATGCGGAAGGCTCGTGCCTGGTGAAGTTCGGGGATACGCATGTGCTCTGTACGGCAAGCCTCGAAGACAAGACGCCGCCATGGCTGCGCAACAGCGGCAAGGGCTGGGTCACGGCCGAATACGGCATGCTGCCACGCGCCACCGGCGAGCGCATGAAGCGCGAAGCCGCCACCGGCAAGCAGGGCGGCCGCACCCAGGAAATCCAGCGCCTGATCGGCCGCTCTCTGCGCGCGGTCGTCGACCTCAAGGAACTGGGCGAGCGGCAGATCACCGTCGACTGCGACGTCATCCAGGCCGATGGCGGCACGCGCACGGCCTCGATCACCGGCGGCTGGATCGCGCTTTACGACTGCCTGAAGTGGATGGAAAGCCGCAACATGATCAAGGTCGATCGCGTGCTGAAGGACCATATCGCCGCCATCTCCTGCGGCATCTTCGCCGGCCAGCCGGTCATCGATCTCGACTATCTCGAAGATTCCTCGGCTGAAACCGACGCCAATTTCGTCATGACCGGCACCGGCGGCATCGTCGAGATCCAGGGCACGGCCGAGGGAGCCCCTTTCAGCGAAGAGGAATTCGCCAGCCTGATGCAGCTCGCCAAGAACGGCGTCGCCGAACTGGTGGCCTTGCAGAAGCAGGCAATCGCCTGAGGATAAGCGGCAATGGTCGACACGACTCTCGAAGGCATCCTGGAAACCGCTCTCTATGCCGACGATCTCGATGCGGCCGAGGCCTTTTACGGCGGCATTCTCGGGCTCGAGACGATCTCGCGCGGCGGCAACCGTCATGTCTTCTATCGTTGCGGACCGGGCGTGCTGCTGATCTTCAACCGCCAAGAGACCATGAAGCCGCCGGCGCCGGGCGCTCTTCCCGTGCCGCCGCATGGCGCCAGGGGCCACGGCCATGTCTGCTTCCGTGTCGGCAACAATGATATCGAGGCGATGGCGCAGAGGCTGAAGGCCGCCAGCATCGCCATCGAGGCTGATTTTCACTGGCCGAGTGGCGGCCGCTCGATCTATTTCCGCGATCCGGCCGGCAACAGCCTGGAATGCGCCGAACCCAAAATCTGGGGCATCTGACAGGACGGGACATGCGCAAGCTCGACACCAAGACCATCGTCGTCGCCAGCCACAATGCCGGCAAGATCCGTGAAATCCAGGATCTGATCGGCCCGTTCGGCTTCACCGCGAAATCGGCGGCCGACCTCAATTTCATCGAGCCGGACGAGACGGGAACGACCTTCGAGGAAAACGCGGCGATCAAGGCGCTGGCCTCGGCGCATGCCTCCGGCCTGCCGGCGCTTTCCGACGATTCCGGGCTGGTGATCGACGCGCTCGGCGGCGATCCCGGCGTCTATACCGCCAACTGGGCGGAAACGGCCGACGGCACCCGCGACTTCGCCATGGCCATGCAAAAGGTCGAAACGGCATTGGAAAAGGTCGGGGCCAAGACGCCGGAAAGCCGCACGGCGCGTTTCGTCAGCGTGCTCTGCCTGGCCTGGCCGGACGGCCACACCGAACTCTTCCGCGGCGAGGTCGAGGGCACCGTTGCCTGGCCACCGCGCGGCACCCAGGGCTTTGGCTACGATCCGGTCTTCCAGCCGAAGGGCTATGAGACGACCTTTGGCGAGATGAGCGCCGAGGAAAAACATGGCTGGAAGCCGGGCGAGCCGCAGGCACTGTCGCATCGCGCCCGCGCCTTCAAGCTCTTTGTCGAAACCTGCCTGGAGGCGTAAGCTCAAACCCGTGGACATCATGGAACCGCAGAGCATGACGCGCGACGCCGCATTGCTGCCCGATACCGGCGAACCCGGTTTCGGCGTCTATGTGCATTGGCCCTTCTGCGCGGCCAAATGTCCCTATTGCGATTTCAACAGCCATGTCCGCCATCAGCCGGTCGATCAGGAGCGCTTTGCCGCCGCTTTCCTGAAGGAGATGGCGTCGATGCGGACGCTGAGCGGGCCAAAGACGGTGACCAGCGTCTTCCTTGGCGGCGGCACGCCCTCGCTGATGAAGCCGGAGACGGTCTCCGCCATCCTCGACGGCATTGCGCGGCATTGGCATATGCCCGCCGGCATCGAGATCACCATGGAGGCCAATCCCTCCAGCGTCGAGGCCGAGCGTTTCCGCGGCTATCGCGCGGCCGGTGTCAACCGCGTGTCGATGGGTGTGCAGGCGCTGAACGACCGCGACCTGAAATTCCTGGGCCGCCTGCACAATGTCGCCGATGCGCTGAAGGCGATCAGGCTGGCGCGCGAGATCTTCCCGCGCATGTCCTTCGACCTGATCTATGCCCGCCCGGACCAGACGGTCGAAGAATGGGAGCGCGAGCTTAAGGAGGCGATCTCCTACGCGGTCGACCATCTCTCGCTGTACCAGCTGACCATCGAGGAGGGGACGCCCTTCTACGGCCTGCACAAGGCCGGCAAATTGATCGTGCCGGACGGAGACCAGTCGGCGCTGCTCTACGAGGCGACTCAGGAGATCACCGAGCGCGAGGGCATGCCGGCCTACGAGGTGTCCAACCATGCGCGCCCCGGCGCCGAGAGCCGCCATAACCTCACCTACTGGCGCTATGGCGACTATGCCGGCATCGGCCCCGGCGCCCATGGCCGCCTGACGCATGGCCCGAAGAAGCTGGCAACGGCCACCGAGCGCAAGCCGGAAGCCTGGCTGGAGCTGGTGGAACGCGACGGCCACGGCATCGCCGATCAGGAGATGCTCGGCTTCGACGAACAGGCGGACGAATTGCTGCTGATGGGTCTGCGCCTGAAAGAAGGCATCGACCTCGTCCGCTGGCGGCAGTTTTCCGGCCGCGATCTCGATCCCGATCGCGAAAACTTCCTTCTGGAACACGGCTTCATCGAGCGGCTCGGCAATTCCCGCCTGCGCTGCACGCCTGCGGGCATGCTGATCCTCGATTCCGTCGTTGCGGATCTCGCTCGTTAACCACCTCCCTTGACGGAGGAGATCGCCGCAAGGCGACGAGTGCGGGTGACCTCACGCAGGCGCAATTGATGTCTGAGTTCCCGGCTCGATTACCCCACCCCGGCACTACGTGCCGACCCTCCCTCTCGAAGGGAGAGTAAGCAAGCGCCCGTCGATCGCCGCCAGGCCGAGCGCGATCAATGCCATGCCTATGAAATGCTTGGCCTGCAGTTGCTCGCCAAGGATCAGCGCGCCGAGCAGGATGGCGCTGACGGGGATGAGGAAGGTGACCAGCATCAGATTGGTCGCTCCCGCCGTCGCCAGGATGCGGAAGAACAGCACATAGGCAATCGCGGTCGACAGGATCGCCAGGCCGGCGAGTGCCAGCCAGGTTTCCATCGAGGGTACGGCGAGCGTCCACGGATGATCGACAAGGAGCGCGATGGGCAGCAGCAGGACGGTCGAGGCCGTCACCTGCCCTGCCGCCGGAATGATGGGCGCAAGCCCCATGCGGCGGAAGCGGCGGCCGAAAATGCCGGCAAGCGAATAGGAGAAGGCCGCCCCCAGCACGGCGAGCTGCGCCAGCACGTTGGAACCGAGACTGCCAAGCACCGACGGGCCGATCATGAACGCCACGCCGGCAAAGCCGACGATGACGCCGATCAGGCGATTGCCGGTCATTTTCTCGTCCGCGGTCAGGACATGCGCCACCACCACGGCGAAAAGCGGCGTCGTGGCGTTCAGGATCGAGGCGAGGCCGCTGGCGATATGCGTCTGGCCCCAGACGATCAGCAGGAAGGGGATGACATTGTTGAGGAAGCCCATGCCAAAGAAGGCGGCCCAGGCCTGCCGGTCACGCGGCATGGCCTGCCCGGTCATGCGGACGATGAGATGCAGGGCAATCGCCGCCAGCGCGACGCGCGCCGTGACGATGGTGAAGGGGGGCAGCTCGTGCACCAGAATGCCGTTGAACAAAAACGAGCCGCCCCAAAGAAGTGACAGCGCAAACAGCATGCCCCATTCCGCTACGCCCATAGATTTCTGCGCCATGGATATTCTCCCAGTCGATTGAGCTGACCTCAATGGAAACGAAAGGCTGAGGTTTGCCAACCCGATTCTTGCCAACCATTGTCATAGATGGAATAATCCGCTCGTCATACACTCGATGCAAGCGAGTCTTTTTCGACACATGGTTTAGTAAAACTCGATCATCATGGATTATCTTCCCTCCCTCTCGGCATTGCGCGCCTTCGAAGCTTCGGCCCGGCACCTGAGCATGACGGCCGCCGCCAAGGAGCTGCATGTCACGCCTGGCGCCGTCAGCCTGCAGATTCGCGACCTCGAGACCGCGCTCGGCGTCCGCCTCTTTGACCGCCGGCCGCGCAGCCTGGCGCTGACGGCCGAGGGCGCGGATTATTTCGCGACGATGCGCACCGCCTTCCGGCTGATCCGCGAGGCGACCTCGGCACTGACCCGGCGCGCCCGCGATACGGTGCTGACCGTCACCTGCACGGCCGGCTTCGCCACACATTGGCTGGTGCCGCGCCTCATGCGTTTCGAGCAGGCGCATCCCGACATCGATCTGCGCATCAGCGCCTCGCACCGGATGATGGATTTCGAGCGGGACGGCATCGATATCGCCATCCGCCACGGGCTTGGCGGCTACGAGGGACTGGCGAGCGAGCGGCTGCTCGACGACGAGTATGTGCCGGTCTGCACGCCCGAGATCGCCGCCACCCTCGGTTCCTCCCCTTCGGCCGATAGGCTGGCGGGCCTGACCCTGATCCATGACGTCTACCGGCGCGATTGGCAGCTCTGGCTGGAAGCGGCAGGTGCGACCAAGGTCGATGCCACGCGCGGGCCGATCTTCACCGACGGCACCGGCGCCTATCACGCCATGAAGGCCGGGCTTGGCATCGCGCTGATGCGCCGCTCTTTCGTCGACACGGAACTGGCCGACGGCACGCTCACCGCGCCCTTCCCGCTGGGGCTTGCCAGCACGCTCGCCTATCATCTGGTCTATCCGCCGGCGGCCTTGGAGCGGCCGGCAATCGCCGCCTTCCGCGCCTGGCTGTTTTCCGAAGTGTCGCACGCAACGCCGCAGGTATAGGTGGCCTCATCCGTGATGGGTGGCGCCGCCCTTGAACAGGCTGCCGGTCCGCGTTTCCAGGAAGAGGCCGAGCGGAATGTGCTCCTGGTGCAGAAAGCCGGTGGAGGGCAGCCGCCCGGCGCGCACCAGCTCGATGACGGCGACGACGGAGGCCGAGGTGGTCCAGGAAATGGCTGTCCGGTTCTCGCCGGCGATCTCGATCGGATAATAGGCCCGCACGAATTCGCGACGACGCAGGCTGCCATTGATCGTGCCTTCCGCCGAGACATGCACATAGACGACATCGTCCTCGACCGGGGGCTTCGCCTCTGTCAGGATCTCGCCGGCAAGGGCGCGGCGGTCGCGCATCAGCAGCTCATGGAAGAAGAAATTCATCAGCTCCATATGGCCGGGATAGCGCATGGTCTTGTAGTCGAGGTTCTCCACCCGGCCGAGCATGGTGGCGCACATGGTCCCGAGACCGCCCGAGGTGGTGAAAGCCTCGAGCTTGACGCCGTCGACATAGAGCGTCTCGTGCCACTCCATCGGCGAGACCAGCTTGCGCACGCCGCCCTCGATGACCTCGCAATCGTTCAGATATTCGTTGACCACGCCCTCCGGCGACCAGTTGAAGGCATAGCCCAGCAATCCCGTCGGATTTTGCGGCAGGGCGCCGACGCGCATGCGGATCGAGCGGCAGCGATCGAAGGCATCGGCGAGGCTCGCGCCGACAATGCCGACGAAGCCGGGCGCCAGGCCGCATTGCGGCGCCATCAGGCCGCGCCCGTTGCGGGCAAGCGCGATGATGCCGTTGGTGGTCGGCACATCCTCGGTCAGATCGAAATAATGGATACCGGCATCATGGGCGAGACGCGCCAGCCCGGCATTCAGATGAAACGGCAGGCAGGAGAGAACGGCATCGACGCGGGAGAAGAGATTGCCGATCAGCGCGGGATCGGAGACATCGCCCGTTTCGCAGGCGAAGGGCAGAGCCTCCACGGGAGGCCGCGCATCGACACCGGTGACGGCAAAGCCGCTTTCCTGCAGCAAGGTGGCTGCGAGCCGGCCGACCTTGCCGAGACCGAGGACGGCGATCCTGTCAAAGCCCATCGATACCCTCCCAGACTGGCGCCAGCGGCCGCGGGAAGCCGGGCATCCGACTCAGCATTTCAGATATTTATAGAATAAAAGCCGCATAAAGGAAAACGGCCGGCGATGAGGCCGGCCGTCCAACAATACGGGTATTGCCGCGACTATTCGTTGATCAGGCGCTTCAGCAGCTCGATCTCGTGCGACAGCTTGCTGTCGCCGGAAATCAGCTCCTCGATCTTGCGCACCGCATGCAGCACCGTCGTATGATCGCGCCCGCCGAAGCGGCGGCCGATCTCCGGGAAGGAGCGCGGTGTCAGGGTCTTCGACAGATACATGGCGATCTGGCGCGGCTTGACGATGACGCGGGTGCGGCGGTTGGAGACCAGCTCCTGGCGCGAGACGTTGTAGTGGCGGGCGACGATGCGCTGGATGTCCTCGATGCGCACGCGGCGCGGCTCGCCGGAGCCGACCAGATGCGCCAGCAGCTCGTCGACCCGCTCGACCGTCAGGTTCGGCTCGAAGGAGCGGCGGAAGATCAGCTGGTTGAACGCGCCTTCCAGCTCGCGGCCGCTTGCCGTCACATTGCGGGCGACATGCGAGAGGAGCTCGGCCGGGATTTCCAGCGACGGGTCCTCCAGGCGGGCGGCATCCAGCCGGCGCTTGAGGATTTCCAGACGCATCTCGTAATCCGGTGCCTCGACCTCGATGGCCACACCGCCCTGCAGGCGCGAGCGAACGCGAGGATCGAGCGATTCCAGCTCCCAGGGGGCGCGGTCGGCAGCAACCACGACCTGCTTGGCGCTGTCGAGCAGCATGTTCAGCAGGTGGCAGAACTCGTGCTGGATCATCTTGCCCTGCAGGAACTGCATGTCGTCGATGATCAGCAGATCGATATTGCGCAGCGAGTCCTTCAGCGTCAGCGCGTCATTGTCGCGGATCGCGGTCGCGAAGCGCCACATGAAATATTCCGCCGTCAGATAGACGACGCGCAGACCGCGCGGGTTCTGCACGGCAGCATTGGCGATCGCCTGCAGGAGATGCGTCTTGCCGAGGCCGACCGAAGAATGGACGAAGAGCGGGTTGAACCGCACGGCGCCGGAACCGGCTTCCGCGATGGTCTTGGCGGCGGCAAGGCCGACCCGGTTCGAGCTGCCCTCGACATAGGTGTCGAAGGTGAAGCGGGAATCGAGCGGCGAGCCGAACAGCGGCGTACCCGCAGTCGCGGGACGGGTAGCAGCGGCCGCACTGACGGCCTGCGCCACGACCTGACCGGCGGGCTGGGCCGTCGGGCGGCGAATCGGCGCCACCGAAGCCGGATCGGGAACGGCCGCCTGTTCGTCCGCAGATGGCTTGGCGCCCGGACGGGTCGCCGTGCGCACCAGGATCTCGACCTTCAGGATTTCCGCATCTTCCGCCTGGAACAGGCCGGTGATGAGATCGAGATAGCGATTGTTGATCCAGGACTTCAGAAATGTCGTCGGAACAGTCAGCCTAACGACGCTCTTCGATACCGAGTGCAGTTTAAGCCGTGCAAACCAGCTGGCATAAACATCCGGACCGACCTGAGCCTTCAAGCGTGCACTGACACGCTCGAACAGGACGTTATGCTGCACCTCCCCCTTTTCCCCCGCCGCTTCAAGACAAACCGCGCTGAACGCCTGTGGTGCATTGTCCCCATTTTCCAACGCACCCGTCGTCCTCGTATTTATCTGCATTAGTGCCGCCTTCCAGAGTCTCTTCTTATAGGGCGGAACTTGCGCCGCCGCCCTTAGGTCTACGCCATGGCACAACGGTCGCGCTCGCTATTGTGAGCTTCCCCGTATGCCGGTTCATCAGCCGGGCCCAGCCAAACAGGCCAAACGCAAGCGCCTCGGCGAAACCAACTGCTCGAGCGGTCTCGATCCTGGCATCCGCGTCCGGAGCAGTCGTTCGGTCCTCGTTTCCGACCGACTGCGCCAAACGGCTGTCAATTTTTCTCCCCTCCCCTACAGCCACGCTTGGGACTTGGACTGTAAAGGCGGACGAGCGTTCTCACTCCACAAGCGTCGCCGCTTGCGGTCTCAACTCGTCAACTGTTTGAAAAAACGAAACTGAACTGCTCCGTCACAAGGAACAAAAATCACCCACGCTGCCTTTAATGGCAGTGTTCGCCGAAGCCGTTTAAGGTGATGTCCGCGCCCCTTGTTGAAAGCCATTTAGGCAGGATCGAAGGCGGATATCAACGATGAATTTTACACAAAATTAAGAGCCAGCCATTGACTCGGGAGGCCATTTTTGACTGTCACAAGGCCGTCAAAAAAGAATCGCTTTTGAATCAAGGAGATTCCCGTTCAACGCGATTCCTTGGGGTTTAAAAACAAAAAAAATAAAAAATCCCTTGACTCACTTATGAGCCGGCAACGCTTCACATGGATCGCAGAGCGTTGAGATATCCTGCCGCAAGCCATTGTTTTTACATTTATATTTCTGTCATGTCATTGACATGATCAGCCGGCTACATTTTGCGGAAACGAACAGATTTTGGCCGAATCCAAAAAGCCCGGCGCGAGGGCCGGGCTTAACTTTAACGATTGAATCGTTAACGAAAAATTACGCGGTCGGAGCCGAAAGCGCCTTCACACGCTTGGCAAGACGCGAAACCTTGCGGGAAGCGGTGTTGGCGTGAAGAACGCCCTTGGTGGCGGCGCGAGCCAGTTCCGGCTGCGCTGCGAGGAAGGCTTCCTTCGCGCGGGTTGCGTCACCCGATGCGATGGCTTCTTCGACCTGACGGACGAACGTGCGAACGCGCGAGCGACGAGCCTTGTTGACGTCGGTGCGGCGGGCGATCTTGCGGGTCGCTTTTTTCGCCGAGCTGGTATTGGCCATGTATGCCTCTCTTAGAATTCGAACATAACTCCGTCACTGCAGCGTGGGCCCTGCGGCCGCTTCATCCAGCAATGCGGGAGCAATTGCGGAAAACCAGATCGGCTTTCCAAACTGTGGCGGGCATATAACCGGAATGAGCGGCGGCGTCAACGCGGATTCTCACGGAACCCGCGCAATTCCGGATTCTTTCCCTCATCTGTTCCTGAAGACGGGTTTGCGTTTTTCGATGAAGGCAGCCATGCCCTCCTTCTGGTCCTCGGTGGCAAAGAGACTGTGGAACAGCCGGCGCTCGAAGCGCAGCCCCTCTTCCAGCGTCGTCTCCAGCGCCCGGTTGACGGCCTCCTTGGCCATCAGCACCGAGGGGCGCGACAGCGAGGCGATCTTGGCGGCGGCGGCCAGCGCCTCCTCCTCCAGCTTGTCGGCCGGCACGATGCGCGCCACCAGGCCGGCACGCTCGGCTTCCGCCGCATCCATCATCCGGCCGGTCAGGACCAGATCCATCGCCTTCGCCTTGCCGATGGCGCGTGTCAGCCGCTGCGACCCGCCCATGCCGGGGATGACGCCGAGCGTGATCTCCGGCTGGCCGAACTTGGCCGTATCGGCAGCGATGATGAAATCGCACATCATGGCGAGCTCGCAGCCGCCGCCGAGCGCAAAGCCGCTGACGGCGGCGATCACCGGCTTGCGTGCCTTGGCGATCTCGTCCCAGCCGCTGATGAAATCGCCCTTATAGACATCGGCGAAATCGAGCGGCTGCATCTCCTTGATATCGGCACCGGCGGCAAAGGCCTTTTCCGAGCCGATGAGCACGATCGCGCCGATGGCGTCGTCGGCATGGAAGGCGGCATAGGCCTGCTTCAGCTCGGCCAGCACGGTGGAATTCAGCGCGTTCAGCGCCTGCGGCCGATTGAGCCGGATGAGGCCAACGGCGCCATGCGTTTCGACGATCAGCGTTTCATAAGCCATGTCTCTCTCCCTTCAAGTCGGTTCCTCCCCTTACGATCAGCTCTGGCAGGCGGCGCAATAGAAGGAGGAGCGCCCCGCCTGCACGATGCGGGCGACCGTACCGCCGCAACCGGGCGTCCTGCAAGGCTCAGCCTCGCGATCGTAAACGGAAAAGGAATGCTGGAAATAGCCGAGCGAACCGTCCGTCTGGATATGGTCGCGCAGGGACGAGCCTCCGGCGGCGATCGCATCGGCGATGACCTCGCGGATCGCCTCGACCAACAGGAGCAATTCCGCGCTCGGCTGGCCGTCCACGGTGACAAGCGTGCCGGCGGCGCGCAGCGGCGACAGGTGCGAGCGCCACAGCGCCTCGCACACATATATATTGCCGAGCCCGGCAATGTTCTTCTGATCGAGCAGCGCGCTCTTCAGCGGCTGCGCCTTGCCCGCGAAGCGTTCCGCCAGATAGGCGGCGCTCAAGGCATTGCCGGTCGGCTCAGGCCCGAGATCGCGGAAAGAGGGATGGCTGGCGAGATCGGCGCGCCGGACGATATCCATGAAGCCGAAGCGGCGCGGGTCATTATAGATGACTCTCCGCGCGCCATTCGCGCCCGTCAGGTGAAAGACGACATGGTCGTGCTTCTCGTCCTTGGAGCGCGGATGATGGAAGGCGCCGGGCGTTTCGGCGGCGGCACCGCTTTCGATGCGGAACGAGCCGGACATGCCGAGATGGGCGATGATCGTCATGCCGTCATCGAGATCGATCAGCAGATATTTGGCGCGGCGCGACAGCGACGCAATGCCGCGCCCGGAGACGAGGCGGGAGAATTCGGCCGGGAAGGGAAAGCGCAGATCCTTGCGGCGCAACTCCAGTTCGGCAAGCAGCGCACCCTCCATGGTGGGGGCAAGCCCGCGCCTGACGGTTTCGACCTCTGGTAATTCCGGCATCTCTATCCATCTTTATGTTTCAACCGCTTATGATCTGGGCTATAGCCCAAGAACAACGGCGGCCGGTGACCTGGCTGATGAGATAGCGTGGCAGATGCGATTTCGCTATGGTCCGCCGCGCAATTATGTATACGGAGTTGAGCTGATGGCAGAAAGCCGCACCTCCGCCGAAGGCGGTATGGAAACATCCTATGGCTTCCGCGAAGTCGCCGATGGCGAGAAGCAAGGCCTCGTCAACGAGGTGTTCCATAAGGTCGCCAAGCGCTACGACATCATGAACGACGTCATGTCCATGGGCCTGCACCGGGCCTGGAAGGATGCGATGATCGCCGCGCTCAACCCGCGCAAGGACCCCACTTACAAGGTTCTCGACGTCGCCGGCGGCACGGGCGATATCGCCTTTCGCATCGTCGAGGCCTCGAACCGGCTGGCGCATGCGACCGTGCTCGACATCAACGGCTCGATGCTGGCCGTCGGCGCCGAACGGGCGGAGAAGAAGAAGCTCACCGACAATCTCACCTTCGTCGAGGCCAATGCCGAGGAACTGCCCTTCGAGCCCAACAGCTTCGACGCCTATACGATCGCCTTCGGCATCCGCAACGTGCCGCGCATCGATGTGGCGCTGAAGGAGGCCTATCGCGTGCTGAAGCGCGGCGGGCGGCTGCTGGTGCTGGAATTCTCCGAGGTTGACCTGCCGCTGCTCGACCGCGTCTACGACGCCTGGTCCTTCAACGCCATTCCGAAATTCGGCAAGGCGATCACCGGCGATGCCGAGCCCTATCAGTATCTGGTGGAATCCATCCGCAAATTCCCGA
>JASGEG010000489.1:0-5288 GCA_047606605.1 Rhizobium sp.
AGATCGATCTGCGGCGACAGCGCCTCCTGGATACCGACGGCACGATATTCCTGGCGGGCGATATCGCCGAAGCGGCGCATGAGCGCCGCATCGCCGATGGCGGCAAATCCCAAAGTCTCCGGCCATTTCGAGAAGCCGCCGGCCGAAACGCTGGCGCCGAGCACGAACTGGAAGTGGTTGCGCGGATCGGTGCTGATCGTCGCGGGAATGCCGAGGCGGCCGGATTCGGCGATCTCCTGCATCTTGTTGTTTTCCTCGGCCAGAACCGCGGGATCGCCGGCAAGCCGGGTGATGAAGGTGACGACCTTGCGTTTGTCGATCATCTCCCTGGCGCGGTCGAGATCATATTGCGAGCCGACGCCCATGCCGACGCCGGGACCGACGGACGGCGCGGTGCCGTGCATCATCAGGCCGGCCTTTTCCTCCAGCGTCATGCGCTTGACGAGATCGGCGGCGCGCTCGGCGGCCGGCAGCCGCCAGTCCTCGTAAGGATCGAGCTTGCCGTTGCCGTCGAGATCCTTGAACGATAGTCCGTCCACGCTCAGCGTCTTGGCGATGCGGGCCGAAAGCGCCGGCTGCTCCTGCGCCAGGGCGGTGGACGCCAGCAGCGAGCCGAGCGCGCATATGGCTATGACGTGTTTCATGAAATCCCTCCCGTCGATGATTCTCATCCGCTGATATGCCCAGCATGGCATTGTGGCACCGAAGGACTATGTGGGTGAAGCAACCGCCGATTAGGCGATCGCCTCATGCTCCACCAGGTATCGCGTCGCCAAGCCTATATGCCGTGGAATCGGCTTATCCTTGCGATAGTCGGCCACCAGGCGACGGGAAATCTCAAGGGCGACAGCCATGCCGTCCAGCGTCATACCGAGCCTGTCCATTGCCTCGCGAAAGTCCGCGTTGCCGAAATCGACCGACGGAAGCCTTTCCAACCATACGGCGGAAAAATCCAAATTGTCGCCCCATTCAAGAGCGTCTTGATATTCGCTGATCCGGAAGGATCGGAACAGGGCGTCGTCGTCACGGAGAGGAATATAGAACCTGCGGCTTTCCAGCGCCGGGGAAAGATCGACGGTTTTCGTCCTTCCATTGTCAAAGGTCACGCGGACCTTGCGGCCGTCCAACGGCGTCGCGGCGGCAATGCGCGGCAGGGGCTTTCCAGTCGAGATCATTTCGATGTCAGGGATTGAGACGTTTCCACTCATTTTCCAGAACCTCCTTGTTCTTGGCGGCCCATTCCAGAGCCGTCGAAAGGCTCTTCCGATCCATGCTGCCCGCCATGGCAGAGAAATCGGAAAGAAGAACGGAAATCTGGTAATCTGCGGTGACGATGTGGAAATGCGGGGGATTGTGGTCATTGGCGAACATCCGAATGGCAATGTTCCCGAGCCTCACAATCGTCGGCATCCTGATCTCCGTTCCGACCATCAACATAGTGCACCATGCGCACTACGCCAAACAAAAAGTGCTCGTACTGCACTTTTATCTGCTCGCATGCGCGAGCCGTATAGACTGAAGCCCAGCAGCATAGTCATGAGCCAGGCGAAATTCTTCGCGGCGGGGCACCTTTCGCTATTTGTGGATTACCAGTCGCAAAATCAGGTCAACGTCACGTCCGCCATTCTCGAAAAATGGGAGGCGCCGCCTTCGATGCCCGCTGACTCGCCCATATGCTGGCGACGGCTGATCTGCCACTGAAGTTTCATGCGACGGCGATTAGAGCCTCTGCGAACATGCGTATTTTGGTCTGGTCTTTGATGCCTCCCATCTCGATATCAAATTGATATTGTTGCCATAGTGCGCTCTGGAAGCGCATGCCCAATCGCGAGAGCGAATCATCCCGAGCCGCTCTTTGCGCAATGCGATCGCAAGGTCACCGTATCGCCGTGGTACAGGCGCCGCGTCAAACTCCGCGCCGGTTGCCCCAGAGAAGAACGTGGAGCTGCGGCAGAACCCGCGCCTCGAACCATCGATCGTCCGCCACCTTGCCCACAAGCCAGCGCATGCGATCGATGATGCCGTCGATGTCGATGGCGGCATCGTCGGCATCGGGCGGCGGCGGCGTGTGATTGCCCGGCTGGAGGTAGACGGGCAGATGCGGATAGCGGGCCGCGGCATCGCGGGCATAGGCGTAATCGCGGTCATCGAAGACAACGATCTTCAGGGCGGTCTGCGGTCCATTCGCGGCAAGCCGCAGACAGTCGTCGAAGGCGGCCCAATTCGTCTCCATGCCGCTCGAAGGCGGCTTCGGGCTCAGCACCAGCACGTCGAGATCGGCGAACCAGTCCTTGGCGATGCTGCCTTGCGTTTCGAGCGCGAAACGGTAGCCCTCGCCATGACCGCGCGCAATCAACGGACCGAGCGGCTGGATGGCCGGATTACCGCCGGAAAGCGAGACCGTCAGCGGCCTGCCGCCGGAAAGGCGGGTCACATCTTGCCAGATCTGGTCGACGGACATGGGCTGCCATTCCTCGCGATACTCGCTGTCGACGGCATGCTGCGTATCGCACCAGGAACAGCGGTAGTCGCAGCCGCCGGTGCGTACGAACACCGTCGGCAGGCCGATCAATATCCCCTCGCCCTGGATGGTCGGCCCGAAGATCTCGCTGATGCGGATTCGGGTTTCGCGCGCCTCGCTCATGGCCGGTATTCCGCCCATGTCTTCGGCGTCTCGCTGACGCGCACCGCCGAGGTCTCGGGCAGCAGCGCCTTGCACCAGTCGTAGAAATGCTTGGCGAGACATTCCGAGGTCACCCGGCCGTGGCCGAGAACATCGTTGAGGTGACGATGGTCGAAATGATCGTCGATATAATGCTTTAGCGGCGCAAGCTCATGATAATCGCGAACGAAGCCGTTGGCATCGAGTTCGGCGGCGGAAAGCTCGACCTCGACGATATAATTATGCCCATGCATGCGCGCGCATTGATGATCGTCGGCAAGATGGGTGAGCTGATGCGAGGCGGAGAAATGGAATTCCTTGGTGATGCGGAACATCATTTCACCTCGTCGGCCGAAAAGCCCGATGTCGCCTGCACCCAGAAATCCGCGTCCGCATATTCCGTCGGGTCCTCGACGCCGGCGAGATGGAAGGCCTCGCGCCGCTCGACGCAGGTGCCGCAGCGGCCGCAGTGGCGCGCGCCGCCCTTGTAGCAGGACCAGGTCTCGGCGAAGGGCGTTCCATGACGGGCGCCGTCGCTGACGATATCGGCCTTGGAAATATTGACGTAGGGCGCATGCAGCGAGACGCTGGCATAGCCGTCCAGCGCCTGGTTCTGCATTTGCTGGAAGGCATCGATGAAGCCGGGCCGGCAATCGGGATAGATGAAATGATCGCCGCCATGAACGGCGACGGCGACCGCATCGGCCTTCTGCGCGGCGGCAAGGCCGAAGGCGATCGAAAGCATGATCGCATTGCGGTTCGGCACGACGGTCGCCTTCATCGTTTCCTCGGCATAGTGCCCGTCCGGTACCGCGACATCGTCGGTGAGCGCCGAACCCGTCAGATGCTTGCCGATGGCGGTGATGTCGATGATCTGATGCGGCACGCCAAGGCGCTTGGCGCAGGCGGCGGCGAAATCCAGCTCCTTGCAGTGGCGCTGGCCGTAATCGAAGGACAAAAGTCCGACAAGCTGATGTTGCGCCGCGATCCTGTGGGCGAGCGAAACGGAGTCCAATCCGCCGGAGCAGATGACGATGGTCTTCATAATTTGAGGTCCCTTGTTTTGACCGGGTGGGCTGCGACCGGATTTAAGCTTTGCTAAAGCTGGGGCAGGCTCCTAGCAGCAGAAGCCCTGCGACGCAAGCGGCGCCGTCGATCCGGCCGCTCACATCTTTGAGCGCCGGCGCCTCTCCAGCGCCGGCTTTGGGAGAAAATACTAGAAATTTCGGAAAATCAGGGGCACAACGCGAAAACTTTTACCTGAGCAAATATAAACGCAACCAAATGCCACTTGATTTGGGTTAAACCACCCGTCAGCAGTGAGCGAGAATCGACCTGCTACCGACGAAGGAACCGACGATGAGCGACAGCGGCGCAAAGACCCTGATAGTTGAGAGAAATTCGAACCCCGTTCCGGTGAGCGAGCGTGAGGCGCTGCTGCAAAACCCCGGATTTGGCCGCGTATTCACCGACCATATGGTGACCATCCGTTACACCGAGGGACGTGGATGGCATGACGGGAAGATCGAAGCTCGCAAGGCGTTCAATCTCGATCCGGCGACGCTGGTGCTGCATTATGCGCAGGAAATCTTCGAAGGCATGAAGGCCTATCGCCTGCCCGACGGCGGCGCGGCGCTCTTCCGTCCCGACGCCAATGCGCGCCGCTTCCGCAATTCCGCCGTGAGGCTGGCGATGGCGCCGCTGCCGGAAGAACTTTTCCTCGAATCCGTGCGCTCGCTCGTCGAAGTCGATAAAGATTGGATACCGACGGGCGACGGCGCAGCACTTTATCTGCGTCCGTTCATGTTCGCGGCCGAAACCCTGCTCGGCGTGAAGCCCTCGGCCGAATACGTCTATTGTGTCGTCGCCTCCTCCGTCGGGGCCTATTTCAAGGGCGGCGCCTCGGCGGTGACGCTGTGGATTTCGGAAAACTATACGCGCGCCGCCCCCGGCGGCACCGGCGAAGCCAAATGCGGCGGCAATTATGCCGCCAGCCTTGCCGCGCAGGCCGAGGCGACCCAGGAAGGCTGCGACCAGGTCGTCTTCCTCGACGCGGTGGAACGCCGCTACATCGAGGAACTCGGCGGCATGAACGTCTTCTTCGTCTTCGATGACGGCTCGCTGCAGACCCCGCCGCTCACCGGCACGATCCTGCCGGGCATCACCCGCGACTCGCTGATCACGCTCGGCCGCGACCTCGGGCTTGCCGTGCGCGAGGAACCCTATTCGATCGACCAGTGGCAGAAGGATGCCGAAAGCGGACGGCTGCGCGAGGCCTTTGCCTGCGGCACGGCCGCGGTGGTGACACCGATCGGCAAGCTCAAGGGCCGCAAGCATAATTTCACCATCGGCGACGGCACCGCCGGCCCCGTGACCCAGCGCCTCAAGGCAGCCCTGCTCGATATCCAGAACGGCCGCAGCAACGACGTGCACGGCTGGATGGACCGGTTGTTCTAATCACCGGCAACGCCCGAACAAAGCTCCAACAATTCGACAGGCGGTGGGTCAAATGGCCCGCCGCCTGTCGGTGTTTTGGTAGGTTGTGTTTTGCCTGGTTCCCATAGAAGATGGCCCTGTACCGTGACCCGAGAAGATACTTACAACCATCTGAGATATTTTGCCTTTC
>JASGEG010000490.1:0-6148 GCA_047606605.1 Rhizobium sp.
ATCGATACAGCACCCTTTCCCGGCCATTGATAGGAGAACCGCGCCAAGGCGCGCTTGCTCTGCACAAACGCCGCATGCAGGGTCCCTTGCGGATAGGCGAGTTCGTGCGTGTAGTGAATTCGGCCCGAACATTGGGCGAGCGCCGTGCTTTTGATATAGGGCTGGGCGACCGGCGCCTTGTAGGCCTGCGGCACGTAATCCTGCTTGCCGCCGCTGACGCCCCAGGTGCCCCAGGTGATCGTGCCCGCCGACCGGACCGGCTCCGGAACGCTTCCGCCCCATTTCAAGAGGATATTGACCATCGCCTTGAAGAAGAGGCCGACGGTGAGCTGGACCTTGTATTCGGTGGTGAAACCCTCCGATGGCAGGCCCCGCATCCGTTCGGCCGATTCCTCGATGAACTGGCGTGCCGCTTGCTCAACCGTGTCGCAGAACTCGCAGATCAATGCGAAGGTGAATTCCTTGCCGACCAATGGCTGGGTAATGTCCGCGGGCATCTGCCAGGGTGCGGCGCCAAGGCCACCGAACACGAAGAGCGGCGATGAAATGCCGCCCGGCGACCGGGTGATCGAGATGCACGCATTGACGATCGTGTGCGAGTTTACTTCGCGCAGGGCGACCTTCTCGGCCACCAGGCCGAGATCGTTGAAACTCCGCGTCGTCACCCGGAGCGATCGAAGGACGATGCGGTCGGCAAGCGACGGGTCACGGATCACCGCCTCCATCAGGCTCAGGATCGCCACGGGCTCATCCGTCGGAGCGAAACCGCCGTCGGGCTTTATTTCCCAATAGGAAATCAGCACCTGCGCCCCAAGCATGACGGTGAAGATGTCGGAGGGGAACGGCTCGCCGGTCCCCTTGGCGATGTGGCGGAGCACAAGCATGAGATTGCCGCCGACGGTGGCTGCATTTCGCACGATCCGCCCAGCGGTTCGGCGCATCATGTAGAGGAAGGCGGTGACGGTGTCGGAGGCCGGCAGCGTCCGCTGCGCCGTCTCGAAGAAGGCGATCAGTTCCTCATAGCTCGCCGATGCCGGGAAGTTGATGAAGAGATTGCTGTCGCCGAAGGCGATGCTGCCGGCGAGTTCGGCGACGCTGCCGAGGCTGACGAAGGCGTCGGCGGTTTCGAACTCCTCCTTGTATATGCCGAACGAGGTTCCCCCGGCGATGAGCTTGAAGCTCTTTGCGCGCGCGGAGAGATCGGCGATGCAGGCGGCAAGCTCGGCCTTGCTGACCGGCGTGAACCACTCGACTGGTCCGTCCGTGATCCGCAGATTGCCGGAAATCGCAGGTGCGGTCGTCGGAACGGGAATGTTGACCACCGCGCCATGCGGCAGATGAATGTCCGGGTCCTCGAGACAGTGCATGATGCCGGCCTGATCCGCCGGCGTCCAATTGCTCGCAAATGTCTTCATGCCGGTCAGGATCGGCCGGTAGCCGGTGCAGCGGCAGAGATTGCCGTCGAAGGCGTCCTCAATGTCCTGTTGCGTCGCTTTCGGGTTGTTGGTGATGAATTCCGACATGTTCATCACGAAGCCGACGCTGCAATATCCGCATTGGCTGCCATTGTTGATCGCCAGCCGGTGCGCGACCGGATTGATCGTCGAATCGCCCCCCGATGCCTGATCGGGCTTGCTGTCGCCTTCCAGAGACGATTGCAGCAGCTGCACCTCGTCTGAGACGTCGAGGAATGCTTCCGGCAGCGCCGCGCCGATCTGGGCGCCGGCGCGGCCGCCCATCAGGCGGTGGGTCAGATATTCGGGCACGGGAGGCGGCAGGTTGCCCGTCCCCTCGATCGTGGTGACGGCCATGCCCTGCAGCGAGCAAAGGCGCCGCAGACAGGAATTGATCGCCCGATGCCGCACCTTCCCATCAGGCCAATCGGAGAGAATGACCGTGCATCCGCCGCAGCCGCCTTGGCCGCAGGGTTTCTTGGTTCCGGTGAGATGGATCTCCGCGGATCGCAGATAGTCGATCAGCAATGTTTCGGGGGAGGGATCGTCGATGACGATGGACTTCCCGTTCAACAGAAACTGCAGTTGCGTTGTCGCTGTCATCCCACGCTCCCGATCCAAAGCAAATCTGTGAGGAAGGTTCTGTCGGGAAGAGAACTGTGTCGGTCCCCGACCGAACCCAAGATTCCACGAATGATCTATCTAACGACGCGTTTCGGTTGTCTCTTCGGGATTATTTGCCAGAGGAACGGGAACGACTAGCACAATCTCATCAGCGGTATGATCGAATTATTCGCACGCTGGAGCATCTCTGGCTTCATATGGGTTTTGGCTGGCTTGCCGCCGTCATCGCGCCGTTTGGCGTTCGACCTGGCTGATCAGCCAGTCCTTGAAGGCGTTGGCCACCTCATTGCTCTGGCGGCCTTCGGGCAGGACGGCATAATAGCCGAACTCGGTCGCCATCGGCAGATCGAAGATGGGCACCAGCATGCCGGTGCGAACCTCCTCCTCGATCAGATAGGAGGGTAGAAGCGCCACCCCCATGCCGGCGCAGGCCGCTCCGATGATCATGGAAAACTGATCGAAGCGATTGCCGCGAAAGCCATCGCCGGGCGATCCGCCATTGGCTTCGAACCATTGCGACCAGAGGCGGGGGCGGGTGGTGAGATGAAGGAGGGGAGCCTGGGCAAGGTCGGACGGGCTCCTGGCGCCAAGCGTATCCATGACCGCGCGGCTTGCGACCGGCAGCACGAATTCGCTGCACAGGAAGGTCGAGCTCGCCTTGGCCCAGGTCGGCTGACCGTAATGGATGGCGAGATCGAAATCCTCCTGATCGAAATCGAAAGGTTCCGAGCGCGATTCCATCGTCAGGGCGAGCGAGGGATGACGGGCGAGGAAGTCGGGCAGCCGCGGCATCAGCCAGCGCGAGCCGAAGGTCGGCAAGGTCGCGATGTTGAGCGCCTCGTCCGTGTCGGCGGCGGCGACCGCGCGCAGCATCAATTGTTCCGACTGGGCGAGCAGGCGCTGGACATCGGCGAGCAGCCGCTTGCCGGCCTCGGACAGGATCACGCGGCGGCGCACGCGTTCGAAGAGCAGCAGGCCGGTCTGCTGTTCGAGCGCAAGGATCTGCCGGCTCACCGCGCTTTGGGTCAGGTTCAGCTCCTCGGCAGCGCGGGTGAAATTGCCGTGCCGAGCCGCGCATTCGAAAGCCTGGAGATTGGCAAAGTCTGGGGTGAGGCTGCGGCGCATATTCATTCTCGGTAGGCATCAACTAAGCCGAGGATGTCATGAGACAAGCCTTGCAACAAGCTCTATTGTGCGAAAAAGGAATGAACTCGTCTCCAGGAAGGGCTATCCGTGACCGCGCCGCATGTTTCTCCCGATGATATCCGCCACGCATTCTCTGCCGCCATGTCGGACATGTACCGCACGGAGGTGCCGGCCTATGGCACGCTGATGGAACTGGTCTCGGATATCAATGCCGAGACGCTTGCCGCCAACCCGTCGCTGCATGAACGCCTCGACAAGACGGATTCGCTGGCGCGCATTTCGGAAGAACGGCATGGTGCCATCCGTCTCGGCACCGCCGCCGAACTTGCGATGATGCGGCGGGTCTTCGCTGTCATGGGCATGTATCCGGTCGGCTATTACGATCTGTCGACGGCGGGTGTGCCGGTGCATTCGACCGCGTTCCGGCCCGTCGGCGAGGCGGCGCTCAAGCGCAATCCCTTCCGCGTCTTCACATCGCTGCTGCGGCTCGACCTCATTGCGGACGAGAGCCTGCGCGCCGAAGCACAAGCCGTCCTCGCCAAGCGGCAGATCTTTACCGATGACGCCGTCGCCCTCACCGAAAAGGCCGAACGGGATGGCGGTCTTGCCTCTGACGATGCCGATCGCTTCGTTTCGCAAGTGCTGGAAACCTTCCGCTGGCACGATCGCGCCAATGTCGATGCGGATCTCTATCATCGCCTGCACGACGCGCATCGCCTGATCGCCGATGTGGTTTCCTTCAAGGGCCCGCATATCAACCATCTGACGCCGCGCACGCTCGATATCGATCTCGTCCAGGCTCGCATGCCGGAGCGCGGTATCGTGCCGAAGGCGGTCGTCGAGGGGCCGCCGACCCGCAAATGCCCGATCCTGCTGCGCCAGACCTCGTTCAAGGCCTTGGAAGAGCCCGTGTCCTTCCGTGGCGCCGACGGCTCCTGGCAGGCCGGCTCGCATACCGCGCGTTTCGGCGAGATCGAACAGCGCGGCATCGCCCTGACGCCCAAGGGCCGCGCGCTCTACGACACGCTTCTCGATGCGTCGCGCGCCATCGTGCGTCCGGCGGCGGACGGCTCGAACGCGGCGGATTACGCGGTTGCTCTGGCTGAGGCATTCGCGAGCTTCCCGGATGACTGGGCGGGCATCCGCGCCGAAGGCCTTGGTTATTTCAGCTATTCGCTGACGGCAAAGGGGAGAGCGACGCGCGGTGAGATCAGTGGCGATATCGATGCGTGGATCGCCGATGGTCTCGTTCAGTTCGATCCCATCGTCTACGAGGATTTCCTGCCCGTGAGCGCGGCCGGCATCTTCCAGTCGAACCTTGGCGACAACGCCCAGCATGAATTCGCCGCCAGCCCCAATCAACGGCATTTCGAAGCCGATCTCGGGGCGGGCGTTCTCAACGAATTCGATCACTATGCCGGTATCGAACAGGCGTCGATCGAGGCCTGCTGCCGGGCACTGACAATGGCGGATGCTGCGGAATAAGGACATTCTGATGCTCGAAAGCATGCATGTCGAAGCGTTGCGGCGGCTTCTCGGCAACAAGGGTGTTCTGACCGCCGCCCCGGATCTGGCATCCTATGAGACCGGCGCGCGTTACGATCGGGGCCAGGCGGCCGCGGTCCTGCGTCCGGGCAGCACCGAAGAGGTTTCCGCCGCTGTTGCCTATTGCGTGCGTCATGGCATCCCGCTTATTGCGCAATCCGGCAATACCGGGCTGGTCTCCGGCTCCACGCCGGATGATTCGGGGCAAGAGGTCGTGCTGAGCCTTGATCGCATGACGGATGCCTTTGCGCTCGATATCGACAATCGCTCCTTGCGCGCGGGGGCGGGCTGGCGGCTGTCCGACGTCAACCGCAAGCTGGAGGAACATGGCCTGTTCTTTCCGATCGACCTCGGCGCCGATCCGCGGCTCGGCGGCATGCTCGCGACCAATACCGGCGGCTCGCGTTTCCTGAAATATGGCGACGTCCGCCGCAACACGCTCGGCGTGACCGTGGTGCTGGCCGATGACGCGGGAACAATCCTGCATCTGGCAAGCGATCTGCGCAAGAATAACACCGGCGTCGACTGGAAGCAGATCTTCATCGGCACATCGGGCGCTTTCGGCATCATCACCGAATGCGTGCTCAATCTCGAACCGCTGCCGCGCCAAACGGCGACCGCCTATCTGGTGCCGCGCGGCGACGCCGATGTGATGCCGCTTCTGCGGGCGATGGAAGAGCGGCTGGGCAGCTATCTCTCGGCCTTCGAGGGCATGTCGGCCAATGCGATATCCGCCGCTCTCGAGCATGTTCCCTCGCTGCGCAATCCCTTCGAGCGCGGTGAGGTGCCGGCCTATGTCATTCTGGCCGAGGTGAGCCGCAGCTGGGCGCCGCGCGAGGGCGAGCAATCGCTCGATCAGGTGCTGGAGGCTGTGCTCGCTGAAATATGGGAGAGCGAGGCGGCGCCGCTTGCCGATGCCTTCGTCGGCCCGGCCCATGAGATGTGGGCGCTGCGGCATGCTCTTTCGGAAGGGGTCAAGCATTCCGGCAGGTTGATCGCCTTCGATCTCTCTTTCCGCCGTGGTGACATCATGGGCTTTTGCGCCCGGATGCGGACTGAACTGCCGGCGCGGTCTCCCACCGTCAGGATCTGCGATTTCGGCCATATCGCGGATGGCGGCGTGCACTTCAATCTCGTCGTGCCGAAGGACGATCCTGCTGCGGGAGACATCGATTTCGAGCGTCGCCTCCGCGATCTCATCTTCAAGGTCGCGGTCGAGGATTTCAATGGCAGTTTCAGCGCCGAACATGCGATTGGCCGGAAGAACCAGCGCTATTACGATCTCTATACGTCCCGGAACATCCGCGACCTTGCGGCAGGCCTGAAGGTGCTGCTTTCGCCCGGTGTGCTGGGACGTATAGAGATCGTAATAGCGCTGG
>JASGEG010000491.1:0-12997 GCA_047606605.1 Rhizobium sp.
AAGCGGCCGTAGCAGCATCTCCGCGCCCAGCAGAAGCAGGCAGATCAGAAACCACAGCCGGAATGTCGCCGGGCTGACCCGGCGGCGGATGATTTGCCCGGCCCACATGCCGGCGAGCGCCGGCGCGATCGCGAGCCCCGACAGGACGAGATTGTCGAGGTGGAAGGCGCCGCGCCAGATAAGCCCGGCGGCGAGCGCGATGGTGGAGACGGTGAAGGACAGGCCGAGCGCCTGCACCAGATCGTCCTTTTCCAGACCCAGCGCCTGGAGATAGGGCACGGCGGGAATGACGAAGACGCCGGTGCCGCCTGTCACCAGGCCCGTCGCCGCGCCGATCACCGGCGACAGCCATGGCTCCAACCGCGCCGGCACGCGAAGCTGGCGCGCAAGCAGCGTATAAGCGGCATAGACGACCAGCGCCGCACCGAGGGCGGCCGTCGTCAGCACGGTGTTGCCACTGGTCAGCAGCGACGAACCGGCGACCGTACTGACGACGACAGCCAGCATCATCGGCCACAGCCGGCGCAGCAGCGGCGCGAATTTCGGGCCGGCGAAGAGCTGCCAGACATTGGTGACGAAGGACGGCACGATTAGCAGGCCGGCGGCGGCAAGCGGCGAGATCAACGCACCAAGCACGCCCATCGCCACGGTCGGCAGGCCCATGCCGGTAACGCCCTTGACGAGGCCGGCGACAAAGAAGGTCGCGGTAATGGCGACAACGAGCAACAGCGAATGATCCATCATGCCGCTGAGATAGAGGATCGCGCGGCCGGCACAATGCGGATGATCCGCAGCCAGACTTCGGCTGTTCCGAAGGCTGGATATCGTCTATGCTCGCCCGCATGCGTTTCGACCTCACCGATCTCCGTCTCTTCCTCGCCGTGGTCGATGCCGGCAGCATCACCCATGGCGCGGCCGATGTCGGGCTTTCGTTGCCGGCCGCCAGCGAGCGCCTGCGCGACATGGAGGCGGCCGGCGACATCAAGCTGCTCGAACGCGGTCGCCGCGGCGTGCGGCCGACGCCGGCCGGCGAGGCACTGGCGCATCATGCCCGCCTGATCCAGCGACAGATGGCGCGGATGCAGGGCGAGCTCGGCGAACATGCGAGCGGCCTGCGCGCCACCCTGCGGCTGGCGGCAAATACGGCGGCGACCACCGAATTCCTGCCGGAGCGGCTGGCGCCCTGGATGGCGGCGCATCCGCGCATCGATATCGACCTGAAGGAGCGACAGAGCGCCGAGATCGCCAAAGCCGTCACCGCCGGGCTGGCGGAGATCGGCATTCTCTCGGATGCGGTCGACACGGCGGGCCTGGAACTGCGGCCCTTCGCCATCGACCGGCTGGTGATGGTCGCCCCGCGCGATCATGCACTTGCCGGGCAGAAGCGTGTTTCCTTCGCCGACATTGCTCACCAGCATTTCATCGGGCTTTCCGGCGGCGCGCTGCAGGATCATATCGACATGCAGGCGGCGAGGATGGGCATCCGGCTGAAACTGCGCCTGCGCCTGCGCAGCTTCGACGGCATCTGCCGCATGGCGGCCGAAGGCGTCGGCCTCGGCATCGTGCCGGAAACCGCCGCGCGCCGCTGCGGCAGGTTCAGCAGGATTGCAGCCGTCCGCCTTGCCGATGAGTGGGCGACGCGCCACCTTTGCGTCTGCATCCGCGCCGGAGAAGAGTTGACGGCGCCGGCGCGTGACCTCTTCGAGCATCTGGCAGCGGCGGGCGGACAATAGGACGATGCATCGCTAGCCCGCATGCCGGCTCATGGACCGACGACATGCGCCGGCCAGGGATTGCGGCCATCGCAGAGCCAGGAAAGCGTGTCGGCCCAGAAGCCGGCAGCATGGCTGTCGTGGAACAGGTTGAAATGGCCGATGGACTGGCGGCCATAGTCGGCCGGGCGAAGCAGCGCGGCCGTCCGCTCCGCGCCACGATAATAGCCGAGGGTGCGACGGACCGCCGGCACGGTGCCGAGCTCATCGTCGGACACGGCGACGGCGAGGATCGGCGCATGCACCGCCGCCATGCGTGAGAGGACGGCCTGACGCTCGCCGCGCGGATGGCTGCGCTCGAAACGGGGGCCGCGAAAACTCCATTCCTGGGCGACGCCGGCCGGCAGATCCTCCAGCCAACCGAACCTGCGGCCGGGGAAATAACCGCAAAGCGCGGTGACGACGGGCATGGCGACATGCCACTTGGCGAAGAGGGAAAGCCGCCGGCGCAGCATGTAATCGCCCCACCAGGCATATTGCGCCCCGACCGTCAGCATCCGGTCGATCAGCGGCGCGCTTTCAGCCAGCCCCGGCAGGAAACCGCCGACGCTGTGCCCGACCACGATCAGCGGCCCGTCGCGCCGGCGCTCGCGCATGAAACGAAGGGCGGCATCGAAATCGCGCTCGCCCCAATCCCGCCAGCGATAGCCGCAGCCGCGCAGACGCTCCGGCCGCGATAGGCCGATACCGCGATAATCATACGTCAGCACATCGAAGCCGTGGCGGGCGAGGAAGCGGGCATAGCGATGATAAAAACGGGCCAGCACGCCGGTCGCGGGATTGACGATAATGCTGCCGCGCGAACCGCCGTCCGGCGCCCACCACAGATGGCCGCCAAGCCGCACGCCATCCAGGCATCGGATCTCTGCCGCATGGCCCTCCTCGGCCGAAAGACGAAGCATCGTGCTGTTCATGGCGGCGAGGATAGAACAGGGCTCGCATTGTGTATATTCACTGGTCGGTATACAGGAAGGCATGAGCGATCCGATCCCTCCGACACGCGAGCGCATCCTGACGGCCGCGGGCAAGCTCTTCTACGGCGAGGGGATCAGGGCCGTCAGCATGGACGCGGTCGCGGAAAAGGCCGGCGTCACCAAGCGGACGCTCTACTATCATTTCCGCAGCAAGGACGACCTGATCGCCGCCCATATCGAGGCGCGCGACCAGCCCAATCTTGCGCTGTTCCAGCGCTGGTTCGCCGAGACAGACGGTGACATGGCCGAGAAGGTGGCGGGCATCTTCGGCAACCTCGCCCGCTCGGCAAGCCACCCCAAATGGAAGGGCTGCGGCTTCCTGCGCACCTCCGTCGAGCTGATCAACCTGCCGGGACATCCGGCCATCCTGGCCGGCCGCGCCCATAAGACGCGCGTCGAGGATTGGCTGTGCTCGGTTTTTGCGGAAGAGAGAGCGGCAGAAGAGGCCCGGCAACTCGCACGTCAGGTGATCCTGCTGCTCGACGGCGCCTTCGCCGTCGTGCTGCTGCATCGCGATCCAAGCTATATGGAAACGGCCGGAGAGGCCGCCGCCCGCCTTATCCGCGCATCGCTGCCGATGCGGGAGGCATCCGGCGTTGGGCGGGCCGGCACGGCGACAGGTCCCTAGCGCATGTCGCGCAAAAGTGTGCAGCGGTTTTGCGGGAACGATATGCGCAAGATCAAGGACCTAAAGCGCGGGAAGCGAATCTGAAAGATCGCGACGCGCTTTAGGCCTGCTCAAGCATCGGCGTGTAGTTGCCAAGATCGGCCTTGATGCCCAATTCGCGGAAATAGCTCTGCGGATCGAAGCCGCTGTCTTTCTGCCGTTGCTGGGCGGCCTGCCTGGCACTCTCGTAGGCGGCGGTGTCGCGCCACTCGACGATGGTGACGACATTGAACTCCCCGGTGCCGGAGACCTGTTCAAGAACCAGGTTCTGCACGCATCCGTCCGCTGTTCCCAGCGCCTTGTGCGTACTCCGTAGCCGGGTCATGAAAGCATCGCGCGCTTGCGCCGGCACCGCGAACTTGTCCACGCGAAAAATCGACTCCGTCTTCATTCGCCTTGCTCCGTGTGCTGGTTTCCCATTGATCTCATCATCAAATAATGACAATATATTGTCAATATCGATATCCGCAAGCACCGAGAGCGCCCCATGCCCGCAGACGCAGACGAACTTGGCCGCCTGATCCTCGAAGTCTTCCGCCTGAACGGCCGGCTTCTCGCGAGAGGCGATGAAATCGTCGGGCCGATCGGCCTGACGAGCGCACGCTGGCAGGTCCTCGGCGCCCTTGCCCGGTCGAAGACCGGACGCACCGTCGCACAGATCGCCAGGGAGGCCGGCGTCGCGCGCCAGGGCGTACAGCGCATCGTCAACGAACTGGTCCGTGACGGGCTGGTGTCCTTCCGGGACAATCCCCATCACAGGAAGGCGCAACTGGTCGTTTTGACCGACAAGGGTGGGGATGCCTATGGCGCGGCCGACCGGCTGCGCCGCGACTGGATCGGCGCGCTTGCCGCGGGCTTTCAATCGGCGGATATCGCGCGGGCGGTGGAGGTTCTCGCCGCGCTCCGGCAAGGCCTGTGAGCAGTCCGGCCCTGGCTGGGAACTGCTCGCCGGGAGCGCGGCGCCGGACAGACTTGGCTGGATGCATCACCCGACCTAGATTTCTGTCAGGCGGGCGCCGAAAGAAGCCCGTCGCGGGAGGGATGAGCATGGAATTCAACGACGACAATCTGGAGATCTTCGCGGCCCAGGGGGCCGCTCCCCTGCCGGCTGCGGCGGTCGAGGGTCATGTCGAGCATGACGGCGTCCGCATCTGGTATGCCGCCTATGGCGCCGGACGGCCGGTGATCCTGCTGCATGGCGGCCTCGGAAACAGCGGCAATTGGGGCCATCAGGTGCCGGCGCTGGTCGAGGCCGGCTACCGGGTGATTGCCATCGACAGCCGCGGTCACGGCCGCAGCACGCGCGACGCCCGGCCCTACACCTACGAGCTGATGGGCTCCGACGTGCTGGCGGTGATGGACCGGCTCGCTATCGCCAAGGCCGCCGTCATCGGCTGGAGCGACGGGGCCTGCACCGGCCTGATCCTTGCCAGAACCGAGCCCGGGCGCATCGCCGGCGTCTTCTATTTCGCCTGCAACATGGACCCCAGCGGCGCCAGGGAATTCGTGCCGACGCCGGTCGTCGATCGCTGTTTTTCCCGCCACGTCAAGGATTACGCCGCGCTGTCGGCGACGCCGGACCAGTTCGACGCCTTCGTCAAGGCTGTCGGGCAGATGCAGCGGACGGAGCCGAACTATTCCGCCACCGATCTCGCCGAAATCCGGGTGCCGGTCGCCATCGCGCACGCCGAGCATGACGAATTCATCCGCCGCGAGCATGCCGACTATCTTGCTCGTGGCATTCCCGGCGCATCGCTGATCCTCTTGCCCGGCGTCAGCCATTTCGCGCCGGTGCAGCGCCCGGCGCTGTTCAACAATGCCGTGCTCGGTTTTCTTTCCGACATCTCGTTCTAGCGCGAGATTCAGTTGCGCACGTCCGATTGTTGGAATAAATGATGATCATCATCTTATTCGATACCCCTGGGACCGATTCGCCGCTGGCCGACCCTTCCGCCCCAGAGAGCAAATCCGTTCCAGACAGGTGATTTTCATGACAGCCACTCTCTTTTCGCCGCTCGCCCTCGGTCCTTACGAACTGGCGCATCGCGTCGTCATGGCGCCGCTGACGCGCATGCGGGCGGGCCAGCCGGGCAATGTGCCTTCGGCGCTGAATGCACAATATTATGCGCAGCGCGCCTCGGTGGGCGGGCTGATCATTTCCGAGGGGTCGCAGATCTCGCCGGCCGGACAGGGCATGCCGGCGACGCCGGGTATTCATACGACCGAGCAGATCGCCGGCTGGAAGAGCGTGACGGAAGCGGTGCATGCCAAGGGCGGGCGGATCTTCCTGCAGCTCTGGCATGTCGGCCGCATCTCGCATTCCTCACATCAGCCGGGCGGTGCGGCGCCGGTCGCGCCGTCGGCGATCGCGGCATCGGGGCAGGCTTTTACCGCCACCTTCGAACGCGTCCCCTTCGAAACGCCGCAGGCGATCGACACCGATCTGATGCCGCTGCTGATCGACCTCTATGCCCAGGCTGCCGCCAATGCGAAGCAGGCCGGCTTCGATGGCGTCGAGATCCATGGCGCCAACGGTTATCTGATCGAGCAATTCCTGCAGGCGCGCTCCAACCAGCGCAGCGACCAGTATGGCGGCACGATCGAGAACCGCACACGGTTGCTGCTCGAAGTGGTCGAGGCGGTTTCCGGCGTCTGGGGATCGGATCGCGTCGGTGTGCGGCTCTCCCCCTTCGGCATTGCCAATGACAGCGGCGAGGACGATCCGCTTCGGCTTTACGGCCATGTCATCCGCGAACTGGACCGGCTCCATCTCGCCTATCTTCACCTGATCGAACCGCGCGCCAGCGGCGCCGGCCAGGCCGAGGTCGACCACAAGAACGTGCCCTCGGCGGCGGAACTCTTCCGGCCCGCCTGGTCCGGCACCCTGATCGCCGCCGGCAATTTCAGGCCGGAGACCGCCGAGGCGGCGCTCGCCGCCGGCCATGCCGACGCCATCGCCTTCGGCCGGCTGTTCATTGCCAATCCGGACCTGCCGGAGCGCATCCGTCACAGCGCGGGCCTCAACCCCTATCACCGCCCGACCTTCTATGGCGGCGGCGCGGAAGGTTACACCGATTATCCGGCGCTGGACGCCAGGGAGGCCGCCGAATGAGCACGCCGAGCGCAATCATCGTCGGCGTCGGCGCAGAAAAGGGTCTTGGCGCCGCACTTTGCCGGCTGCTGGCCGACAAGGGCTATCACGTCGTCATCGCCGGCCGCACCCCGGAAAAGATCGCCAGGGTCGCCGATGCCATCAAAGCCTCCGGCGGCAGTGCCGAAGCGGTCGAGACCGACGCAACGGACGAAGCAGCCGTCGAGAAACTGTTCGACCATGCCTTTGCGCCGCGGGACGGAATCGCCCCGCCCGATTTCGTCGTCTTCAACGCCGGCATCAACCGGCAGATCGGCTTTCGCGGCGTCACCGCCGCCGAGTTCGAGGAATTCTGGCGCATCTGTTGCTTCGGCGGCTTCCTCGTCGGCCGCGAGGCGGCGCGGCACCTCGCGCCCCTCGGACGCGGCACGGTGATCTTCACCGGCGCCTCGGCCAGCCTGCGCGGCAAGGCCGGCTATGCGCAATTCGCCGCCGCCAAGGCGGGGCTCCGCATGATCAGCCAGAGCATGGCGCGCGAATTCGGCCCGCTTGGCCTGCATGTCGCCCACACGATCATCGATGGCGGCATAGATGGCGACCGGCTGCGGTCGCGTCGGCCGGATGTGGAGACCGACGGACTGCTCAATATCGACGCCATCGCCGAGACCTACTGGCATATCCATCGCCAGCATCCCTCCGCCTGGACGCAGGAAATCGACCTGCGCCCCTATAAGGAGAGCTTCTGAAGTCCTTCGAAGGGATCGTTGAGCGTTTCCAGGCATTGCCTAGCAATTCCGCGACAAGGCCTTGGCGATCGCAAGGAACGTCGGATCTTCAAGCCCGGTACGATGCCGGACGTCGGCTTCGTCCTGCGCATCTGATGTCTCACTCGGAATCGTGAAGGACCACGCCGACGGGCGAGCCCGGCGACGGCGGAAAAGCGCTGCCATCCGGCCGAGAATACCTTGGCCGCCAGCAACGCCCTTGCCTTCGGGCGAACGCGGATCGACGGCATCCGGACTACAGGGATCGCCCCATCGATCATAATAGAGATCCTTGAAGAGATAGTCGTTCACCATTGCTCATCTTTCTAATTGAATCGATTCAATATCGATACGCAAAATCCGATTGAATCGGTTCAATCATACACCTCAAGAACTCTCCGTCAAGCAGAATTGAACCGATACAACTTCATTGCTACTATCCACTTGAAACCCATGGAGGATTGAATTGGCCAAGGACACCATCAGGCTCGCGGATGTCGCCAAGGCGGCAGGGGTCTCGCAGGGAACCGCCTCCAATGTTTTCAACCGGCCCGAGGTGGTGCGCGAGGAAGTGCGCGAGCATGTGCTTGAGACAGCCAAACGGCTCGGCTATGCCGGCCCGAGCCTGACGGGACGGCTGCTGCGGGCCGGGAAGGTCAATGCCATAGGCGTCGCCGTCGTCGAGCCGCTTGCCTATTTCTTCGACGATCCATGGGCCAGGGCGCTCCTGGCGGCCATTTCCCAAGTGTGCGACGCCAGCGGCACCGGCCTGGCGCTGGTCTCGGCGAAGGACCGGCAAAAGCTGGACTGGAACATCAAGAGCGCACTTGTGGACGGCTTCATCCTGCTCTGCGTCGAAGGTGGCGAAAAGCTGGTGCAATTGACGCGTGAACGGCAATTGCCCTTCATCGCCTTGGCTTTGAATGACGAGGACGGCTCGATCCCATCGATCAGCGTCGACAATCTGGGAGGTGCTGCCGTTGCGGCCCGGCATCTGGCCGAATTGGGCCACAGGCGTTTTGGCATACTTGCGACCGAACTCTCGGACGATCATGTCGGACCCGTCAGCGTCGCCGGGATCGGGCGGGCGATCTACTCCACCTCGCGCGACCGTGCGCTCGGCTATTGGCGGGCACTCGAAGCATATGGGATTCGACGCGAGGACGTGCCGATCTACGAGACGACCAACGACAAGCCAAGCGTCGAAGCCGGACTCGACCATCTGTTTTCCGCGCCGGAGCCGCCGACGGCGATCCTTGCCATGTCCGACAATATCGCCTTGCTGGCGATCAACTGGCTTCGCGCACGGGGCCTTTCGGTTCCGCGGGATATTTCCGTCATCGGCTTCGATGGCGTGCCGGAAGGCGGCATGGTGGAGCCCGGTCTGACGACGATGGCCCAGCCCTTTGCCGAGATCGCGCAGCGTGCCGTGCAAGCCGTTCTCAACGACATCATGCCGGCCGAGCGCGAAACGATCGACGTCACGCTGGTCGTACGCGGCAGCACCGCGGCGCCAAAGCCATGACCTCGCCATAGGCGCCGCGCGCGAAGCTCCCTGGCTGCATTCCGCCCGCTAGCCTGCCTGCTGTCCGCCTTCGACGGCAGCAGTGCGCATCTCGATGACCTGGCGGGCGGCAGCCGCGACGGCATCCCTGTCGCTTGCCACCTGCACGGTCGGGACGGCGAACTGGATGCCGTTTTCGTCGAAAGCCTGCTTGATCATCGCGAGCGCGTTGCGGCGGATGACGGAAAGCTCGTTTGGCTTGGCGGTGATGGCCAGCCGGATCTCGATGGCGAAATCGCCGAACTGCTCGACGCCCTTCATCTTCAGCGTCTGGATGATGTTGGGCGCAAGCTCGGCATCGTCGAGCAGGCGCTGGCCGATATCCTTGATGATCCGCTTCATCTTCACCAGGTCGGTGTCGTAAGTGACCTTGACGATGATCTTGTCGATCGCCCAGTCGCGGTTCATGTTGTTGACCGCGCCGAGCGAGCCGAAGGGGATGGTCGCCAGCGGACCGCGCTGGTGGCGCAGCTTCACCGAGCGCAGGCTGAAGGATTCCACCACGCCCTTGTGGTTGCCGCTCTCGATATATTCGCCGACACGGAAGGCATCGTCCCAGAGATAGAAGATGCCGCTGATGACGTCCTTGACGATGGTCTGCGCGCCGAAGCCGACGGCGACGCCGACCACGCCGGCGCCGGCGATCAGCGGTCCGATCTGGATGCCCAGTCCCGACAGCACCATCATGATGGCGATGATGCCGATGACGACGGCGAGAATATTGCGGAAGATCGGCAACAGCGTCTGCAGGCGGGCGCGATTGGCTTTCACCTCCTCGGAATCGGTCGTGAGCGTCGACGATTGCACCAGCTTTCCGTCGATATAGGTTTTGGTCAGATGCCAGACGAGATCGGCGACGAGCAGAATGACGATGCCGCCGAGAACGCCGCGGGCGATGCGGTCGACCATCGTTTCCCCGCCGCCCATCATCGCGTTCGCCTCGACGCCCAGCATCCGGCCGAGCCAGAGGGCGGCAAAGGCGATGATGACCGCGCGCACGCCGCGGTCAAGAAGCACGCTGGCAAGCTTGCCGGTGCCGAAAATGCCGTCGGCGGCATCGTGCAGCGCCTCGATCGCCTGGGTGGAGACCGAAAGGGCCTTCGGCAGCAGAATGACGTAGATGCCGACCCACAGCAGGCCGTCGAAACCGGCGACCCAAAGGCCCCAAAGTGCTGCGAAGAAGATCGTCAGCAGCCAAGAGATGGTCTTTGCCCCGCGCTTTCCCGCCGCGACGGGCCGCGACCAGACGGCTTCGACCGCGATCAGGAACAGGCCGAGACCGAGCGCATAGCCGATGAAAGCACGGGCGCCATAGGAAAAGCCCAACGATACGATGGCCTGGATCACCGCCCAGCCGCAGGCGAAATAGATGACGAAGAGCGTGCAGCGCCGATACCAGTAGGTCGCTACCCGCCGGCGCTCGGCAATGCGCGCCGCGCCGCCATCCTCGTCGAGAACGTCGCTCGTCCGGCGCATGGCGATCAGCTCCATCAACAGCCTGCCGATCGCAATCGCCAGCCGGATCGACACCAGCGCGATGACGCAGGCGATGGCGAAGCTTTCGATGACCGGCGGCCAGTCGAAGGCCAGAAGCGGGATCAGCGTCGCCAGACCGTGCACGATCGCCGGCACCACGCCGCCCATGAACTGGAAGCGGGCCGCCTGCAGTGGGGTCTCCTCCCCGGCCGCCCTTTCGGTCAGCCGCGTGTGCTTGGCGTTGATCAGGCGGGCGACCACCAGCTCGGCGGCAAGGCCTAAGAAAAACAGGATCACCACCTGTATGCCGATGCGCAGCGCACCGACCGACTCGCCCTCGCTTTCCAGCTTCTGCGACGCGGTCATCACCTCCGACGGCAAGGTCATGACGGCGCCCGACACGACCTCCAGATGATGCCGCGTGTGACCCAGCATGCCCGACAATACCGACATCTGATCGTTGCCGTTCGCGCTGGCCGTGCTTGCCGCCGCGGGAGCGGGGTTCACCTGCGCCGCGAGCCATTGCTTGACGTCGGGCTCGTTCATGAGCTGGATGAGTTCGCGCACCTTGTCCGGCGGCGGCGCGGCAGGCATTGAGGATGCCGCCTGCGCGAGGGCCGCGGCCGGCGCGGCAAATCCGAACAGACACAGAAACAATATCCAGACCGACCGCCCGCCACCGCCGACAATACCCATCTATGCTGCCCTTCCCCGCACTCGGCCGACCGGCCCCGTCATCGCACACTATACGCCTTTTTTGCACGGACAAGCAGGCACTTACACAGGGCCGCAATCCGGTCGGCAACGGCATTGCGCGCCGGCGCACGGCACGTTAGGTTTCGCCGCAAACCGTTTGGCAGCCGAGGATAGGCGCGTGCTCAATGTCCTGAAAAAGCTCTTCGGCAAGATCAAACGGCCGCAGGCGCGCATAGGCCAGCCAGTTCCCTCCTCTCCGCCGAGCGACAGCGGGCCAGTCGATGGCAGGCCGGCGATCAGGAGTCTCGATCTCAACATTCCCGACGAGGCGCTGCGGGACGAGGCGCATTTTGCCGCCTACCTGCAGGAGCGCCTGCCGTTTTTCGGCGAGGTGCTGCGCGTCGATTACGACCCGGCCGCCGGCAGCCTCACCCTGCACAGCCGCAACGGCGACACGCTGACCAAATTCCTCAACAACGCGCTGCTGGCCCTGCGCGAGAAACAGGGGCCGGCGAGAGCGCAGGCCCTGCTGCACTATCTCAACATGACGGAGGGCATGGACGGCGCCGACGAGATCGGCAAGGTCCTGCCGGTGCTGAAATCGCGCAGTTTCGTCGAGGTGGCGCGGCGGCAGATGATGCAGGCGGTCAAGGACGAGCCCGATCCGCCGCAATTCGTCTATCTCGACGAAGCCGAGGATCTGGTCAAACTCTTCGTGGTCAATGGCGAAACGACCGTCAGCTATGTGATGAGCCCGATGCTCGAGAGCTGGGGCATGGATGCCGCTGAGCTCGCGGAAACGGCACAGGACAATTTCCAGACATTCCTGTCGAAGACCAGCGTGCAGATCGTCAAGCGCAGCCAGTTCCAATATGTCGAGATCGACGGCCAGTTCGAATCCAGCATCGCCTTCCTGCCGCGCTTCTGGCAGCAGGTGCAGGACCAGTCCAGTGGCGCGGCCCCCATCGCCGCCTTCCTGTCGCGCGACAAGGTCTTCTTCACCCACGAAAACGATGCCCAGGGCCTGCGGCTTCTCGAGCTGATCAGCACCGATCTCAGCGACGTGCCCTATGTCATTTCGCCGGATCAGTATCGCTGGGAGGACGGCAAATGGTCGCTGTTCAAGCGCGTGAGGCGGAGCGTGCAGTAAGCCAACGCTCTATTTATACCCGTCCTCGCGACCATGACGAATGGCCGCGATGAGTACCTCGTCGCCAATATGCCGGGAGAGAACGACATAGCCATCACGCCCGGATGGCAGCGCTACACCAGCACCTTCTGGTCGACGCGGTCCTCGGCGCCGAAGAATTTCAGGTAGCGTTCGACCTCGGCCGGTTCGCCCGTCGCCTTCTGCGGGTTGTCGGACAGCTTGACGGCGGGGCGGCCATTCGCCTCGATCACCTTGCAGACGATCGAAATCGGGTTGAGACCCTTGATCTCGGTCGGCGCGCAGCCGGCAAAATCGTTGGTGAGATTGGTGCCCCAGCCGAAGCTCATGCGGACGCGGCCGTCGAAATGCTTGTAGGTGGCGATGATGGCGTCGACATCGAGACCGTCGGAGAAGATCAGCAGCTTCTGGCGCGGGTCGCGGCCCATCTTCTTCCACCAGTCGATGATCTTTTCGCCGCCTTCGATCGGCGGGGCGCTGTCGGGACGAAAACCGGTCCAGTCGGCCACCCATTCCGGCGCGTTGCGCAGGAAGGACGCCGTGCCGAAGGCATCCGGCAGGACCACGAGAAGATTGCCGCCATAAAGACGGTTCCAGTCGCGCAGCACCTTGTAGGGCGCCTTGCCGAGCTCCTCGTCGTTCCTGGCCAGCGCGGCGGCCACCATCGGCAGCTCATGCGCGTTGGTGCCGACCGCTTCGAGATCGGAATCCATGGCGAGCAGCACGTTGCTGGTGCCGGTGAAAGCGTGCGGCACGCCTTCCTTCAGCGCCTCGACGCACCAGCGCTGCCAGAGGAAGCTGTGGCGGCGGCGCGTGCCGAAATCG
>JASGEG010000492.1:0-4047 GCA_047606605.1 Rhizobium sp.
ATTTCCTACCAATTCAGTGCCGACATGCATGACACATGAAAAGGGCCGCTCCTGCGGGAGCGGCCCGATCTTTGCCGTCGGAGAAGGACTGCCGCCTCAGGCCGCCTTTTTCACACCATAGGGGTCGAAACGACCGTAAAAGGTCTCGCCCTTCGCGGCCATGTCCTTCAAGAGCGCCGTCGGCTTGAAATGCGGACCGTAGCTCTTGGCCAGGGTCTCGCAGAGTTCCACGAAGGCCTTCACGCCCATGCCGTCGATATAGGAGAGCGCGCCGCCGGTATAGGGCGCGAAACCGAAACCGAGGATGGAGCCGACATCGGCCTCGCGCGGGTCGGTGACGATGCCTTCCTCGACGGTGCGGGCGGCTTCCAGCGCGACGGTTGCGAGGAAGCGCTGCTTCAGCACGTTGACGTCGATCTCGTCGGCATTCTTCTGCGGATAGAGCTCCTTCAGGCCCGGCCACAGCGATTTCTTGGCCGGCTTCGGCGGGTAGTCGTAGAAGCCCTTGGCATTCTTGCGGCCGAAGCGGCCTTCGCCCTCGACCAGCCGGGTGATCAGCTGCATGTGGCGCGGATCGACCGCCTTCTCGCCGAGATCGGCGACGGCCGCCTTGAGGATCTTCAGCGACAGGTCGATGGCGACCTCGTCGTTGAGCGCCAGCGGCCCCACCGGCATGCCGGCCATCTTGGCGGCATTCTCGATCATGGCCGGCGGTACGCCCTCGATCAGCATGTCGTAGGATTCCGACATGTAGCGCAGGACGCAGCGGTTGACGAAGAAACCGCGCGTATCGTTGACGACGATCGGCGTCTTCCTGATGGCGGCGACATAGTCGAGCGCCACGGCCAGCGCCCGGTCGCCGGTTTCCTTGCCGAGGATGACCTCGGTCAGCATCATCTTCTCGACCGGCGAGAAGAAATGGATGCCGATGAAATCGGCCGGGCGCCTGGAATTCTTCGCAAGTCCCGATATCGGCAGCGTCGAGGTGTTGGAGGCAAAGACGGCGCCCTGCGGCAGCACGGCTTCCACCGCCTCGATGACGGCCTTCTTGACCTCGCGATCCTCGAACACCGCCTCGATGACGAGATCGGCATCCTTCAGGTCGGCATAATCGGCCGAGGGCGTGATGCGGGACAGCAGGGCCGCGCCGTCGTCCTGCGTCAGTCGTCCCTTACCGATTGCATCCTTGACCAGACCCTCGCCGACGCCCTTGCCCTTGGTCGCGGCGTCGATGTCGCGGTCGATGAGGGTGACGGGGATGCCGGCTGCGGCGGTGACATAGGCAATGGAGGCGCCCATGAAGCCGGCGCCGACGACGCCGACCTTCTTCAATTCCGTCTTCGGCTGGCCTGCCGGACGGCGGGCGCCCTTGCCGAGTTCCTGCATGGAGATGAACAGCGAACGGATCATCGAATAGGCTTCGGTCGTCTGCAGCACCTGGGTGAAATAGCGCTGCTCGATCTTCAGGCCGGTGTCGAAGGGCACCTGCAGGCCTTCATAGACACATTTCAGGATGGCGAGCGCGGCCGGATAATTGCCGGCGGTCTCGCGGCGGAGCACGGCGGGTGCCGCCGGCCAGAGCTGGGCGGAGGCCGGCGTCCAGATGCCACCGCCGGGCACCTTGAAGCCCTTTTCGTCCCAGGGCGCCACAGGCTTCAGCCCATCCTTGATCATCTGCTTGGCGGCGGGGATCAGCTGATCCGGCTCGACCACCTGATGCACCAGGTTCATCGCCTTGGCGCGCGCCGCCGTCAGCGACTGGCCGGTGGTCATCATCTGCAGGGCCGATTGCGCGTCCGTCAGGCGCGAGACGCGCTGCGTGCCGCCGGCACCGGGGAAGATGCCGACCTTGACTTCTGGCAATGCGATCTTGACGCTCTTGGCGCTGGAGGCGACGCGGCCGTGGCAGGCGAGCGACAGCTCGAAAGCGCCGCCCATGCAGGTGCCGTTGATGGCCGAGACCCATGGCTTGCCGCAGGTTTCCAGCTTGCGGAACAGGCCGGTCATGCGGCCGACAAGCTCGAACAGCTTCTGTGCGGCCGCGGCCGGGTCCCTGGCCTTCTCGTCCTGATAGAAGGAGAACATCGACTTGATCATCGACAGATCGGCGCCGCCGGAGAAGGAGGATTTGCCCGACGTGAAGACCACGCCCTTGACGGCAGCGTCCGCGACGGTCGCGTCGATGATGGCGTTCAGCTCGTCCATTACCTCGGCGGTAAAGACGTTCATGGACTTGCCGGGCATGTCCCAGGTGACGAGTGCGATGCCGTCCGCGTCGGTCTCGACAGTGAAATTCGTGTAAGCCATTGGTTTCCTCCCCCTCAGACGCGTTCGACGATCGTGGCCGTGCCCATGCCGGCGCCGATGCAGAGTGTCACGAGTGCGGTGTTGAGATCGCGGCGCTCCAGTTCGTCCAGCACCGTGCCGAGGATCATCGCGCCGGTGGCACCGAGCGGATGGCCCATGGCGATGGCGCCGCCATTGACGTTCATCTTGTCATGCGCAATGTCGAAGGCCTGCATGTAGCGCAGCACGACGGCGGCGAAGGCTTCGTTGAGCTCGAAGAGATCGATGTCAGCGAGCTTCATGCCGGTGCGCTTCAGGAGCTTTTCGGTGACGTCGACCGGGCCGGTCAGCATCAGCGCCGGGTCGGAGCCGATATTGGCGAAGGCCTTGATGCGGCCGCGCGGCTTCAGCCCCATGCTCTGGCCGCCCGCCTTGGAGCCGAGCAGCACGGCGGCTGCGCCATCGACGATCCCCGAGGAATTGCCGGCGTGGTGCACGTAATTGATGCGCTCGATTTCCGGATGCGCCTGGATGCCGACGGCTTCGAAGCCGCCCATCTCGCCGGGCATCTGGAAGGAGGGATTGAGCGAGGCCAGCGCCTGCATGTCGGTGCCGGGACGCATATGCTCGTCGCGGTCGAGGATCGTCAGGCCGTTGATATCCTTCACCGGCACCACGGAATTCTTGAAATAGCCCTTCTCCCAGGCGTTGGCCGCCCGCTTCTGGCTTTCGACGGCATAGGCGTCGACATCGTCACGCGAGAAGCCGTATTTGGTGGCGATGAGATCGGCCGATACGCCCTGCGGCATGAAATAGGCCGGGAAATTGACCGAGGGGTCCATGAACCAGGCGCCGCCGGACATGCCGAGACCGACGCGCGACATGCTTTCGACGCCGCCGGCGATGACGATATCGTCGGCCCCTTGCGCGATCTTGGCCGCGCCGAAATTCACGGCATCGAGGCCGGAGGCGCAGAAGCGGGAGATCTGCATGCCGGGGGCCTTGGTGGAATAGCCGGCTTCGAAGGCAGCACCTCTTGGAATGACGGCGCCGGCTTCCATGACCGGATCGACGCAGCCCATGATGATGTCGTCCACCGTTCCGGTATCGAGACCGTTGCGGTCGCGGATCGCCTCGAGCGTCTTGGCGGCAAGGCGCACGGACGGCACTTCATGCAGCGCCCCGTCCTTCTTGCCGCGCCCGCGCGGCGTGCGCACATGGTCGTAAATGAAAACCTCGGTCATATCTCATCTCCCTGCGGCGGCGAGCGCCATTGTATTCAGTACCCACCTTCTCCCCGCCGGGGAGAAGGCAGAACTCAAAACGCCTCTGCTGCCAGCTCCATCACCGTGTCGGCGCCGGTTTCGATGCGGGCCTTGCGCAGCGCCGTTTCCGGCATGATGCGCTCCATATAGAACCGCGCCGTGACAAGCTTGTTCTTCAGATAGTCCTCGCGCGCGGCATCGCCGCTCGCAAGGCCTGCCTGCGCCGCCTTGGCCATCCTCGTCCACATGTAGCCGAGGACGACGAGGCCGAAGAGGTGCATGTAGTCGGTCGAGCCGGCACCGGCATTGTCGGGCTTGGCCATGGCGTTCTGCATGAACCACATGGTCGCGGCCTGCACGTCGTTCAAGCCCCTCTTCAGATGCTTGGTGTAGAAAGCCATCTCGCCGTCATCGCGGTTCTCCTCGCAGAAATCGCCGATCTCCTTGAAGAGCGCCATGACCGCGCGGCCGCCGTTCAGCGCCAGCTTGCGCCCGA
>JASGEG010000493.1:0-6269 GCA_047606605.1 Rhizobium sp.
ATAAAACGGCAAATAACGACATTGCTCCCTCCTTGTTGGACTTCGGGAGTTTATGGCTGCAATAATGCAGTTGCATGCGGTGATTTTGCTAAAGAAAGCTGCAAAAATGCACGACTTGGATTGGAACGATCTGCGCTATCTCCTCGCTCTTCGACGGGAGGGGAGCTTTGCCGCGGCTGGCAGAGACTTGAAGACCGACGCCACGACGGTAGGGCGTCGTCTGCGGCGATTGGAAGAGAAGCTCGGCAACGCGCTTTTCCAGCGAGGCCCCGGCGAGGCGATGATCCCAACACCGGCTGGCGAGATCGCGATCGCGCGGGCGGAGGCGATCGAGGCCGAAGTGGCAGCGCTCTCGGGAGCGCTGGAGGCTAGGGATATCACAGCACTTGGCAAGGTACGCCTGACGGCCGCGCCTTCGATTGTGAACCGCCTGCTGATCCCAGCCGCCGCTGGGCTTTTGTCCGGCCATCCCGGCCTACAATTGGAGCTTATCGGCGAGGCCCGCAACCTCAACCTGACCCGGCGCGAGGCCGACATGGCAATTCGTCTTGCGAGGCCCGCCGACGTCGCCAATGGCAAGGTCGTGGCGCGGCGGATCGCGACCTTGGAGTATGCGATCTACGTATCGGTCGAAAAGCAACACCAGGCGGAAAGGCTACCCTGGCTGATCTACGAGGACGGGATGATGCATTTACCGCATGCCCGTTGGATCGCCATGCAGGCTGAAAAATCGGGTGTTGGCAGCCCTCTCGCCGTCAACGATGCGGAAGCCCTGCTTCAAGCCGCCTTTGCCGGATTGGGTCGCGCGCTGTTGCCAAGGCTCCTGGCCGAGCGTATCGAGGGCCTTTTCCGCGTCGAAACCGATGACGGGACACTTCCTGCGCGGGAGGTGTGGCTGCTGACGCATGCCGAACTTCGTCCGCTCGCGCGGATTCATGCCGTTTCGCAATGGTTGGATCAGGTCTTTCGTTATCCGCGATCCGGGACCTGAAAACAAGGAGGCGGCACGAATGCCGCCTCCGCGATGGCTGCGGGGTGCTTACTTGCCGTGCTTCTTCAGCCAGGCCTTCATATTCTTGATTTCGGCTTCCTGCGCGGTGATCACCGCTTCGGCCAGTTTGCGCAGTTCCGGGTCCTTGCCGTATTTGAGCTCGATCCTGGCCATGTCGATTGCGCCTTGATGGTGCGGGATCATGCCGCGCACGAAATCCGCGTCGGCATCGCCGCTGTAGGTGAGCATCATGTCCTTGTGCATCTTGCCCATGGCGTCGTTGAACGCCTTGCTGGAGGCGCCTTGGTCGCCCATCGGCTTGCTCATGTCCATGTTGTTCATGTCTTCGGCAAGCGCGGGCATGGCGAGGGAAAGCGCAAGCGCGCCGGCGACGATGATGGATCTGGAAATAGACATATGAATTCCTTCCGTTTCTGAACGGTATCTGAGGTTCTGGCGAAGCATCGCGTCGCCAGTGGGGATGAAGTCAGATAGTGTCAGGCAAAACGGGGAGGGGGTGCCGTCGGTGCGGGACGGGAATCGGCAAGCCGCTGTCCATGGGCGGGCGCCGGATAGGCAAAGGCCGGAGCCGCGTCGGCGGCCATCGCAAGCGACGGGGCGACCGCGAGACAGGCCGCGCAGGAGGGCACATGCGCCATGCCGCCGGCACAGGGATTGTCGGGCTTCTTGTTGGCGGCCGGGGTGCCGGCATGCATCGCCATCGCACCATGGTCCATGCCGGCCATCGCTTCCTGCATGCCCGCTCCGGCCGTAACGGCAGGCATGGCCGTTGCGGAATCGCAGATGGGACAGTTCGCCAGCGCCGGCATGGCACCGTAGAACAGCCAGGCGATCAGCATTGTCAGAGTGGCAAGCAAGCGCATGAAAGCGAAGATAGGGTGAAATAAGCCATATGCCAACGGGTCGCTATTACTATTGCTCTTAAAATTGCAGAAGATTCTATTAGCGATAGACGTCGCGACGGTTCCCGATTTCGATCACCAATATGACCAGCCGGCCGTCCTGCAGATCGCAGATGATCCGATAGTCACCAACCCGGTAGCGCCAATAATTTCCCAGCCGAGCACCCTGCAGTGCGTCACCAACCTGCCGGGGATCATCCAGGCCTTTAAGGCGCTCCTCCAGGAAGCTTCTTATTCTCTTGCGCGTCTTGGGATCGAGCTTCTCAACGAATTTGCGGGCGGAACGGGCATACTCAATTGTCCAGGCCACGCCAGAATTCCTCGGAACTTACGATCTCGTCTTCGCCGCTCTTGATTCGTTCCATGGCCCGCTCGGCCAGATACAGATCCTCCAGATCGTCCAGATGCGTCTCGATGGCCTGGCGAATATAGAAGGTAGCGGTGCGGCCCGTCCGCTCTGCCAGCGCCTGAAGGCGCTCATAGGTTTCATCCGGTAGCCGGATGGCTGTCTGCTTGCTCATCAAGGCGGTCCTAATTACGGATTGGGATGCGTGTATCCCAAATATAGATATTCGGCGTCCGTCTGTCACCGTCCGTTTGTCAGTTTTGTCAAATGACAACATACAACAATCCTTGCCGCATCCCGCCCAATCCGCTAGTTAACCGCCACTGTTCCCATACCGGATTATCCTGCAAATGAGCGACAAACAGAAGAAACCGCAAAAGCTCAAGGCCCGCCTGCCGCGTGGCTTTGTCGATCGTTCGGCGAGCGACATTCGCGCCGTCAACGAAATGACCGCAAAGATCCGGGCTGTCTATGAGCATTATGGTTTCGATCCCGTCGAAACGCCGCTGTTCGAATATACCGATGCGCTGGGCAAGTTTCTGCCCGATAGCGACCGGCCGAACGAAGGCGTGTTCTCGCTGCAGGACGATGACGAGCAGTGGATGTCGCTGCGCTACGACCTGACGGCGCCGCTTGCCCGTCATGTCGCCGAGAATTTCAACGAGATCCAGCTTCCCTACCGCACCTATCGCGCCGGCTACGTCTTCCGCAACGAGAAGCCGGGTCCTGGCCGCTTCCGCCAGTTCATGCAGTTCGATGCCGACACCGTCGGCGCGCCGGGCGTGCAGGCCGACGCTGAAATGTGCATGATGATGTCCGACACGCTTGAGGCTTTGGGTATCAAGCGCGGCGATTATGTGATCCGCGTCAACAACCGCAAGGTCCTCGACGGTGTCTTGGAAGCGATCGGCCTCGGCGGCGACGATAAGGCGACCCAGCGCCTGAACGTGCTGCGTGCCATCGACAAGCTCGACAAGTTCGGCCCCGAAGGCGTGGCGCTGCTGCTCGGTGCCGGCCGCAAGGACGAGTCCGGCGACTTCACCAAGGGTGCCGGCCTCAACAGCGACCAGATCGAGAAGGTGCTCTTCTTCGTCGGCATCAAGGACTATGCCGAAAGCGCGGCGCAGCTTGCCGATCTGGTTGCCGGCACCTCCAAGGGTGGCGAGGGCGTCGAGGAGTTGAACCTGATCCGCAGCCTCGTCACCAGCGCCGGCTACCAGTCCGACCGCATCAAGATCGACCCGTCCGTGGTTCGCGGGCTCGAGTACTATACCGGCCCGGTCTACGAGGCCGAACTCTCGTTCGACGTCACCAACGAGAAGGGCGAGAAGGTCGTCTTCGGTTCGGTCGGCGGCGGCGGCCGTTACGACGGGCTTGTCTCGCGCTTCATGGGCCAGCCGGTGCCGGCCACCGGCTTCTCCATCGGTGTCTCGCGCCTGATGACGGCCTTGAAGAACCTCGGCAAGCTCGGCGTGGAAGAGGTGATCGAGCCCGTGCTCGTCACCGTCATGGACGGCGATGTCGACGCGATGGGGCGTTACCAGCGCTTCACCCAGCAATTGCGCGCGGCCGGCATCCGCGCCGAGATGTTCCAGGGCAACTGGAAGAAGTTCGGCAACCAGCTGAAATACGCCGATCGCCGCGGCTGCCCGATCGCCATCATCCAGGGCGGCGACGAGCGGGCTCAGGGCGTCGTCCAGCTCAAGGATCTGATCGAGGGTAAGCGCCTCTCCGGCGAGATCGAGGACAATGCCAGCTGGCGCGAGGCCCGCGTCGCGCAGGAGACGGTGGCGGAAGCCGATCTGGTGGCCAAGGTACAGGAGATTTTGGCGGCGCAGGCGGAAGATCGCAAGAGGGCGGGTGGCGATGTCTGAGTGGATCGGACAATCTCGCTTTCTCCTTCTCCCCTCGGGGAGAAGGGGGCCCGAAGGGTCGGATGAGGGGGGCTCTCGGCTCGGGAGAGCTATCCTTCGCTTGCCGTTCAGGATTCTCGTCACTTCGTTCCTCGCCCCCCTCATCCGCCCTGTCGGGCACCTTCTCCCCGCCGGGGAGAAGGGGGAGGTAGCCTCATGCCCCTGATCAATCTCCCAGATTTCGCCGCCGATCTTCTTGCCGAGTTCATCGCCCGCAAGACCGAGCGGGTCGACACGCCGATCATCCAGCCGGCAGAGCCGTTTCTGGACATGGCCGGCGAAGACCTGCGCCGCCGCATCTTCATGACCGAGAACGAGACCGGCGCCAGCCTTTGCCTGCGGCCGGAATTCACCATTCCGGTCTGCCTGCGCCATATCGAGACCGCGACGGGCACGCCGAAGCGCTATTCCTATCTCGGCGAGATCTTTCGCCAGCGCCGCGAAGGCGGCCATGAATTCTATCAGGCGGGGATCGAGGATCTCGGCGATCGCGATATCGCCAGTGCCGACGCCCGCGCCATCGGCGATGCCATCGGCATTCTCAACCGGCTGGTGCCGGGCAGGGCGCTGTCGGTGACGCTCGGCGATCAGGCCGTCTTCGAAGCGGTGGTGCAGGCGCTCGGCCTGCCGTCCGGCTGGCAGAAGCGGCTGATCCACGCTTTCGGCAACATGATGCAGCTCGAAACCCTGCTGGCGCGGCTCGCGAGCCCGCAGCCGGTGACCGGGCTCGATCCGCATGCGCTCGATTTCCTGACGCGCGGCGACGAAGAGGGGCTGGTCCGGCATATCGACGCCACCATGAAGGCGACCGGCTATTCCACCAATGCCAGCCGCTCGCCGCAGGAGATCGCCCGCCGCCTGCGTGAGAAACTCGTTCTGTCGGAAACCCGCCTCGACGATGCGGCGTTCCATGTGCTGGAGGAGTTCCTGTCGCTCAGCCTGCCGCTTGCCGATGCTTCGTCGGCGCTGGCCGGTTTTGCCGATGCCGCCGGGCTGAAGCTTGGCGCGGCGCTGGAGCGTTTCGATGCCCGCGTCGCGGCACTCGCCAATGCCGGTGTCGATGCGGCGAAGATCGACTACCGCGCCGCCTTCGGGCGTCCGCTCGATTACTATACCGGCCTTGTCTTCGAGGTGACGGTGGAGGGATCGGCCGCGGTGCTTGCCGGCGGCGGCCGCTTCGACCGGCTGCTGACGCTGCTCGGCGCCAAGGACCATATCCCGGCCGTCGGCTTCGCGCTCTGGCTCGACCGCATCGAAACCGCGAGGGCAGCCTGATGACCATCACGATTGCGATCCCCTCAAAGGGCCGGATGAAGGATGATTGCGCCGCGATCTTCGAGCGTGCCGGCATGCCCATCGTCGCCGTCGGCAACGACCGCTCCTATCGCGGCCGTGTCGAGGGCTGGGACGATGTCGAAGTGGCGTTCCTCTCGGCCTCGGAAATCTCGCGCGAGATCGGCAATGGCAGCGTCGATTTCGGCGTCACCGGCGAGGATCTGGTGCGTGAAGGCATGGCGGAGGCCGACCGCCGCGTCGAGTTCTGCGCCCGCCTCGGCTTCGGTCATGCCGATGTCGTGGTCGCCGTGCCGGATATCTGGCTCGATGTCGACAGCATGGCCGATCTCGGCGATGTCGCCGCCGATTTCCGCGCCCGCCATGGCCGCAGGCTGACGGTCGCCACCAAATATTGGCGGCTGACGCAGCAGTTCTTCTCCAGCCAGCACGGCATCCAGCTCTATCGCATCGTCGAGAGCCTCGGCGCCACCGAAGGCGCGCCAGCCGCCGGCTCCGCGGATATCATCGTCGACATTACCTCGACCGGCTCGACGCTGAAGGCGAACCACCTGAAGATCCTCTCCGACGGCACCATCCTGCGCTCGGAAGCCTGCCTCGTGCGCGCCCGCAAGGAAAGCCATGAGGGCGATCCGACCGTCCAGCGCATCATCGCTGCGGTGCGCGCCGCTCTTTAATCCTTGGCCCTTGATTCATGCGAAAAAGCCCGCCGTGAAAACGGCGGGCTTTTCAGTCTTGGGCTGATCTCGGGGATCAGGCTGCTGCGTAAGCACCGCGGCGTGCGTCGAGCGAGTAGACGCCCG
>JASGEG010000494.1:0-4935 GCA_047606605.1 Rhizobium sp.
AAAAAGGCTATGTTTCGAAGCTCATCCAGAAATACGCCAAGCTTTACGAAATCCCGGAATCGCTGATCCATCGCGTCGTGCATCGCGATGGATCAGCGATTCCGGGATTTCGTAAAGCTTGGCGTATTTCTGGATGAGCTTCGAAACATAGCCTTTTTCTGCCGGCGGCACATCGGAATCGTAGTTCGGAACGATGGGTGCCGCGGAAACGACCGTGGGGCCGCTGGTGTCGAAGTTGAAGTCGTAATGTGCGCGGTTGTCCGCATAGCGGCGCAGGCCGATCTGCTCGGGTGCCGCATAGGCGACTTCGGCCGGCGCCATGACGGGCGCGTCGCCGCCGGGCCGTGGCGTCGGGACGACGGACTGGATGGCCACGACGTCGGAGGTCATCGGAATGGTCGCCTGGGCGGTCGATGCCGAGACCGGCAGGAGTGCGCTGTCGCCGGGGCGCGCCGGATTGGGCATCGGAATAGCAACGACGGAAGGGATGACCGGCTCGTCGGAGGCGGCATAGGCGGCAGCCGGCGAGGGGTTCGCCGGAGCTGCTGCGCCCGTTGCGGCGGCAATGGCGACGGTGCCCTGGTTCGGCGCCGTCACGACCGGACCGCCCATGCGGTCCTGCGCGGCCTGGATCTGGCCCTGGGCGACCGGAGAGCCGGCGACGACGCGGTCGGACTTCGTCAAGGCCGCCTGCTGCATCGGTTGGCCCGGCTGGCCTGTCGCGGGGGCTGCGGCAGCCATGGCTGCGCCACCCGTGGACGGTGCGACACCGGTCGTCGTCGAGCTAATAGTTGGATGCGGCACGTTGGTTTGTGCCGACGGGAGTTCTGCCTGGGACGTCTGTTGCTGGGTGCTTGCACACCCCGCAAGGGCGCCGCACATCATTGCCGAAAAGGCAACGCTGCGCTTCAGGCCGGGAAATCCGATCGCTACCATTCTGTCACTTTCGAAAAAACCACCCTATGTCCTGCGATGCAAATCCGTCACAGGATCGGTAAATTTATGAATCCCCATTAACCTATCCGTGATCGCGCCGCAACCCTGGCCGGCTTCACGCGGCCATCCGCCGGTAGCCGGCGGTCACCGCGCCGGCGGCGATCAACAGGGTTCCGCCGGTGCGGTTGACGGCGCGTTGCACGCTGGCCTTGCGGATAAAGCCGCGCGCCATGTCGGCGACGAAGACGTAGATCAGCGAGTTCAATGCGGCCAAGGTGAGGAAAGTCGCTTCCAGAATAAGGGTTTGCGGAAGGAATGGCTTCGACATGTCGAGGAATTGCGGCACGAAGGCAATGAAGAAGATGATGCTCTTCGGGTTCAAGGCCGTTACAACATAGGCGTGCATCATGATCTTCAGCGGCTTTTCCTCAGGAAGATTGTCGTTGTCGCCCAACGGACCGGTGACGATCGGGGCGCGCCAGAGCTTGATTCCGAGGAACATCAGATAGGCGGCGCCGATCAGCTTCAGGATCGTGAACAGCGCTGCCGAGGTGGCGAGAAGGGCGCCGAGACCGGCGAGCGAGGCCGTCATCGCGGTGAAGTCGCCGAGCGTCACGCCGGTAACGGTCGCCAGCGCGGTCTTGCGGCCGTGGCCGAGCGCATAAGAGATCACGAGGAGGATCGTCGGGCCGGGAATTGCCAGCATGATGCAGGATGCGGCGGCGAAAGCGAGCCAGGTTTCAATCGACATGGAATCCTCCTCTATTCCTTTTCGCCGCCAGCAAAGACACCGGATTTTCGATCCGTCAATCAGGATTGCGTGTATTTTTGCCCGATGTGATCCATGACTTCGGCAAACCACGGGGTCGACAGGTCGAAGGCCTTGCCGCCCTTGATGCGCGGGAATTCGATGGTGCGCAGCTTGCCGTTCTGGCCCTCGTCATGACCGGTGACGCCGGAAACCTTGTTCAGCGCGCTTTCGACGGCGAGGTCGACCATACCCTGGATCAGGCGCAGGTCGTCGCCGTTGGCCGGAGCGGAGCGGGCGAAATAACCCGATTTCTGCACCATGGAGCGCTCGGCGCCGAGCAGCGAGGCGAACTGCTTCTGGAACCAGTTGCCGACATTGACGGTGTCGATCTTCACATGGCCGAAAGCGTCGCGCTTGATGGTTTCGCCGGCGGCCTCGCGTTCGGCGACGATGGCGTCGAGCCCGGCGCCTTCCGAAACGAACAGCGTCACCTGGCCGGTCTTTTCCATGACCGCCTTGAGGCGATCGGCTTCCGCTTCGATATCGAAGGCCATTTCCGGCAGATAGAGGCCGTCGATGCCCTTCATCTCGGCATTCATCATGAAGCCTTCGACATATTCATTGGCGCTGGTCTTCTGGATATAGGCGCGGGCGGTCGCAGCCGTCAGCCAGCCGCAATGACGTCCCATGACTTCGTGGATGACCAGGGTGCGCGGGGCAGCGGTCTGCTCGTTGCTGACATTGTCGAAGAAATACGCGCCGACTTCGGCTGCCGTCCAGGCGCCGAGAGACTGGCGGATCGGCACGACGTCGTTATCGACCGTCTTCGGCAGGCCGACCACGGTCAGGTCGTAGCCGTTGGCGCCGAGATAGGCGGCGAGATCGGCGGCCGTCGTGTTGGTATCGTCGCCGCCGATCGTGTGAAGGATGGTGACGCCGTCAGAGGCAAGGCGTTCGGCAGCGACCCGCAGTGGATTTTCGCCTTCCTTGACGAGGCCGCGCTTGACGCAGTCGGCCGCGTTGGTGAGCTTGACGCGGCTGTTGCCGATCGGCGAGCCGCCGTAGCGGTGCAGCAAATAGGCACGCTCGCGCATGTCGGCGGTGATCTCGATGCGGTCACCCAGCAAAACGCCCTGATAGCCGGAGCGATAGGCGATGAGCTCGAGATCGGGCGCCACGTCGGTATAGCGCTGGATCAGGCCGCCGACAGCGGACGACAGGCAGGGAGCCAATCCGCCGGCGGTGAGCATTGCGACTTTCTGTTTGGCCATGGGGAACCTCCTTGCAGCCGTACTGCGTTATTGCGGTGAGTGCCGTCGAATGGATGCGACAGGCGGGCATGGCTGTAAAGTAAAGAATTTAAGAAAACCGCGCTTTGTTGTTTATCGCCATGGGGATTACGCCCGATCGGCCACCGGGATTGTTCCCGGCCGCACGCGCTCGAAAAAGACGCTGTCGAACACGGCATCATTACCGAATTGTGAAAAGTGTTTTCGGTCCTGCGGCCAATGGACAGCTTGCAATCGCAACCATTATTTGATCAACGTGTTTCTTCTTTGAAAGGGTAGTTGAGGCCGTGTTGTCGTTCTGGGAAAAATTGCTGAATGCTGTTGGTAGCACCGTCGGCAATGCCCTGTCGGCGGTGGTCGAAGCGATCCGCACGCTGTTCGAGGGCGACCCGGAAACGCGCCGCAAGGTGGCCTTTTCCGTGGCGATTATCGCGCTTTCCGCCAAGATGGCGAAGGCCGACGGCGTCGTGACCGAAAACGAGGTCAACGCCTTCCGCGAGATTTTCGAATTCCCGCCGGATCAGGCCAAGAACGTCGCGCGTCTTTATAATCTCGCGCGACAGGACGTCGCCGGCTACGAGGCTTATGCCGAGCGGCTGTCGTCCCTCTGTGTCACCTGCGCCAACGATTGCCCGGTGCTGGAAGACGTGCTGGACGGCCTCTTCCATATCGCCAAGGCGGACGGCCTCATCCATGAGAAGGAAATCGCCTTCCTTCAGAGCATCGCGCAGATCTTCCAGATGACCGAGGACCGCTTCGAGCAGATCATGGCGCGCCATGTCAGCGGCCGCGATCCTTATAAGGTGCTCGGCGTTTCGCCGCAGGACGATTTTCCGACCATCCGCCGCCGCTATCACGGGCTGGTCTATGAGAACCACCCCGATCGCCTCGTCTCGCGCGGTCTGCCGGAGGAGTTCCACCAGATCGCCAACGAGCGGATGGCGGCCCTCAACGCGGCCTATGCCGAGATCGAGAAAGAACGCCGCGCCGCATGACATCCTTTCCGGCAGATTTCGCAGGCGCCGGCGTGCAGGCGTCGCCGAACCATGGCGAGCGGAAAGACGGGCGCAAGCCGGACATGATCCTTCTGCATTATACCGGCATGGGCACCGCCGAGGGCGCTCTCGACTGGCTCTGTCGTGACGAGAGCCAGGTGTCGAGCCACTACTTCGTCTTCGAGGATGGACGCGTGATCCAGCTCGTGCCGGAAGAGCGCCGCGCATGGCATGCCGGCAAGAGCCTGTGGCAGGGCGAGGCGGATATCAATTCGCTGTCGATCGGCATCGAGATCGCCAATGCGGGCCATCCCGGCGGCCTGCCGGAATTCCCCGATGCGCAGATCGAAGCGGTCATCGAACTATGTCGCGATTGCGGCCAACGCTGGGCAATCGCGCCTGAAAGGGTGCTCGGCCACTCCGATGTCGCCCCTGTGCGCAAGGTCGATCCGGGCGAGAAATTCCCCTGGGCGCGGCTTGCCTCTGCGGGTATCGGCCACTGGGTCGAACCGACCCCGATCACGGGCGGGCGCTTCTTCCAGAAGGGCGATGTCGGCCAGCCGATCGAGGCCTTGCAGTCCATGCTCTCGATCTATGGCTATGATACGGAAGTAACAGGCGAATTCTCCCCGAAACTGGAGGGGCAGGTCCAGGCTTTCCAGCGTCATTTCCGTCCGGAGAGGGTCGACGGTATCGCCGATTTTTCGACCATCGACACGCTGCATCGTCTGCTCACCTCCTTGCCCCGTTTTTCCTGACGCGGTCTGGCTGTCGTTCGCGCCGGAAAACCTACTCCTGCGCGAAAAGCGCGTAACGTGCTGCGGCGCCACATCATTTCCCTATTATCTCCGCATTGCGCTGGTCTAACGACGCTCGCTGAACGGCGGTCGCGCAGGTCGAGTTTGTGTGTAGCGCGACCGTAAACGAATAACGGGGACCGTGCCCTCCGGCGGCTCTTTTTGCC
>JASGEG010000495.1:0-2937 GCA_047606605.1 Rhizobium sp.
CAACTTCATAAAGCCCGACAAATCCATCTTCTGCCATGCAAATCTCCAGATACTCCTGGAGACATTCTCGCATAGGCAACAAGCCTCAAAATACAGCCAATTCAATGGGGAGCAGACGGCGCTTACGGCCAGCTTCGCGAACTTCGTAGAATTCAAGGGCACGTTCGACGATATCGACAATCTTGCGATTCTCGCGCCGCGCAAGCCGATAGGCAAGATCACGCGCCTTCGCACTCCGGACGGACAATTGTGGTTCAGCCATATCGGTCTCTCCTGCATAACCAATATAGCCATCTAGCCATCAAGATGGCAGATGATGGCTACGTAGCAAGGCCGGTGAAAATCAAGCCGGCTCGAACAGCGGCGCGATCATCATCTCCGGCACCAGCACCAGCCCCTTGTCGGTGATGCGGATTTCGGGGATGACGGAAAGCGGGATCAGGTTGAAGCCCATATAGGGAATGGTGCAACCGGCTTTTTGCCACTCGACCTTTAGCGCCTTCACTTCCTCGGCGACCTCGTGCACCCTCTTGTCGGAGAGCAACCCGGCGATCGGCAAGGGCACCATGGCCGTCACCTTGCCGTCGATGACGACGCAGGCGCCGCCCTGCTTGGCGTTGATAGCGTCGAGGGCGATCTGCATGTCCGCTTCATTGGTGCCGGCGACAATGATGTTATGGCTGTCATGACCGACGGAAGACGCCACCGCCCCCTTCTTCAAACCAAAATTGCTCAGAAGACCATATGCGACATTGCCGGATGATTTGCCGTGGCGCTCGACCACCGTCACGAAGCAGAGGCCATGACGATCGAAATGCGTCTGCCAGTCATTGGCCGGTTCGAGTTCCACGGTGACGTGACCGAGCAGGATACCCGGCAGCTCGGTCTTGATCGTATGCGCGATCACCGGCCCGGTCGGCAGCTCCGGCGTCAGTTTCAGGGTCTTTGGCAGCTTCACCGTATGGTAGGCCGCTTCCGGATAGCGATAGGGATTGGACAGCGCGTCGTCGAGAACCGGCGTGATCTTGCGATCGTCGACCACCAGCTCGCCGCCATACCAGGTGCTCACCGGCTTCAAATCGTCGGTCAGAAGCACGAGATCCGCACGCCGCCCGCCGCCGAGACCGCCAATTTCATTTTCCATGCCGAAACGTGTTGCGCCGTGCAGCGAGCCCATGGCCCAGGCCTGCTCCGGCGTCATGCCGGCGACGATCGCCTGGCGCGTCACCCAGTCGAGGCCGAACAGCAGGAGATCGTCGGCGTCGCGGTCATCGGTGCAGACGGCAATGCGCTTGTGGGACGCACCGAGCTCGGTGATCGTCTTGATGGCATGGGGCAGGCTGTGCCACGCGGTCGTCGGTGGGCCGCCGCGCAGGAACAGCCAGATGCCGGCCTCTAGCAGGTCGTCGGCAATCTCTCGGTCGATCGCCTCATGGGTATCCGTCACGCCGGAGGCGGCATAGGCCGCCACGAATTCCCGACCGTAGACATGGCCCGAAACCGGACGGCCGCGCTCCAGGGCCGCCGCCAGAATGGCGTGGCTGCGCTCGTCGCCCATCGCCACCTGCACGAAATCCATCTTCTCCCCGAGTGCCGCGGCCTCCGGCCATTTGTCGAACAGATCGGCGATCTTCTTCGGTGTCAGGTCGCCGCCGGCTGTCTCCAGTTCCGGCGATGTCGCAGGCACCGTGCTCGGCACGGTCAGGAAGATCGACAGCGGCGCATGGCGGGCATCCTCCAGCATCGCCTCGATGCCGGCCACATCCATGACGTTGCCGATCTCGTGACTGTCGCAGAAGATCGTCGTGGTGCCATTGAGAAGTGCCGCTTCGGCATAGGCACAGGCGGTCACCATGCTGGATTCGATATGGATGTGAGGATCGACGAGACCGGGCGCGATAATGCCGCCCCTGGCATCATAAAGCTTGGCGCCGCCGCCCCCGTAACTGCCGGCCGGCTTGACCGCCGCAATGCGGCCGCCGGAGATCCAGACTTCCTTGTCGGCAAGAATGCGCTCGGAATAGGTGGACAGCACGCGCGCGCCCTGAATGACGAGATCGGGCTCCCGTCTGGCGGAGGCGACGTCGGCGAGCATGCGCGTCATGGTCGAAAGCGGCTTGACGGAAAAACGGGTGAGCGTCATCGGATATCCACCTCAAAATCAATGATAATCGGGAATGCCAGGCATGGTGTGGAAGCCCTCGATCGTGCGGAACCGGCGCAGCCAGCGACGCAGGGCCGGATAGTCGTCGTGATCGACGCCGTAATCGCGGCTGAGGGCGAAGGATGGAAACAGCGTAAGGTCGGCAAGCGTCGGGCCATCGCCGACGAACCACTCCAGCCCGTCGAAATGGCGGAGCGTCATGTGATCGTCCATGATGCGGAACGCCTTGCGGGCACCGGTACGCAAGGCGGCCTCGTCGCCGGGCACAGCAAAAAGCGATTGCAGCCGCGCAGCGACCGCCGGAGCAAGCGCCGTTGCCGAAAAATGCAGCCACATGGTCGTCAGGCCGAAACTTGCCGCCTCTTCCGGCAGCCAGCGCCGCACCGGGTCATAAGCCCTAGCCAGATAGGCAAGGATCGCTTCGCTGCCGCGCAACACCAGATCGCCGTCCCGTAACACCGGCATGCTGCCGAGCGGATTGATCGCCAGCATGGCTGGCTTGGTCTCTTCGCGGCCGGGAAACATGTCGACGGCAATGAGCTTATGGGAAAGCCCCAGCATGGAAAGCAAGAGGCGAACACGATAGCTCCCCTCGTCCATCTCGTAATTGTAAAGCGTGATCTCTCCCATCAGGCGACCTCCGCCATCTGCTCGAGGTCGAACCGCAACCGTTCAGCCCATTGCGCATAGCGCTTCTGCTTGTCGCGGTTATCGCTCACAGATAAGTTGAGAATAACGATATGAATGGCTGTTTTTGCTGATGAAACTGCCTG
>JASGEG010000496.1:0-16882 GCA_047606605.1 Rhizobium sp.
CGTCGTCATCGGGGTCTTCAATTCGTTTTCTGGAACACGTCTGGAACATCTACCTCCCGCATTTGGCGTCTTTTAATAGGTTGGTTGCGAGATAGGTGAAGTCCTGAATTGAAGCCAGATACCGAAAAATATCGTTGTATGTCAACATATTATAAGGAAAATAGAAGACGCCGATTCCCATCGGAATCTTGCATTAACGTCAGGCCTTAGGTTTGTGGCACCTGAGGTCGGAGGTTCGAGACCCCCCAACCGTACCATTCCCCTTCTTGGATCAGATCCCCTTTTTGGATCAGATATCGCATCACTCTCGGCAGCGGCCGTGCGCTATTTGCGGTCTTCGGGCTTCTTGACGACGTGTCCGGGCGAAATCGGATCGCTGGCGGGGAAGGTTTCCTCAAGCGCCTCCTCGAGATAGTCGTCCTGCTCCTTGCGCTCTTTTTCGGCCTGCTTCGCGGTCTTTTTCTCGCTCATCGTTTTCACTCCTTGAGATCTTCCTAAGATTCTAGGCTGTGGCCTGCTCTTGTCCAGTATCCGGGCGGCCTCGGATGCTCGTGGATGCCCGACATGTGGCCGGCTTATAATCCGCGCGGCCATTTCCCCGGAAAGAATACCAATTTTCTCGGAACCCTGCCTGCCGCCGTCCGTTTGTTCCCTATCAGCAACGAGACGGAAGGATTTTGCCGATGTCCGTGCCGAACGAGCCGATCCCCGAGAAGCCGCCGATGCCCGGTCCCGGCTGGACGCCGGAGCCGCCGATCGAGGAGCCGCAGCCGGACAGACTGCCGGATGAAATTCCCGTTCCCAATCCGGATGAAAACGAGGAGCCGCCCAAGCATGCAGCGGTTTCGTCGTTCCCACTGCCGCCGTCATGGTGGAGCACGTTGATGCCGTAGCGTTCGGCAGGGGACAAGCTCACGCTGCGATGATGGCCAGCCGCGAGGCTATCACAAAAATATCCGCCGCTCTTCGCTCACCAGTTCCTGCAGGAAATCCGCGACCGTTCGCACCCGCACCAGGTCGCGGGCGCTTTCGTGATACGTGGTCCAGTAGGCGCGCTTGATCGAGACATCGGGCAGGATGCGGATCAGCTCCGGATATTGCCGGGCGATATAGTCGTGCAGGATGCCGATGCCGGCGCCGGAGCGCACCGCTTCGGTCTGGCCGATGGAGGTGGAGATTTCGAAGGAGGCATCCCAGCTGCGCATGATCTCGCCGGAGAAATTCAGCGAGGCGGTGAAGATCAGGTCCTCGACATAACCGATGCGCGGATGCAGCTTCAGTGCCTCGATGCTGTCGGGCAAACCGGCCTGCTCCAGATAGGCTTTCGAGGCATAGAGCCCGAGCGTGTAGTCCGTCAGTTTCGACGAGACGAGCCGGCCCTGTTCGGGGCGTTCCAGCGTGATGGCTATATCGGCCTCGCGCTGTGACAGCGAGAAGGAGCGGGGAACGGGCACGAGCTGGATGCGCAGCTCCGGATAGCGGGCGATCAGCCGTCCGAGCCGCGGGGCGAGGAAGGAGACGCCGAAACCATCCGGCGCGCCGATGCGCACCGTGCCGGTAATGGCGCTGTCGAGGTGGCCGACGCTTGCCTGCGCCCGCAGCATCTCCGTTTCCATGCGCTCGGCCGCATGCAGGAAGATCTCGCCCTCTGCGGTGAGGTCGCAGCCATTGGTGCGGCGCACCAGCAGCCGCGTCTTCAGCCGTTCCTCCAGCGTCGTCACCCGGCGAGACAGCGTGGCGTGGTTGACCCCCAGCCGCTTCGATGCCGCCAGGATCTGCCCGGTGCGGGCGACAGCGAGGAACATGCGAACGTCATCCCAATCCATAGCGCATCCAGGGCTTTAATTTTTGCACAACGGTTGCTTATAACAGCTCATTGATTTGTGCAAATTGAAGTGCCATCCTGCTTTCACCCACAAACGAGGAGGCACATCCATGCGTGAAATCGGTCATTTCATCGGCGGCAAGCACGTCGCCGGCACCAGCGGACGCACCAGCAACGTCTATAATCCGGCGACCGGCGAAGTGCAGGCGACGGTCGCGCTCGCCAGCGTCGAGGAACTTCGCGCCGCCGTCGAAAACGCCAAGGCCGCGCAGCCGAAATGGGCCGCCACCAACCCGCAGCGCCGCGCCCGCGTCTTCTTCAAGTTCGTCGAGCTGCTGAACCAGAACATGGATGAGCTGGCGACCATGCTCTCCAAGGAACACGGCAAGACGATCGAGGATTCCAAGGGCGACGTCATTCGCGGCCTGGAAGTCTGCGAATTCGTCTGCGGCATCCCGCACCTGCAGAAGGGCGAGTTCACCGAAGGCGCCGGCCCGGCCATCGACATGTATTCCATCCGCCAGCCGGTCGGCATCGGCGCCGGCATCACGCCGTTCAATTTCCCGGGCATGATCCCGATGTGGATGTTTGCGCCGGCCATCGCCTGTGGCAACGCCTTCATCCTGAAGCCGTCCGAGCGTGACCCCTCCCTGCCGATCCGTCTGGCCGAACTGATGATCGAAGCCGGGCTGCCGGCGGGCATCCTCAATGTCGTCAACGGCGACAAGGGCGCGGTCGACGCCATCCTGACCGATCCGGACATCGCCGCCGTCTCCTTCGTCGGTTCCACGCCGATCGCCCGCTATGTCTATGGCACGGCGGCTGCGAACGGCAAGCGCGCCCAGTGCTTCGGCGGCGCCAAGAACCACATGATCATCATGCCGGACGCTGATCTGGATCAGGCCGTCAACGCCCTGATGGGCGCGGGCTACGGCTCGGCCGGCGAGCGCTGCATGGCAATCTCCGTCGCCGTTCCGGTCGGCGAAGACACCGCCAACCGCCTGGTCGAGAAGCTGGTGCCGAAGATCGAATCCCTGCGCATCGGCCCCTATACCGACGAGAAGGCCGACATGGGCCCGCTCGTCACCAAGGATGCCTATAACCGCGTCAACGGCCTGATCGATCGCGGCGTCGAAGAAGGCGCAAAGCTGGTTGTCGACGGCCGTGGCTTCAAGCTGCAGGGCTATGAGGACGGCTATTTCGTCGGCGGCACGCTGTTCGACAACGTCACGCCGGACATGGACATCTACAAGACCGAGATCTTCGGACCGGTTCTGTCGGTCGTCCGCGCCAAGAACTACGAGGATGCGCTCGAACTGCCGATGAAGCACGAATACGGCAACGGCGTCGCCATCTACACCCGTGACGGCGATGCGGCCCGCGATTTCGCCTCGCGCATCAACATCGGCATGATCGGCGTCAACGTTCCGATCCCGGTTCCGCTCGCATACCACTCCTTCGGCGGCTGGAAGGCATCGAGCTTCGGCGACCTCAACCAGCACGGCACGGACTCGATCAAGTTCTGGACCCGCACCAAGACGATCACCGCCCGCTGGCCGTCCGGCATCAAGGATGGTGCCGAATTCGTCATGCCGACGATGAAGTAACCCTTGCCCGACTTGGTCTATCTTCGCCGCCGTCCAACATGGTTGGGCGGCGGTTTTTCGTTGCGGTTATTTTCGTCGCGCTTGTCTTGCCGTCCTTTGTGTTTTTTGTTAGAACAAAACAAGAACAATGGGAGGGCAATGCGATGTCCGCGACCTATCAGATCGACTATCTGGAATTTCCATCGACCGACGGCCTGAAAACGCGACGCTTTTTCGAGGAGGCTTTCCACTGGAGCTTCGTCAGTTACGGGCCGACCTATCATGCCATCGAGGCCGCTGGCATAGATGCCGGCATTCAGGGCGATGCGGCGGAAGCGACCGGCGCGCCGCTGCCCGTCGTGCGGACCACGGATCTGGAAGCCGCCCAGCGCGCCGTCGAATTCGCCGGCGGCGTCGTCACCCGTCCCGCCTTCGACTTTCCCGGCGGCCGGCGCTTCCATTTCCGCGAGCCGGGCGGCTGCGAAATGGCGGTCTGGGTTTCGGTGCCGTGAGGCACGCGCCGGCGTGACTTTGGAGCCGCCGTCACGGTCTTGGCCACGATAAGCGGGGATTGTTGATTACCATCCTCCATTTTTGATTGCCTGCCGCTGAATTTCCTGCTCTCACATACAACGATAAGGTGAATCGTGTTTGGCGCACACTTGGCGGCGCAAAAAGGCCAGATGTGTCGTCAGGGTGCAATCCTGTCCGGATATCTCATGCAAGCGATCCGGCGGGGGGAGGCAGGAGAGGTTCAACATGGCAGTCGTCGAACAAAATTATCCGATCGGTGAGAAGCGCCTTTTCCAACGGGCGTCCTTTACGGGCAGCGCCAAGGAATATTTCGGCATCTGGATCGTCAACGTGCTGCTGACGATCGTCACGGCCGGCATCTATTCGGCCTGGGCGAAGGTGCGGCGCAACCGCTATTTCTATGGCAATACCGCGCTGCTCGGGCATACATTCGAATATCATGCCAAGGGCAAGCAGATCTTTATCGGACGTTTGATCGTCTTCGGTTTTCTGATCGTCACGCAGATCGTCACGACTGTCGCGCCGCTCGCCGCGCTGGTCGTGACGCCGCTGCTGATCCTCGCTTTCCCGTGGTTTCTCATGCGCGGCCTGCGCTTCAACGCCCGCGTGACGAGCTACCGCAATGTCCGGTTCGATTTTGTCGGCACCTATGGCGGCGCCTTCAAGGCCATCTTTCTGGGCGGCCTGGTCACGATCATATCGGTCGGTATCCTGACACCCATCGCCGCCCGTTGGTTCTATAAGTACGTTTTCGACAATTTGCGTTACGGCGACCGGCCGTTTTCGACCGACCCGACCTTGGGCACCTTCTATAAGGCGCTCTTCGTCGCCATCGCGGTTGCCCTGCTGGGCGTCATCGTCCTTGGCGGCCTGGCTTTCGCGATCTCTGGGGCGTCGCCCGATGCTGCCATGTCCGGATCGATGGGCGCCGTGAGCGTCTGGCATTGGGCTATCGTCGGATTCGTGATCATCTATGCCGCCGCCGGGCTTTTCTATCGGGCCATGGTGCGCAACCTCGTCTGGTCGGCGACCATGATCGATCGCCGCCACAGTCTCCTCAGCGATCTCGGGCGCCGGCGCTATGCGTGGATTGCCATTTCCAACGTGATCGTCACCTTCGCAACCCTCGGCCTGATGCGCCCCTGGGCGGCGGTGCGCCTGCAGCGTTACCTGGCGGAGCATACCGCCATTCACGTCGACGGCGAGATCGGTGTGGTCCTCGACCAGATCCGCTCGACCGGCAGTGCCATCAGCGCGGAATATCTCGATGTCGACGGCTTCGACTTTGGCTTCTGATCCGACAGCAATCGCGGCAGGCGTCTGGCACCCGCCGCATTCCAGCCGCGCAATTCCGGCGCGGCTGGTCGATATCGGCGGTTCGCTGACCGTGCTGTCGGATGAAGCCGACGAGAAGGATAAGCGTCTCGCCTGGGGCATCCGTTCCGACATCGAGATCAGCTCGCGCGTCGGCTCCATTCCCCGGCGGATCTTGTTCGGAAACGAGTCGGTTTTCGAAACATCCGACAATGATGCGGTCGATGCCTATCTCGCGGGCCGGGGCGAGGGGCGCAGCGGTTTCGTGCACCGGCTGGAAGTCGTCCGCCCCCGCATGATCGCCTTCGTCGCCGCGACGATCCTGCTGGCATCGGCGATCTATCATTATGCCCTGCCGGCGCTGGTGGAGGTCGCCGTGCTGGTGACGCCGCCGGTGGTGCCGGAAATCATGTCGGCAGGCACGCTGAAGACGCTGGACCAGACGACGCTCGGGCCGAGCAAGCTTCCCGATGCCCGGCGCAGGGAGATCGCCGAGCAGTTCGAGGCGATTGCCGCCCATGCCGAGGGCGGCGCCGGCCGCTACACGCTGAATTTCCGCGACGGCGGCCTGATCGGCCCGAATGCCTTCGCGCTGCCGGACGGCAATCTCATTCTCACCGATCAGCTGGTCGAGCTTGCCGGCGGCGATACGGAGATGATCATCGCCGTTCTCGGTCACGAGATCGGCCATGTCGAATACAAGCACAGCCTGCGTCAGCTCTATCGCGCTGCCGGGGTGGCCGGCCTGGTCATGCTGATCGCCGGCGATGTCGGCTCCGGCGTGCAGGACGTGCTGACCCAGGGCGGCGGTCTGCTGGCGCTGTCCTATTCCCGCTCGGCCGAATCCCAGGCCGACCGCCGCTCGGTCGAACTGATGCAGGCCACCGGCAGGGACCCGGCGGCATTGTCGCGCTTCTTCGATATCCTGGAAACGAAACTTGACGATCACTCGGAGACCAGCATGCTGTCGACCCATCCGGGCACGCCGGAGCGCAAGCAGGCCATTCTCGATTATGCCGGCGAGCTCAAGGGCAGGCGGCCTGCCTCCGGCGGATAAGGATTGCATGGCCGTCGGAATAACGTGCCAGGATAACGTGCCAGGATAACGTGAATGTGATTTTCATATTTTGGAATTGTTCCAAACTAAGAAACGCACTATATACCTCTCGACCCCCAGTGCGTTGCAGCCTCGATTCCAGGAGATCGGCATGCGTTTGACCAAGCAGACCAACTACGCAGTACGCATGCTGATGTATTGCGCCGCCAATGACGGCCATCTGAGCCGCATCCCGGAAATCGCCAGGGCGTATAGCGTTTCCGAGCTGTTTCTCTTCAAGATCCTGCAGCCGCTGACCAAGGCCGGCCTCGTGGAAACCGTGCGCGGCCGTAACGGCGGCGTGCGCCTCGCCAAGCCGGCGGCCGACATCAGCCTCTTCGACGTCGTTCGGGTGACCGAGGACAGCTTCGCCATGGCGGAATGCTTCGAGGACGGTGTCGTCGAGTGCCCGCTGGTCGACAGCTGCGGCCTGAATTCGGCGCTGCGCAAGGCGCTCAACGCCTTCTTCGACGTGCTGACGGAATATTCCATCGACGATCTCGTCAAGGCCCGCCCGCAGATCAACTTCCTGCTGGGCCTGACGGAGCACGATCACCAGGCGATCGCCAAGAAGCCGGCGGTCGCGCCGGCGGCCTGATCTCCGATCCCTATGCGCTTTCGATCCGCGGTCGCCCCAGGCGCCCGCGGATTTTCATTTGTATAATCGGGAAATGGCGCCGGCGGGACGAGTAGTTTCGAAGAAGAAAAGCCGCGAAATTGTTCGGAAAACGTCGAAAATCGTCGCTAAAATGCCAGATTGTTGCTAATCCAAGATGATTTTTGTCGAAAAATTTCCAAACTCCACAATTCGCAAAAATTTCAGGCAGCGTCTGTTGCTTTCAAACTTAAAATAAAGTTCCATCGGCGCGATCCGGAAGGAAACCCGCTGGGAACCACGGCGTCAAAAGAAGAACAAACCTGGGAAACGACATCATGAAAAAGATCTCTGTCTTGCTGGCAGTGACGGCCTTGGCTTCGGTCATGGCAACGTCCGCCTGGTCGAAAACGCTTGTCTATTGCTCGGAAAGCTCGCCGGAAGGTTTCGATCCGGGAATTTACACCGGCGGCAACACCTTCGATGCCTCTTCGCGCACGGTTTACAGCCGTCTCGTCGAATTCAAGCATGGCAGCACCGAAGTTGAGCCCGGCCTTGCCGAAAGCTGGACCGTTTCTCCCGACGGCAAGGAATATACCTTCAAGCTGCGCAAGGGCGTGAAGTTCCAGACGACCGATTTCTTCACCCCGACGCGCGACCTCACGGCCGACGACGTCATCTTCTCCTTCGAGCGTCAGATCAAGGAAGACAGCCCCTGGGCCAAATATGTCGCCGGTGGTTCCTATGAATATGCCGAGGGCATGGGCTTCCCCAAGCTCATCAAGTCGATCGACAAGGTCGATGACCTGACGGTCAAGTTCACGCTGAACCATCCGGAAGCCCCGTTCATCGCCGACCTCGCCATGGACTTCGGCTCGATCCTGTCGAAGGAATATGCCGACAAGCTGGCTGCCGACGGCAAGAAGGAACAGATGAACCAGCAGCCGCTCGGCACGGGTCCCTTCACCTTCGTCGCCTACCAGCCGGATGCCGTCATCCGCTACAAGGCGAACGAAACCTACTTCAAGGGCAAGGAAAAGATCGACGATCTCGTCTTCGCGATCACGCCGGACGCATCCGTCCGCGCGCAGAAGCTGAAGTCGGGCGAGTGCAACATCATGCCTTACCCGAACGCAGCCGACATCAAGGATCTGAAGGCGGACAAGAACCTCCAGGTTCTCGAACAGGCCGGCCTGAACGTTTCCTACCTCGCCTACAACACCCTGGTTGCCCCCTTCGACAAGGTCGAAGTCCGCAAGGCGATCAACATGGCCGTCAACAAGCAGGCCATCGTCGACGCCGTCTTCCAGGGCTCCGGCACGGTTGCGACCAACCCGATCCCGCCGACCATGTGGTCCTACAACAAGGACGTCAAGGACGACGCCTACAATCCGGACGAAGCCAAGAAGCTGCTTGAAAAGGCAGGCGTCAAGGATCTCAGCATGAAGATCTGGGCCATGCCGGTATCGCGTCCCTATATGCTGAACGCGCGCCGTGCCGCCGAACTGATGCAGGCAGACCTCGCCAAGATCGGCGTCAAGGTCGAGATCGTCACCTATGACTGGGCACAGTATCTGAAGCTCTCCTCCGCCAAGGACCGCGACGGTGCGGCCATCCTCGGCTGGACCGGCGACAATGGCGATCCGGACAACTTCCTTGACACGCTGCTCGGCTGCGATGCCGTCGGCGGCAACAACCGCGCCCAGTGGTGCAACAAGGAATTCGACAATCTGGTGAAGAAGGCCAAGCAGACCGCCGACATCAAGGAGCGCACCAAGCTCTATGAAGAGGCGCAGGTCGTCTTCAAGCGCGAAGCACCCTGGATGACCATCGACCATTCGGAAGAGTTCATCCCGATGACGAAGAATGTCACCGGCTACCATCAGGACCCGGTCGGCGTTCACCGCTTCGACGGCGTCGATATCGCCGAATAACGAAAAATCTGTGAGAATGCCCGGCTAGTATCGGGCGATCCGGCGGTCAGGCTTTTGCCTGACCGCCGGAAAAATTTGGACACCTGCCATGTTGCGATTTCTTTTCAGCCGCCTTGCTGTGCTGATCCCGACATTTCTCGGCGTATCGATCGTCGCCTTCTCCTTCATCCGCCTGCTTCCCGGCGATCCCGTCATGCTGCTGTCGGGCGAGCGCGTCATGTCGCCGGAACGCCATGCCCAGATCACCCACGATCTCGGCTACGATCAGCCGATGGTCGTCCAATACGGCAACTACGTCTGGAAAGCCCTGCACGGCGATCTCGGCACCTCGATCACCACCAAGCGCGACGTGCTGACCGACTTCTTCACCTTTTTCCCGGCAACGCTGGAACTGTCGATCTGCGCCATGATCCTGGCGATCTGTCTTGGCATCCCGGCCGGCGTTTTCGCCGCCGTCAAGCGCGGCACATGGTTCGATCAGAGCGTCATGGGCGTGGCCCTCATCGGCTATTCCATGCCGATCTTCTGGTGGGGCCTGCTGCTCATCATCGTCTTCAACGGCTATCTGCACTGGACGCCGGTGTCCGGCCGCATCGGCCTCATCTATTTCTTCAAGCCGATCACCGGCTTCATGCTGATCGACAGCCTGCTATCGGGGCAGAAGGGCGCCTTCTGGTCGGCGTTCAATTCGCTGATCCTGCCGACTGTCGTGCTCGGCACCATTCCGCTGGCCGTCATCGCGCGCCAGACGCGTTCGGCCATGCTGGAAGTGCTGGGTGAGGATTATGTCCGCACCGCCCGCTCCAAGGGCATGTCGCCGCTGCGCGTCGTCTCCGTGCATGCGCTGCGCAACGCCATGATCCCGGTCGTCACCACCATCGGCCTGCAGGTCGGCGTGCTCCTCGGCGGCGCCATCCTGACCGAGAGCATCTTTTCCTGGCCGGGCATCGGCAAATGGATGATCGACGCGGTTTTCAAGCGCGACTATCCGGTCGTCCAGGGCGGCCTGCTGCTGATCGCCGGCATCGTCATGATCGTCAATCTCGCCGTCGACCTGCTCTACGGCTTCATCAATCCCCGTATTCGTCACTAGGAGCGGCCCATGAGCACGGTCAGTGTCAAATCCGACCGCCCCTCCGCTCTCGCGGAGTTCTGGTATTATTTCTCCCGCAACAAGGGCGCCGTCATCGGACTGGCGATCTTCCTCTTCGTCCTGTTCCTGGCGATCTTCGCCGGCATCGTTGCCCCGCATGATCCCGACACCGCCTATGGCAGCGCCATGCAGCGCCTGCCGCCGGCCTGGGCCGCGGGCGGCAACATGGACTTCCTGCTCGGCACCGACGCCAATGGCCGCGACCTTCTCTCGCGCCTGATCTACGGCACGCGGTTCTCGTTGTTCATCGGTCTCGTCGTCGCCGCGCTCTCCGCGCTCGCCGGCATCCTGATCGGCCTCGTCGCCGGCTACGTTCGCGGCCGCGTCGATACGATCATCATGCGCATCATGGACATCATCCTCGCCATTCCGTCGCTGCTGCTCGCCCTCGTGCTGGTGGCGATCCTCGGACCTGGCCTGACCAATGCCATGATCGCCATCTCGATCGTCAACCAGCCGCATTTCGTCCGCCTGACGCGCGCCTCGGTCATGGCCGAGCGCGACAAGGAATATGTCATCGCCTCGCGCGTTGCCGGCGCCGGCCCGCTGCGGCTGATGTTCAAGACCATCCTGCCGAACTGTCTCGGGCCGCTGATCGTGCAGGCGACGCTCGCTTTCTCGGCCGCGATCCTCGACGCCGCCGCCCTCGGCTTCCTCGGACAGGGCGCGCAGCCGCCGACGCCCGAATGGGGCACGATGCTGGCGGATTCGCGCGAATTCTTCCAGAGCAACCCCTGGCTGGTCACGTTCCCCGGTCTGTGCATCCTGATCACCGTTCTCGCCATCAACCTGATGGGCGACGGACTGCGCGATGCCTTCGACCCGAAGCTGAAGAGGTCGTAATGGCGCTTCTCGATATTGAAAACCTCACCGTCGAATTCCAGACCGCCTCCGGTCTGTTCCGGGCGGTGGATGGCGTGTCGCTCACCTGCGACAAGGGTGAAATTCTCTCGATCGTCGGCGAATCCGGTTCCGGCAAGTCGGTCTCCATGCTCGCCATGATGGGGCTCCTGCCCTGGACGGCGAGGATCTCGGCCGACCGCATGAGTTTCGACGGCAAGGACCTGCGCGGCCTCTCCGCGCGCCAGCGCCGCAAGATCATCGGCAAGGATATGGCGATGATCTTCCAGGAGCCGATGTCGAGCCTCAACCCGTGCTTCACGGTCGGCTTCCAGCTCGGCGAGACGCTGCGCATCCACATGGGGCTCGACCGCAAGGCACGCCGCGAGCGCTCGATCGAGCTTCTGAAGCTGGTCGGCATTCCCGCACCGGAAGATCGTCTGTCGAACTTCCCGCACCAGATGTCGGGCGGCATGAGCCAGCGCGTCATGATCGCCATGGCGCTCGCCTGCAATCCCAAGCTCCTGATCGCCGACGAGCCGACCACCGCGCTCGACGTGACCATCCAGGCACAGATCCTCGACCTGCTCGTGCGCCTGCAGAAAGAGCAGGGCATGGCGCTGGTGCTGATCACCCACGACATGGGCGTGGTGGCCGAAACCGCCGAGCGCGTGCAGGTGCAATATGCCGGCCAGAAGGTCGAGGAGCAGCCGGTCAAGGCGCTGTTCCGCGATCCGCATCATCCCTATACGGCAGCACTTCTTTCGGCGCTGCCGGAGCGTGCCGTGGTCGGCGAGCGTCTGCCGTCGATCGCCGGCGTCGTCCCCGGCCAGCATGACCGTCCGACGGGCTGTCTCTTTGCCCCGCGCTGTTCCTTCGCGACGCCCGATTGCGATCGCGGCGTCAAGCGCCAGGGCGCCGAACTCGGCGTGACGCTTTGCAACTATCCGCTGGAACACGGCAAACCGCTCGGTCATCCCGGCATCGCCGCCACGCAAGCAGCAGGAGGTGCCGCATGACCGGCGCTGTTCTCGAGGGGCGCGATCTCGCCCGTTTCTACACCGTCAAGCGCGGCACCTTCAAACCGGAGGCGACCGTCAAGGCGCTGAACGGCGTCAGCTTCAGCCTGCATTCGGGCCGCACGCTTGCCGTCGTCGGCGAGAGCGGTTGCGGCAAGTCGACGCTCGCCCGCCTGGTGACGATGATCGAAGACCCGACAGCGGGCGAATTGCTGATCGACGGCAAGCCGGCGAAGCTCGGCGACCGCAGCCTGCGCAGCGCCGTGCAGATCGTCTTCCAGAACCCCTATGGCTCGCTGAACCCGCGCCAGAAGGTTGGCTCCATCCTGGAGGAGCCGCTGAAGATCAACACGGATGACGATGCCGCCACCCGCCGCCGCAAGGCCGAGGAGATGATGGCGCGCGTCGGTCTGCGTCCGGAACATTACGACCGCTATCCGCACATGTTCTCCGGCGGCCAGCGCCAGCGTATCGCCATCGCCCGCGCGCTGATGCTGAGGCCGAAGGTGCTGGTGCTCGACGAGCCGGTCTCGGCGCTCGACCTGTCGATCCAGGCGCAGGTGCTGAACCTCTTGATGGACCTGCAGAAGGAGATGGGGCTCGCCTATCTCTTCATCTCGCACGGCCTTTCCGTGGTTCGCCATATCGCCGACGACGTGATGGTGATGTATCTCGGCCGCCCGGTGGAAACCGGCACGGCGGAAGAGGTCTTCTCCCGCCCGCGCCATCCCTATACGGCAGCCCTCCTGTCAGCGACGCCGATCGCCGATCCGGAACGCGAGAAAAACCGCATCCGTTTGCAGGGCGAGCTGCCGTCGCCGCTCAATCCGCCGAAGGGATGCCACTTCAATCCGCGCTGCTGGCGTGCCCAGGACAAGTGCCGTGAAGTCGCACCGGAACTGGCGGGCGAGGGAACGCATAAATTTTCCTGTTTCTTTCCGCTGGATTGATCCAAGTTGCGAATCAGGCATGACCGGTCCTCTCCGGCCATGCCTGATGACATGACTATTCATTCAGGGCGAATTCAATGAGCGACACAGCAAGCACTTCCCTCGCCATCATCGTCATGGGGGTCAGCGGCAGCGGCAAATCCTCGATCGGCGAGAAGATGGCGGCCCGCTTGAATATTCGTTACGTCGAGGGCGATGCGCTGCATCCCGCCGCCAACGTCGAGAAGATGAGCAAGGGCATCCCGCTGACCGACGAGGATCGCTGGCCCTGGCTCGACCTGATCGGCCGGCAGATCGCCGCCAGCCTGGCTGCGGGCGCCGGCATCGTCGTTACCTGCTCTGCTCTGAAGCTTATCTATCGCGAGCGCCTGCGCGCGGCCGCCGGCGGTCATCTCTATTTCGTCTATCTCGACGGATCGAAGGAACTGCTGACCAAGCGCATGGGCGAGCGCAAGGGCCATTTCATGCCGACCTCGCTGCTGGAAAGCCAGCTGCGGACGCTGGAAGTGCCGACCGGCGAGACCGGCGTCGTTACCGTCGGCATAGATGACAGCATCGACGGCATCGTCGAAGCGGCGCTCAAGGGGCTTGCCGCCATCCGTTAAAATCCGGCGAGAGCCTTTCCGCATTCCGGCTGGAAGAGCGCTGCGCACTGTTCCAGGAAGTGCTTCATATCACGGCGCGAACCGATCCGGCGCATAGGCCGAGATGTCGATCAGCGGCTTTTCGCCGGTGATCAGTTCGGCAAGCACGCGGCCGGTCACCGGCCCAAGCGTCAGGCCGTGATGGGCATGGCCGAAGGCGAACCACAACCCGTTGTGGCGCGGCGCCTTGCCGATGATCGGCATCATGTCGGGCGTGCAGGGACGCGCACCCATCCAGGGTTCGGGATCGAGCCGCTCGCCGAGCGGGAAGGTGCCGCGGGCGACAGCTTCGGCGCGGTCGAGCTGCACCGGCGTCTTCGGAGCGTCGCGCAACGCGAATTCCGCCCCCGTCGTCAACCGGATGCCACGGCTCATCGGCGCCAGCAGATAGCCGCGCTCGGCATCCAGCATCCAGTTGTTGAGCACGGCGTTGCCCCCGGCGGCATAATGCATGTGATAGCCGCGCTTGACGCCGAGCGGGAAGGCGTAGCCGAAACGTTTCGTCACCAGGTCTGCCCAGGGGCCGAGCGCCACGACGACGTCCTCGGCCTCGATCGACCCTTCTGCCGTCACCATTTTCCAAGCGGCGCCGGACAGGCCGAGCGAAACCGCGTCGCCGGTTGTCACACGGCCGCCGATGCTCTCGAAATAGCGGCGATAGGCCGCTGTCAATCCGTGCGGATCGAGCACCGACCAGGGGTCGCGCCAGCGCAGCGCGCCGGCGAAATGCCCCTTGAGATGCGGCTCGGTTGCGGCCACGTCCGCACCGGTCAAGGCGTCGTAGGAGATGCCGAACTCGCGGCCGAGCCGTTCGGCTTCGGCGAATTCGGCGTCGCGTTTCTCGTTCGAACGGTAAAGCTCCAGCCAGCCGTTCTTGCGGATCAGCTCTTCGGCCTGTGCGGCTTCGATGAGATCCTGGTGCTCGCTGACCGAATGCGCGATCAGCGGCGCGTAGGCGCGTGAGATCATCTCATGCCGCTTGGTGTTGGAATTCCACCAGTAGCGGGCGAGGAAGGCGATCTGCGCCGGCAGCGCCTTCAGATGATAATGCGCATCGATGCGGTTGTTGAAGGCGTAGCGCAGCAGCAGGCCGAATTGCTGCGGAAAGCCGTAGGGCACGACGCCCTCGCGCTGGATCAGGCCGGCATTGCCGAAGGAGGTTCCCTGGCCGGGCGGCTTGCGGTCGACGAGGGTGACCTGACGCCCGCGCCGCTGGAGATGAATGGCTGTCGATACGCCGACAATGCCCGCGCCGAGCACGATTGCGTCTTTGGTCATGATCCCCTGCTGTCCGCATGCGTGTTTTTCTATGCTCGAGCCCGAAAGGGGCGAAACCCGTCCGGGATCATGCTTCAAGCTTCGAGGATGCCTGCCAAAATGTTGCGGCGCAAATGAAAAATGCGATCACGCGGGGGCGCGATTCAAGGCCGCATTTTCGGCGCGGATGCGGATCGTGAGAATGATGCCGTTGAGGAGCGAGAAGACGGCGGCATAAAGCGGCAGGCCGAAGGTGAGCGGCAGTGCGGCGATCTCGCCGGCGACCACGGCGTAGTTCGGATGACTGAGCAACCGATACGGCCCCGTCGTCACCAGCGGCGCTCCGGGCAGGGAGATGATGCGCGTCGTCCAGCGCCCTTTCAGCGTCGCCAGCACCCAGAGGCGCAGGCCTTGCAGCAGCATGAAGACGATGAACCAGAAAGGATTGACCGGCCGGCCGGTGGCGAGAAGCCACAGGCCGATAAGCCAGGCGGCATGCATCGCCACCATGTAGGGATAATGCCCCGGCGAAATCTCCCGGCCGCCCTGCGCCATGAGGGCGATCGTGTTGCGCCGGGCATGGATGAGTTCGGCAAGCCGCTGCAGGGTGACGAAGGTCAGAAGCGCGATCGACGGCCAGAGCATCAGGCGGCCCTCTTCAGCGTGATGCAGCTTGCCGAAAAGCCCGGACCCATGGCGATCAGCGCCGAGCGCTTCGGCAGGCCGCGCGCGATGGCGCGCTCCAGCACGAAAAGCACCGTCGGCGATGACATATTGCCATAGTCGCCGATCACGCCGCGCTCGATGTCGAGCGAACCCGGCTCGAGGCCGAAAGCCGTCTCCACCGCCGCCAGCACCTTGGCGCCGCCGGGATGGCAGATGAAGCGGTCGATATCCGATATGGCCAGCCCCGCACGGTCGAGAATGCCGGCGACTGCGGGCTTGATATTGGCTTCGGCAAAGGGTGGCAGCGATTGCTCCAGAATGATGCCGAAGCCGGTATCGTCGATCTTCCAGCCCATGATGCCGAGGCTGTCGGGAAAGAGATGTTCGCCCGTCGATTCGATCTCGGCGATCCCCTCTCGGCCGGCCCGCAGGACGCAGGCGGCCGCACCGTCGCCGAACAGGGCGGTCGCGATGATGTTCGGCCGCGTCAGCTCATCCAGCCGGAAAGCCAAGGAGCAGAGTTCGATGGCGACGAAGAGGATAACGGCGCCGGGGCGGCTCTTGGCCATGCGCGAGGCGACGGCGAGACCGGAGACGCCAGCCGCGCAGCCGAGGCCAAACAGCGGCACGCGCTCGATATCCGCGCGAAAGCCCATCTCGCCCGCCAGCCGCGCCTCCAGGCTTGGCGTCATCATGCCCGTCGACGATGCGATGACGATGCAGTCCACATGCGCTGGCGTGAGGCCGGCGCGCCGCAGGGCATTGGTCGTGGTCTCCTTGAACAGCCGGCTTGCGACCTCGGCATAGGCCCCCATGCGATCCCGCCAGCCATGCGGTTCCTCGAACCAGGACAGCGGCCGGGCGACATGGCGTTTGCGGATGCCGGCGCTTTCGAACACGCGGGCAAGATGGTTGAAATCGCGGAAGCGGTCGGAAAACAGGCGGCCCGCCGTCTCGGTGGCCTCCGATTGCTGGATGATCGTCTCGGGCACGGCAACGGCCAGACTGACGAGCTTGACGGTATCGGTCACGGGTTTCTCCTTGCGACCCTCGGTGGGTACACGGGAGGAAACACGCCACCGTCGGCGCTTATTCGGGTGCCGGCGGTCACGAAAGAGTGACGACGGCTGCGAATTGGGGCCTCAAGAAAAATATTTGGAGGCGCCGAATAAATGAAACGGATGGCGTGTTCTTCCCCTCGCAACGATCATCTTGCCAAGGAGACATCCCATGACGACCACCGCTTTCCGCCTGGCTTCCGTCGCGTTCGGCGCTTGCCTCACCCTCGGTGCCTTCGCCGTTCCCGCCTTTTCGGCCGGCGACAATTCCAGCACGACGCCGACCTGCAAGAAGGGCGAGATCTATGACCAGAAGACCAAGAAATGCGTGAAGCAGCAGGGTGCCAACATCACCGATGAGAACCGCGCCGATTACGCCTATTCGCTGGCCAAGAAGGATCACCGCTATGA
>JASGEG010000497.1:0-2734 GCA_047606605.1 Rhizobium sp.
CCATCGGCAATCAAGGCATAGAAGTCGGCGTCATCAGCACCGCCGCCCCTATCCGTACGCCCACCGGTCACCCGATCGGCTGCGTTGCCGTCGCCGCGCCGCTCTCGCGCACGACCAAAACCGCCATCCACGAATTCGGCGCGCAGGCCGCCGCCGCCGCCAATGCAATCTCAGAAAAATACTACGGGTCGGAAAGACCCATGGGAACCCGTCCAAAATCAGGAGGACAGATTGATGAGCCCCACGGCTCCCTCGCCAAAGATACTCGTCATCGGAACCGGTGACACCAAATGCGACGAACTGCAATTCATGGCATCCGTCATTGCGGAAGCCGGCGGCCAGCCGGTCATGATGGATGTCAGCATTCTCGGCGACCCGCCCTACAGTCCCGATTACTCCAAGCATGACATCGCCAAGGCCGCCGCAACCACGATCGCGGCAATCGCCGAAAGCGGCGACGAAAACAGCGCCATGGCGGCCATGGCAAAGGGCGCATCGGCACTGACCCGCCGCCTCTATGACGACGGACTTGTCGACGGCGTCATCGTACTCGGCGGCTCCATGGGCACGGATCTGGCGCTCGATGTCGCCGCCTCCCTGCCGCTCGGCGTCCCGAAATTCGTGGTTTCGACCATTGCCTATTCCCACCTGATCCCGCCGGAGCGCATCGCGCCCGACCTGATGATGATCCTGTGGGCCGGCGGTCTCTACGGCCTCAACAGCATCTGCCGCTCGGTCCTCTCACAGGCCTGCGGCGCAGTCGTCGGAGCGGCCAGGCACGGAAGCAGGCCCGATAGGAAAAAGCCGCTCGTGGGCATGACCTCGCTCGGCTCGTCCTGCCTGAAATATATGAAATATCTGCGGCCCGAGTTGGAAAAGCGCGGCTATGACGTCGCCGTCTTTCACTCCACCGGCATGGGTGGCCGGGCTTACGAAGCCGTCGCCTCCCAGGGCGGCTTTGCCGCCGTCTTCGATTTCTGCATCCAGGAAGTCAGCAACCATCATTACGGCACCGTCGTCACCTCCGGGCCGGACAGGCTTGAGAATGCCGGACGCGCCGGCATTCCGCAGATCGTCGCCCCCGGCGCGGTCGATATGGTCGATCTTCAGGCATGGCAGGCTTTGCCCGCGATTTTTGCCGATCGTCCCTATCACGCCCATAACCGGCTGATCGGATCGGTGACGACATCGCCGGAAGGACGACGGGAAGTCGCCCGGTTGATCGGGCAGAAACTGCAACGCGCCGAAGCCAAGGTCGCCTTCCTGCTCCCGACCGAAGGGCTGCAGGAGTGGGACAAGCCGGAGGAACCGCTGCATGATCCGGAGGGCCTCGACGCCTTCATAGACGAAATGCGTCGCGCCATTCCGCCTTCGGTCTCCCTGCAGGAAGTCGATGCCCACATCAACGCGCCCGCCTTCTCGGCAGCGGCACTCGCCATCTTCGATCAATGGGTTGCCGAGGGCATCATTCCGGAGGGACGTCCATGACACAAGACCGCGCGCTTATCCTCGACTTCGGCGGCGTCGTCACCCGCACCCTGTTCGAAACCCATGACATCACCGAACGCACGCTCGGCCTTCCCAAGGGGTCGCTGACCTGGCTCGGGCCGTTCGACACGACGACCGACCCACTCTGGGTGGCGATGCAGAACCGCGAGATCACCGAACGCGACTATTGGCTGACGCGTGCCGGCGAAGTCGGCAAGCTCGTCGGCGAGACCTGGACCGATATGCAGACCTTCGTGCGCCGGGCGCGCGGTGCCGAACCGGAGCTGGTTTTGCGCCCGGAAGCGCGCGACGCCATCCTGCGCGCCAAGGAGGCCGGCCTCAAGCTGGCGATCCTGTCGAACGAACTCGATCTCTTCTACGGCGTCGAGTTCCGCCGGCGTTTTCCGCTGATCGAGCTTTTCGACGTCATCGTCGATGCCACCTACACGAAGATCCTGAAACCCGATTCGCGCGCCTACGAGCTCGTGCTTTCCGAGCTCAACTTGCCGCGCGAGGCCTGCGTCTTCGTCGACGACCAGAAGAAGAACATCGAGGGCGCCGAAGCCGTGAACCTGCCTCATGTGCATTTCGACGTGACCCAACCGGCCGAAAGCTATGCCCGCGCACTTGCGATGCTGGGGCTCTGAACCAAGAGGAATTTGACATGCGTGAGACCAATTTCATCATCGAAAACAACGCCCGTCACCTGTGGCATCCGATGGCCCATCCGGCGGAAATGCAGGCGAACCCGCCGCGCATCATCAACTCAGGCGAAGGCGTCGAAATCGTCGACATTCAGGGCAGGAAGGTACTGGATGCCGTCGGCGGCCTCTGGAACGTCAATCTCGGCTATTCCTGCGAGCCGGTGAAGAAGGCGATCCGCGACCAGCTCGATGAGCTGCCCTATTACTCGACCTTCCGCGGCACGACGAACTCGCCGCTGATCGAGCTCTCCTACGAGCTTGCCGAATGGTTCAAGCCGGATGGCCTCAGCCGCTCCTTCTTCACCTCGGGCGGCTCGGATTCGGTCGAGACCTGCCTGCGGCTGGCGCGCCAGTACCACAAGGTCAATGGCGAGCCGGAGCGCACCAAATTCGTGGCGCTGAAGAAGGGCTATCATGGCACGCATTTCGGCGGCGCCTCGGTCAACGGCAACCAGAATTTCCGCCGCAACTACGAGCCGCTGCTGCCCGGCGTCATCCATCTGCCGGCTCCCTTCCCCTATCGCAACCCGTTCAACACCACC
>JASGEG010000498.1:0-5288 GCA_047606605.1 Rhizobium sp.
AGTTTCAGTGCTGGGGAGTTCGATGAACCCTAATTTTCGTAATTTCGCTCTGTGGGCAATCATAGCTTTGCTATTGATCGCCCTGTTCAGCATGTTCCAGAACGCGCCGGCACAAACAGGCTCCAGGGAAATCCCGTATTCGCAGTTCCTCCGGGAAGTTGATTCCGGCCGCGTCCGCGACGTTACCGTCACGGGCAATCGCGTGGTCGGCAGCTATGTCGAAAACGGCACGCCCTTCCAGACCTATGCCCCGGTCGTGGACGACAGCCTGCTTGAGCGCCTGCAAAGCAAGAACGTCAACATCGTCGGCCGTCCGGAATCGGATGGTTCCTCGAGCTTCCTGAGCTATCTCGGCACGCTGCTGCCGATGCTCCTGATCCTCGGTGTCTGGCTGTTCTTCATGCGGCAAATGCAGGGTGGCTCGCGCGGCGCCATGGGCTTCGGCAAGTCCAAGGCCAAGCTTCTGACCGAAGCGCATGGCCGCGTCACCTTTGACGATGTCGCCGGTGTCGACGAAGCCAAGCAGGATCTGGAAGAGATCGTCGAATTCCTGCGCGATCCGCAGAAGTTCCAGCGTCTCGGCGGCCGCATTCCGCGCGGCGTTCTGCTCGTCGGCCCTCCCGGCACGGGTAAGACGCTGCTGGCCCGCGCCATCGCCGGCGAGGCCAATGTGCCGTTCTTCACCATTTCCGGTTCGGATTTCGTCGAAATGTTCGTTGGTGTCGGCGCAAGCCGCGTCCGCGACATGTTTGAGCAGGCCAAGAAGAATGCGCCCTGCATCATTTTCATCGACGAAATCGACGCTGTCGGCCGCCATCGCGGCGCCGGTCTCGGCGGCGGTAACGACGAACGCGAACAGACGCTGAACCAGCTGCTGGTCGAGATGGACGGTTTCGAGGCCAATGAGGGCATCATCCTCATCGCTGCCACCAACCGCCCTGACGTTCTCGATCCGGCGCTGCTGCGTCCAGGCCGCTTCGACCGTCAGGTCGTGGTGCCGAACCCGGACATCGTCGGCCGCGAGCGCATCCTCAAGGTGCATGCTCGCAACGTGCCGCTGGCGCCGAACGTCGACCTGAAGACGCTTGCCCGCGGTACGCCAGGCTTCTCGGGTGCTGACCTGATGAACCTCGTCAACGAAGCCGCCCTGATGGCTGCCCGCCGCAACAAGCGTCTGGTCACCATGCAGGAATTCGAGGACGCCAAGGACAAGATCATGATGGGCGCGGAGCGCCGCTCTTCGGCGATGACCGAGGCGGAAAAGAAGCTCACCGCCTATCACGAGGCCGGTCACGCGATCACGGCGCTCAACGTCGCCGTCGCCGATCCGCTGCACAAGGCGACCATCATTCCGCGCGGTCGTGCGCTCGGCATGGTCATGCAGCTTCCCGAGGGCGACCGCTACTCGATGAGCTACAAGTGGATGGTCTCGCGCCTCTGCATCATGATGGGCGGCCGCGTCGCCGAAGAGCTGACCTTCGGCAAGGAGAACATCACCTCCGGTGCGTCCTCTGATATCGAGCAGGCCACCAAGCTTGCCCGCGCCATGGTCACGCAATGGGGCTTCTCCGACGAGCTCGGCCAGGTCGCCTATGGCGAGAACCAGCAGGAAGTCTTCCTCGGTCATTCCGTCTCGCAGTCGAAGAATGTTTCGGAAGCGACCGCGCAGAAGATCGACAACGAGGTTCGCCGTCTGATCGACCAGGCCTATAAGCAGGCCAGGGACATCCTCACCGAGAAGCACGACGAGTTCGTCGCGTTGGCCGAGGGCCTGCTCGAATACGAGACACTGTCCGGCGAGGAGATCAAGGCGCTGATCCGCGGCGAGAAGCCCGCCCGCGATCTGGGCGACGACACGCCGCCGAGCCGTGGTTCGGCCGTACCGAAGACCGGCGCCAAGAAGGACGGTTCGCTCGGCACCAAGGGCGATGAGCCCGAAGGCGGCTTCGAACCGCAGCCGCGCTAAGCGACAGAGAGGCGATCGAGCCTATCGAGGAAGAGGCCAGCTCCCTTGCACCGGGAACTGGCCTTTTTTCAGTGCTTATTAACGGTAACGCGTTGTAATAGGCATTCTCGGTAATTTAAGTGCCAGATTTTGCAATCTGTGGCATGAGCCACAAGCATCGATGTTCGCGCCGACCCTGCATTGCCGGGGAGGCGGACGGGATGCCGCAGCCCCGCAGTGGGGCTGAGCAATCACGGGAGTGCATATGAAACGTCGCTATTTCGGAACGGACGGAATCCGCGGTCAATCCAACATCTATCCGATGACGCCGGATCTCGCCATGCGCGTGGGTATCGCTGCCGGCACGATCTTCCATCGCGGCAGTCATCGTCACCGGGTGGTCATCGGCAAGGATACGCGTCTCTCCGGCTATATGCTGGAAAATGCCATGGTGGCGGGCTTTACCGCCGCTGGCGTCGATGCCTTCGTTCTCGGCCCGATCCCGACGCCGGCCGTCGCCATGCTGACGCGCTCTCTGCGCGCCGATATCGGCGTGATGATTTCGGCCTCGCATAATCCTTACGAAGACAACGGCATCAAGCTTTTCGGTCCCGACGGCTACAAGCTGTCCGACGATCTCGAGATGAAGATCGAGGATCTGCTCGAGAAGGACATGACCGCGCATCTCGCCAAGTCGGAGAATATCGGCCGCGCCAAGCGCGTCGACGGCGTGCATGACCGCTATATCGAGCATGCCAAGCGCACGCTGCCGCGCGACGTGACGCTGCAGGGGCTGCGGATCGCCATCGACTGTGCCAACGGCGCCGCCTACAAGGTTGCGCCGGCCGTGCTGTGGGAACTGGGCGCTGAGGTCGTGACCATCGGCAACGAGCCGAACGGCACCAACATCAATCTCAATTGCGGTTCCACCAGCCCGGTCGCGCTGCAGAAGAAGGTGGACGAGGTGCGGGCCGATATCGGCATCGCGCTCGATGGCGACGCCGACCGCGTCATCATCGTCGACGAAACCGGCACCATCATCGACGGCGACCAGCTGATGGCCGTGATTGCCGAGAGCTGGGCCGAGAACCAGCTCCTGCGCGGCAACGGCATCGTTGCGACCGTCATGTCCAATCTCGGCCTGGAACGCTTCCTCGAAGATCGCGGCATGTCGCTTGCCCGCACGGCCGTCGGCGACCGCTATGTGGTCGAGCATATGCGCCAGCACAATTACAATGTCGGCGGCGAGCAGTCCGGCCATATCGTGCTGTCCGACTATGGCACGACCGGTGACGGCTTGGTGGCAGCGCTGCAGATCCTGGCGTCCGTCAAGCGCACCGGAAAGCCGGTGAGCGAAGTTTGCCGTCGTTTCGAGCCGGTGCCGCAATTGCTGCGCAATGTCCGTATCTCCGGCGGCAAGCCGCTGGAGGACAATCAGGTGCGCAAGGCCATTGCCGATGCCGAAAGCGAGCTTGCCCGTCATGGCCGTCTGGTCATCCGTCCCTCGGGTACGGAGCCGCTTATCCGCGTGATGGCGGAGGGCGACGATCGCGGCCAGATCGAGCGGATCGTCGGCGGCCTGATCGACGTGATCTCGAACGTGCGCAGCGCTGCCTGACCGAGGCAGAGACCGCTTATTGCTTATCGGACATGGCCGCCCCGCCAAAGGCGGCCATCGTCATTTTCGGGGCGTGCTTTCAGCGTGGCGCTACTGGAACATTTCGCCGGGATAGGCGCCCCAGAGCAGGCTCTGCTTGACATAGCCGCTTGCGGCATGATCCGGAACGGAAACTCGGCACCATGTGCCGGAGCAGGAGCGCAGCGAAAGCAGGACGCGCGGTTGCAGTTCGGCAATCAGCGAGGCGGTCGTCTGCGGGCTTCTGCGCAGCATGACATTCGTTGTCCGCCATGGCGCGACCACCGCGGTCCGCAATCCCGATAGCAGGGCGCTGTGCATCCAGCCCGTCGTGCCGCTATCGTCGCGCACCTGCCGCCAATGGCCGTATTCGTCGATGATCTCCAGCGGCAGGCCGGGCTTCATGTAGATCCATCGGGTGGGATAGTCCGTGGATGGCCCGACGCGCATGCGCGCCTTGTTGGCTTTCAGCGATACGTAGCGGGGGATCGGCAGCCCGGTTTCCCGCCCCTTGGCCCAGGCCGTTGTCACGACCGGATGGGTCGGCGCTGGTCCGGCAAGCGCACCGGAGGCAATGAAGATCAGCGCGAGGCCGATGCGCAATCTGCGAAAGCAAGTCAATGACTTCCTCCATGTTGATGAGCCCCGGCAATGGTCAAGGTAACGGTTTCAGTCTTGCCAATTGGTTTAAATGCGCGGGGAGCATGGGAGCTGCGTCTTGATCGCGAGATGCGAGGACATCCATCCAGGAGGGTATCCTGCTGTTAAATCAATAATATTATTATTTACTAATTCATAAAGCAAGTATAGCTTGTAAATAAGTAGAGTAAATATTCGTAGTTAATCCGGTTTTAACCCTTATCAATCATTATCCATCTCATGTCTTTTACGATTGGCAAGCGTTTGTCGTGCCAATGGCAAATAATTTGGAGCCAAAGTCATGATGAGATCCCTGATTGGAGCCGCTGCCGCTCTGCTGGTCGGCACTTCCGCTTTTTCCGCCGATCTTTACACGCCCGAGCCGGCACAGCAGACGCCCGAGGTTACCGTCAGCGAGGCGAGCGGCTGGTATCTGCGCGGCGATGTCGGCTATGCCTTCACCAAGCTTCGGGGCGCCAATTATTTCCAGGGTTCGAACGCCAACGTTGCTGATTTCGATACGGCGAAGCTGGATGACAGCTGGACGCTCGGTGGCGGCGTTGGCTATCAGATCAACAATTATCTGCGTACGGACCTGACGCTGGATTATCTCTTCAAGTCGGACTTCAAGGGTTCGACGCGCGGCGATTGCGGCAGCTGTGGCCCGGACTTCACCTCCGTATCCGCGACCTCGCGCGACCGGACGTCGCTCACGGCCTACAGCCTGCTCGCCAATGCCTATGTCGATCTCGGCACCTATGGCGTCTTCACCCCCTATGTGGGCGGCGGTCTCGGCGGCACCTACGTCAAGTGGGACAAGCTGAAGAACACCTCCTGCTCCGACGCCAATCCCGACTCTTGCGACGGGACGGTCACGCATAAGGGCCGCGGCAGCTGGCGCTTCACCTATGCGTTGATGGCCGGCACCTCCATCGACCTTTCGTGCAATCTCAAGGCCGACGTCGGCTATCGCTACCGTCATATCGAAGGCGGCGACATGTTCGGCTATGCGGAAAATGGCGGTCCCGGTTCCGACAAGGGCCTGAACCTGCATGAAGCCCGGATCGG
>JASGEG010000499.1:0-35150 GCA_047606605.1 Rhizobium sp.
ATATTTACAAAAGCCAGTTGCTGCCAGAAGGCGCTCGACATCGTGAGCCATGGCGCGAGAATTTCCTTGGATTGAGCTGCATAAAAAACGCGGAACTGCCGTTTGCCTACTGCATAGTTTCTTAAGCCGGAATCGGCTTGGGGATAAAATTATGCAGCAATTTTAAAATATTGCAGCGTCCTTTGCGCGTCACATGTGACGCGTGGCGCTGTAGTGCATCGGCAATTCCGCGCCGAAAAAACGTGCCGGCCCTATCCGGCCGGCACGATCGGTTTCTATCTCAGTAGCCCAGGTCTTTCTTCTGCTCGTAGACCTTCTGCGGGTCGTCAGCCTGCGTATAGAGCTTCGACTCGGTCTGAATCCACTTCGGCGGCTCCTTCTTGGTCTTCAGGTAGGCGTCGAGAGCATCGAAGGCAGGACCAGCCATGTTCGGCGTCAGTTCCACCGTTGCGTTCGCTTCGCCGGCAGCCATGGCCTTGAAGAGGTCCGGAACCGAATCGATGGATACGGTCAGGATGTCCTTGCCCGGCTTCAGGCCGGCTTCCTTGATCGCCTGGATGGCGCCGACGGCCATATCGTCATTATGCGCGTAGAGCGCGCAGATGTCCTTGCCGCCGCCTTCGGCCTTCAGGAAGCTTTCCATGACTTCCTTGCCCTTGGCGCGGGTGAAGTCACCCGTCTGGCTGCGGACGATCTTCAGGTTGTCATGACCCTTGATGGCTTCCTCGAAGCCCTTCTTGCGGGCGATGGCCGGCGAGGAGCCGGTCGTGCCCTGAAGCTCGACGATGTTGCACTTCTTGTCGCCGACATTCTTCACCAGCCAGTCGCCGGCGACCTTGCCTTCGTGGATCTGGTCGGAGGTGACGGCGGTCAGGTAGAGATCCTTCGGCGCATTGATCGTGCGGTCGAGCAGAATGACCGGGATCTTGGCTTCCTTGGCTTCCTTCAGGACCGAATCCCAGCCGGTCTCGACGACCGGAGCAAGCAGAATCGCGTCCACGCCCTGGGCGATGAAGGAGCGAATCGCCTTGATCTGGTTTTCCTGCTTCTGCTGCGCGTCAGCGAACTTCAGGTCGATGCCGCGCTTCTTGGCCTCCTGCTTGGTCAGCGTGGTTTCCGCCGCGCGCCAGCCGGATTCAGAACCGATTTGTGAGAAGCCGACGACCAGGTCCTTTGCCGATGCGGATGTGAACATGCAAGCAGCAAGAATCGTGGCACTCACCAGTGCAGTCTTCAATTTCATAATATCCTCCCAATGGGCCATCTCCTGAGGCCGAGTGAGAAAAAATCATATAGTAATACTTTTGTAAATCGACATTCGTTGATGCAACGCAACAAAAAAGGGCGCCATGGGCGCCCTTCTTCAACTCAGCATTACTAAGGCAGACTTATTTCGCGGCGGGCAACTTGTCGTCGACGCCTTCGATGTAGAAGTTCATGCCGAGCAAGGTGCCGTCGTCGGCCTTCTCGCCTGCCTTCAGCCAGGGCGTGCCATCCTGCTTGTTGATCGGACCGGTGAAGGGCGCGAGTTCGCCGGACTTGATCTTGGCCTCGGTTTCCTCGGCCAGCTTCTTCACGTCGTCAGGCATGTTGGTATAGGGCGCCATGGTCAGAATGCCGTCCTTCAGGCCGTCGAAGCTCTGTTCGGACTTCCAGGTGCCGTCGAAGAAGGCATGGACGCGCTTGATATAGTAAGCACCCCAGGTGTCTTCGATCGCGGTCAGCTGCGACTTCGGGCCGGCCGCGATCATGTCGGAGGCCTGGCCGAAAGCCTTGATGCCGCGCTGTTCGGCAACCTGCATCGGCGCGGTCGTGTCCGTGTGCTGCGTCAGGATATCGACGCCCTGGTCGATCAGCGCCTTGGCGGCGTCGGCTTCCTTGCCCGGATCGAACCAGGTGTTGACCCAGATGACCTTCATCTTGAAGTTCGGATTGACCGAACGGGCGCCGGCTTCGAAGCCGTTGATGCCCATCACCACTTCCGGGATCGGGAAGGTGGCGATATAGCCAGCAGTGCCGGTCTTCGACAGTTTGGCGGCAATGACGCCGCTGATGTAACGGCCTTCGTAGAAGCGCGAATTGTAGGTCGCGACATTGTCAGCCGTCTTGAAGCCGGTGGCATGCTCGAACTTCACCTTCGGATACTTCTTGGCGACCGCGATCGTCGGGTCCATGAAGCCGAAGGAAGTGGTGAAGACCATGGCGCAGCCGGAACGGGCCAATCGCTCGATGGCGCGTTCGGCATCGGGGCCTTCCGGAACGTTTTCGAGGAACGGCGTTTCGATCTTGTCGCCGAATTCCTTCTGCAGCGCCTGGCGACCCTTGTCATGCGCCTGCGTCCAGCCGCCGTCGGTCTTCGAGCCGACATAGATGAAGCAGATCTTCGTTTTGGAGGCTGCTTCCGCCGATGTGGCGGCGCCGAACCCGACGATCAGGGCCGCGGTGGCGGCGAGTGAGAGTGCTAGTTTTTTCATAGTAACCCCTGTTGGTTGGAAGGTTTCCGATAACCCGTCTTTTTAGTTGTTCATCGATCCGGCACGAAGGATTTGCCGAGCGATGCCGGCGTGTTGATCAGTGTCGCGCGCCGATTTTGAGAGATAATGACCAGGACGACAACCGTGGAAAGATACGGCAGCATCGAGAGAAACTGCGAGGGCACGCCGATGCCGAAGGCTTGTGCGTGCAACTGCAGGATCGTCACGGCGCCGAAGAGATAGCCGCCGATGAGAATGCGCCACGGACGCCAAGAGGCGAAGACGACCAGGGCAAGCGCGATCCAGCCGCGCCCGCCGGACATGCTCTCCGTCCATTGCGGCGTATAGATCAGCGACAGCTGCGCCCCGGCAAGCCCCGCGCAGGCGCCCCCGAACATGACGGCGAGGTAGCGCGTACGGATGACATCGATGCCGAGCGCATGTGCCGAACCGTGATTGTCGCCGATGGCGCGAAGCTTGAGGCCGGCGCGGCTGCGAAACAGGAACCAGTTGACCGCGATCACCAGGGCGATCGACAGATAGAAGACGATATCCTGCTTGAACAGCACATTGCCGATATAGGGGATCTGCGAGAGGACGGGGATTTCGATCGGCAGCAGGCGGACTCCCGGCACACCGACGTAACCTTCCCCGATCATGCCGGATACGCCAAGCCCGAGGATCGTCAACGCCAGGCCGGTTGCCACCTGATTGCTCACCAGCGTCAGGGTCAGGAAAGCGAAGAGCAGCGAAAACAGCGTGCCGCAAACAATGCCCGCAACGAGGCCCACATAAGGAGAGCCGGACATCTGGGCGGCGGCGAAGGCGCCGACCGAGCCCATGATCATCATGCCTTCGACGCCGAGATTGAGCACGCCGGCGCGCTCGGTCACCAACTCTCCGATGGCGGCAATGACCAGCGGCGTCGCAGCCGTGATGATCGTCAGCAGGACGGCTTCGAAGAATGTCATGCAACGCCTCCGGCCTTAACGTGCGCCCGCGACCGGACGAAGCGGATCTTGTAGAGGATCAGCGTGTCGCAGGACAAGACGAAGAACAGCAGGAAGCCTTGGAAGACGCTGGTCACCTTGTCGGAAACGCCGATCGACAGCTGCGCGGCCTCGCCGCCGATATAGGTCAATGCCAGCACCAGGCCGGAGGCGATGAGACCAAGCGGATTGAGACGGCCGAGATAGGCGACGATGATGGCGGTGAAACCATAGCCCGGCGAGATCGCCGGTTGCAAATGACCGATGGTGCCGGAAACCTCGGAAATGCCGGCAAGACCCGCAAGCGCGCCGGACAGAAGGAACGCGAACCAGACCATCTTCTTCGGCGAGAATCCGGCGAAGCGCCCTGCCCGTTCGGATTGCCCGAGCACGACCACTTCGAAGCCCCTCAGCGTGTATCGCATCATGAACCAGAGCAGGATCGCTGCGACGATCGCAAAGACGAAACCCCAATGTGCCGTGACGATATCGTCCCAGATCGGCGGCAGGACCGCTTCCGGAACGAAGTCGCGCGTTCCGTAGAAGCCGTGGCCATCCGGGTTGCGCCAGGGTCCGCGCGTCAGCCAATCGAGGAAAAGCTGGGCGATATAGGTCAGCATCAGGCTGGTGAGGATTTCGTTGGTATTGAAGTGCGTCTTCAGAAGCGCCGGAATGGCGGCATAGAGCGCGCCGCCGATGGCACCGCAGATCAGGATCAGCGGCAACAGCATCGGCGAGTGCCAATCGTAGAAATAGACGGGAATGATCGAGCCGAAGATGGCGCCGACGCTATATTGCCCTTCCGCGCCGATGTTCCAGTTGTTGGAGCGGTAGCAGACGGACAGGCCGACAGCGATCAATATCAGCGGACCGGCCTTCTTCGCCAGTTCGTTCAGCGACCAGGGATCGAACAGCGGTTCGACAAGCAGGGCATCGAGCGATTCCAGCGGGTCCTTGCCGAGAAGCCAGAACATGATGCCGCCGGCGATCAGCATCAGGACCAAGGCGAGCAGCGGCGATACGAAACCGAAGAGTTTCGAGACCTGCGGGCGCTTTTCGAGTTCAATGCGCATGCGCAGGCTCCGAATGGGTCTTGGATTCGTGCAGGCCGCCCATCAGCAGGCCGATCTTTTCGCGTGTCAGTTCGCCGGCGGGATAGGCCGGCGACAGGCGCCCTTCCGAAATCACGGCGATGTCGGTCGCCACTTCGAAGATCTCGTCCAGGTCCTGGCTGATGACGAGCACGGCCGAGCCGGCGCGCGCAAGATCGACCAGCGCCTGACGGATGCGGCTGGCCGCGCCCGCATCGACGCCCCAGGTCGGCTGGTTGACCACCAGCACGCTCGGCTGGCGGTCCAGCTCGCGGCCGACGATGAACTTCTGCAGATTGCCGCCGGACAGCGCGCCCGCGGCCGGGTCGTCGCCGCTCTTGCGCACGTCCATCGCCGCGCAGATGCGCTTGGTCGCCTGCCGGACGGCGCCGTGACGGATGATGTTGAGGAAACGGCCGCCGAGAAAGGCCTTGCGGTCCGATCGATGGCGGGCAAGCACCAGATTGTCCGACAGCTTCAGATTCGTCACCGCGGCGTGACCATGGCGCTCCTCCGGCACGAAGCCGGCGCCGAGCAGCCGGCGCGCATTGATGTTCCTGGTGCCGACAGCCTTGCCGCGCACATGGATGAGATCGTCCGAGGCAACGGTGTGCTCGCCGGATATGACATCGAACAACTCGCCCTGCCCGTTGCCGGCAACGCCGGCGATCGCCAGGATCTCGCCGGCGCGCACCCGCAGCGAGACATTCTTGAGCGCCATGGCGAAGGGCGTGCGCGCGGGAACGGACAGGCCGGCGATCTCCAGCTGGATATCGCCCTTCTTGCCAAGCCCCTCATGCTGGACGCTCGCCACGTCGCTGCCGACCATCATGCGGGCAAGAGAGCCGGTGGTTTCCTGGCTGGGGTCACAGGCACCTGTAACCTTGCCGTGACGCAGGACCGTGGCGCGCGAACAGATGCGCTGCACCTCTTCCAGGCGGTGGCTGATATAGAGCACCGAACGGCCTTCATCGCGAAGCTGGAACAACGTCTCGAACAGCCGGTCGGCCTCCTGCGGCGTCAGCACGGAGGTCGGTTCGTCGAGAATGATCAGCTTCGGATTTTGCAACAGCGCCCGCACGATCTCGATGCGCTGGCGCTCGCCGACGGACAGATCCGCCACATGCGCATGCGGATCGAGCGGCAGGCCATAATCGCGCGACAGCTTCGCGGCCTCTTCCGCAATCTTTGCGATCGGAATCTTGCCGTCGAGCGACAGTGCGATGTTTTCCGCAACCGTCAGCGCCTCGAACAACGAGAAGTGCTGAAACACCATGCCGATGCCGAGCTTGCGCGCGTCGCCCGGCGAAGCGATGGACACCGTTTTGCCCTGCCAGGCAATCTCACCGTCGCTCGGTTCGAGAACGCCGAACAGCATCTTGACGAGCGTGGATTTGCCTGCGCCATTTTCCCCGAGCAGAGCGTGAATCTCGCCGGGTTGGATTTCCAGATCGATTTCGTTGCAGGCAGCAAAGCTGCCGAACAGCTTCGTCAGTTTACGAACCGACAATAACGCACCGGCTGCCGGCATATCGGATGACGACACATTCCCCTCATTTCCTTCCCACCGTCCTGCCCTTGGATTATGGGATCAGCAGCGTAGTTCCACTCGTTTTCCTTGTTTCCAGATCCGTGTGCGCGCGCCCCGCATCGCTCAGCGGATAGGTCTGGTGGATATTGATACGCACTTTGCTGCTTTGCACAACAGCAAATAACGCCTTTGCACTGGCTCTCAACTCCTCGGGCGTGCCGACATAGGCGAAAAGGCTGGGCCTTGTGGCGAAAAGCGAGCCCTTCTGATTGAGGATGGCAAGGTTAAAATTCTCTATCGGTCCGGAGGACTGACCGAAGGTTACCCACAGGCCGCGCGATTTCAGGCAGTCGAGAGACTGCGGAAACGTGTCGCGCCCGACGGAGTCATAGACGACATCGACGCCCTTGCCGCCGGTGATCTCGCGGACGCGCTCGGCGAAGTTTTCCTTGCTGTAGTCGATGACGTGATCGTAGCCGTTTTCCAGCGCCAGCTTGACCTTTTCCGCCGAACCGGCCGTGCCGATCACCGTTGCGCCCAGCGCCTTTGCCCATTGTCCGGCGATCAGCCCGACGCCGCCGGCGGCGGCATGGAACAGCAGCACGGTGTCCGGCCCGACCTTGAAGGTACGGTTCAGCAGATATTCCGCCGTCATGCCCTTCAGCATCATCGCCGCCGCCGTTTCAAGCGATATGTCGTCGGGAACCTTGACGAGATGGCGGGTCTCGATATTGCGCTCGACGCTATAGGCGCCGTCCGAGCCGGCATAGGCCACCCGATCGCCGATGCCGAAATCCGTGACGCCAGGACCGACCGCGGTGACCGTGCCGGCGGCTTCCTTGCCGAGCGGCAGGGGAAATTGCGGCGCCTTGTAGAGGCCGGAGCGGAAATAGATATCGATGAAGTTCAGTCCGATCGCCGCGTGGCGAATCTGCACCTCGCCGGCGCCGGGCGGCGGCAGATCCACCTCCGCCAGCGTCATCACCTCGGGGCCGCCGTTCTGATGGATGTGGATGGCTTTGGTCTTCGTCATGACGTGCAAATCCTATTGACGCCCGAGGGACGGGAAAAATTGCAGCACTGCGCCGATGCAATAGAGATAGAGACCGCTCACGATAAACAGGACGACAGCCCATTGCGGCATGACGAAATGCATCAGCAGCGAATAGATGCCGAGCGCCGACCAGAACAGGAATATGCCGAGATTGAGCGGCCGCAACCGCTTGACGCGCACCGGATGCAGGAAATTGATCGGCAGGAAGGTCAGGACGACGGAGATGCCGACGATGATCATGGCCGTCGTCGCGCTGGCGCCGATGACGAAGAGCGTGAAGATCACCATGTTCCAGACGACCGGAAAGCCGGAAAAGAAATACTCCTCCGTCTTCATGCCGGTATCGGCGTAGTAGATCGCGCTGGAGACGACGATCATGCCGGCGGCGACGAAGGACCAGGGCTCGCCGATCATGCCGCTCTCATAGAGCGCGAAAGCCGGCAGCAATACGTAGGTCACGTAGTCGATGATGTTGTCGAGCGTATCGCCCGACCAGTTGGGCAGCACTTCCTTGACGCTGACCTTGCGGGCGATCGGCCCGTCGATACCATCGACGAGCAAAGCCAGCCCCAGCCACCAGAACATGTCGACGAAACGATGCTCCGCCGCGGCGACGACGCCGAGAAAGGCCAGAAATGAACCGGACGCCGTCAGAATATGCACGGAGAAAGCACGCATCTCCGCATAAGGCACCCGCTTGTAATTGAAAATTTTCATCCGCCCCGTGACTCGCCCGCTTATTCACCTGCCCCGGCAGGCGATTTTTCTCGCTAATATGCACCCTTTGGCCGGCACTGCCAGCGCAAAAGCGTCTATTTTCCGGGCACGCTAACGCGAGTTGCTGTCATTTTCATCCCGCTGCGCTGTTTCATCCCATGGATTTCAACAGGCTAAGTGCTTATTTTGAGGAGGAGAAGCAGATGAGGCATCGATATGAAGCAGGTTGAAGTGGCCGTGATCGGCGGCGGTCTGGCAGGCATGGTGGCGGCGATCGCGCTGGCGCGTGGCGGGCGTTCCGTCGCCCTCGTGGCCGCGCCCTACAACAAGGCCGACCGGCGCACCACGGCGCTGATGGACCAGTCGATTCGCTTCCTGGAGCGCCTGGCGCTGTGGGAGAAGATCGCCCCTTCCACCGCCCCATTGACGACGATGCAGATCATCGACGGCACGAAACGCCTGCTGCGGGCGCCGACGGTCGCCTTCCGCTCGACCGAGATCGGCCTCGACGCCTTCGGCTACAATATCCCGAACGCCGTGCTGCTCGAAAGCCTCGCCGAAGCCGTCAGGGCCGAGGGCAATATCAGGCTCGTGGAGAAGACCGCCTCGGAGGTTTCCGTCCGCGACGACGGCGTGACCGTGACGCTTGGCGACGGCGAGACGCTGGAGGCCGCCTTCATCGTCGGCGCCGACGGGCGCAATTCGATGGTGCGGGAAACGCTCGGCATCAAGGTCAAGACCTGGTCCTATCCGCAGTCGGCCATGGTGCTGAACTTTGCGCATAGCCTGCCGCATCAGAATATTTCGACGGAATTCCACACCGAAAGCGGGCCTTTCACCCAGGTTCCCCTGCCCGGTTCCCGCTCCAGCCTCGTCTGGGTGCAGAAGCCGGCGGAGGCCGCCGCCAATGCCGAAAGATCGCTGGAAGAGCTTGGCCGCCTCGTCGAGGAGCGCATGCAGTCGATGCTCGGCAAGGTCACGGTCGAGGACAATGTGCAGGTCTGGCCGCTCTCCGGCATGACCGCCTATCGCTTCGGCAAGGGCCGCGCCGCGCTGATCGGCGAGGCCGCCCACGTCTTCCCGCCGATCGGCGCGCAGGGACTCAATCTCAGCCTGCGCGACATCCTGGTCCTGTCGGAGATTCTCTGCGAGCGCGCCGACCAGCCCATCCCTTCCGCCGCAGGCGACAGTTTCGACCGCAAGCGCCGTGGCGACATCGTTAGCCGCACGGCGAGCGTCGACCTCTTGAACCGGTCGCTGCTGTCGGATTTTCTGCCGGTGCAGATGCTGCGCGCTGCCGGCCTGCATGTGCTCTCTGCCATCCCGCCGCTGCGCAATCTCGTCATGCGCGAGGGCATCCAGCCGGGCGGCAGCCTCAGCGGCTTTCCGGCGATGTTACGGGAAAAGCTGCGCCGGTAGGCCGCCCGATTTGATCAGGTAAAGCAGCAGCGACACCGTCACCACCGAACAGGCGGTCGTGATCAGGATCGTGGCCGAGGCCCGCTCCTGCCAGACGCCATATTGCTGGCCGATGACGAAGACATTCGTCGCGGTCGGCAGGGCGGCAAGCAGCATCGCCGCCTCGATCCAGAGGGGATCGAAACCGCCGACCGCCTGCAGCACGAGATAGACCACCAACGGATGCAGGATGAGCTTGGCCGGCACGATATAGCCGATCTCGGCCGGAATGCGCTTCAATGGGCGCAGCGCAAGCGTCACGCCCATGGCAAACAGCGCGCAAGGGGCCGCAGCCTGGGCGAGGTAATCGACCAGGCGCTGGAAAGCGAGTGGCTGCGGCACGGAAAAGGCGGCCACGGCGAAACCGAGCGCGGTGGAGAGAATGAAAGGATGCAGCAGCACCTTCCTCGCGATATCGGCGGCGAGTTGCGGCAGCGAACGCTTGTCCTCGCCCTCCATCGCCATCATCGCCGGCGCGACGATGAAGTGCAGCGCATTCTCAAAGCAGACGATCAGCGCCACGGGAACGGCCGCCTTCTCGCCAAGCGCCAGCAAGGCCAGGCCCGGTCCCATATAGCCGATATTGCCGTAAGACCCGGCGAAAGCCTGGATGGTGCTGTCGGCCAGCGAATTGCGCCGCAGGAATCGGCCGGCGAGGAACAGCAGCAGGAAGATCGAATAGGTCGCGGCGATATCGGTAACGATGAAATCGACTCGCGTCAGCTGTTCGATCGGCGTCTGCGCGACCAGCTTGAAGAACAACGCCGGCAGCGCGGCATAGATGATGAAGGTATTGAGCCAGCCAAGCGCCTCTGCCGGCTGTCGGGTGATGCGGGCGGCGATATAGCCGATCAGGATCAGGCCGAAAAACGGCAGCAGCAGACCGACGATATCAGCCATTGGGCATGTTCCACTTAGGCGATGAAATTCAAGACGTAAGAGAGTGTCCGGCTTAGCCGATTTTCATCAGGATTGGAAAGGTCTGCTGGAACCAGATCGCCATATCGCTGACATAGCCGAAGATGAAGGCGAGCCCCGTCAGGACGAGAAAGGCGCCCATGATCTTTTCCACGGTGCCGAGATGGCGGCGGAAGCGAGTGAGGAAATTCATGAAGGCGCCGGAAAAGCCGGCGGCGATCCAGAAGGGAACGGCAAGACCGAGCGAATAGACGGCGAGCAGCCCGGCGCCGGCGCCGACCGTCTCGCGCGAGGCGGCTACGCCGAGGATGGCGCCGAGCACCGGCCCGATGCAGGGTGTCCAGCCGAAGGCGAAGGCCAGGCCCATGATATAGGCCCCCGTCAGCGTCGCCGGCTTGCCGCCGCCCTGGAAACGAGCCTCGCGGGCCAGAATACCCAGGCGGAAAACACCGAGGAAATTCAATCCCATGACGACGATGATCAGACCGCCGATCTTGGCCAGCACATCGAGATGCTGGCGCAGCAGCATGCCGATCGACGAAGCCCCCGCCCCGAGCGCCACGAAGACGGTCGCGAAACCGAGGGTGAAGAACAGGGCCGAAAACAGTACATTGCCGCGTCCCCCCGGCCCCGCCGCCACTGCCGCGCCGCCGCCGCGAAACTGCTCGACCGAAATGCCGGCCATATAACAGAGATAGGGCGGCACCAGCGGCAGCACACAAGGCGAAAGAAACGAAAGCGCGCCCGCAAGCAAGGCGCTCAGAAGCGAGATATCGGCAAGCGACACGATGGACTCCGGCTATGTCATTTCACCGGCCTTACTAGCGTTGCAAGGGCCGGAAGGCCAATCACCTTTTTGGGGGTGGACGGACATCAGGCGACGATCAAAGATAATCCACGATTGCGCCGATCGCTGTGCAGAAGCCACGCGAGCCGCGTGGCCGTGGCGAGAAGCGGCACCCGTTCAGACAAGGCGCTTACCTTCGGCGTCGAGAACCTGTTCGCCATCCTCCTTCGTGAACGGCCCCTTCTGTGTGTCCGGAAGAATATCCAGAACGGCTTCCGAGGGTCGGGCAAGACGTGTGCCCATCGGCGTTATGACGAAAGGCCTGTTGATCAGGATCGGGTCTTTCAGCATGGCATCCAGAAGCTGATCGTCCGTCAGGCCGGGATTGTCGAGGCCGAGTTCTGCATAGGGTGTACCCTTTTCCCGGATCGCTCCGCGAACGGTCAATCCGGCATCCACAATCATCTTCACGAGCTGCGCGCGCGTCGGTGGGTCCTTCAGGTACTCGATAATGGTCGGCTCGATACCGGCATTGCGAATCATGGCCAGCGTATTGCGGGACGTGCCGCAGCCGGGATTGTGGTAGATGGTGACGTTCATGGTGCTCTCTCCACGGTTGGGGTCGGCCGCAGCAGCCAGGTGACGAGAAGGAATGCGCATAGCGCGCCAATGAATTCCGCTGCGATGAATCCGGGGAGATCGACAGGCCGTATTCCGGAAAACGTATTCGTCAGCGAGCGTGCGACGGCAACGGCGGGATTGGCAAAGGATGTCGAGGACGTGAACCAGTAAGCCGCTGTGATGTAGAGCCCGACCAGCCATGGTATGGATTTTCGATCAAACCGGATGCCGAGGAGGATGATCGAAACGAGCCCGATGGTCGCGACCCATTCCGCGAACCACTGGCTCTCTCCCGAGCGTACTTTCATGGACCATTCGAGCACAGGGTGCGCGAACATCAGATGGGCCGCCATAGTGCCGCAGACACCACCAACGATCTGGACAAGGATGTAGGCCGCAAGCTCGCGTCCGGGCAGCGTGCGTGACAAGGCGAACACCACCGACACGGCGGGATTGAAATGCGCGCCCGATATAGGCCCCAGTGCCGTGATGAGCACGATCAAGATCGCGCCCGTCGCCAAGGTGTTCCCAAGCAGGGCCAGCGCTGTATCCTGTGTCAGGGACGATGCCATGATGCCGGAACCCACGACCGTAGCCACGAGCAAGGCAGTACCGATGGCTTCGGCAGCCAGCCGGCGGGGAAGGTCGAACTCTTGCATTAGTTCACCTCTTCCAATGCCGCGGTTGCGGTCTCATTCATTGCAGGTCCTCTTTGGATGTCGGCGGGCAGCATGCAGCAACGGCGGCGGCCGGCGCACAGATTTCAGGATGTCCGGCGCAACAGTCTTCCATCAGGAAGCGCACGAGGCCACCGAGAGCGTCGTAAGCGGCCGAATAGATGATCGAACGGGACTCTCGCTGTTGGTTGATCAGCCCCGCCCGCTCCAGTTCCTTGAGATGGAACGAGACGTTCGAAGGTGAGACCTCCGCCTTTTCCGCGATCGCACCCGCGGACATGCCGTCGGGTCCGGCGACCACGAGCATCCTGATGATCTGCAGACGGGTTTCCTGCGACAAGGCGCCGAACGATATGAGAGCTTGACGTCGATCCATATTTCAATAATCCTTGAAATGTTGAAACAAGGATTACCGGAAATGAATGTGATCGACAACAGCAAAATACAGAAGGACGACATCAGCCTTGGTGATCTCGTGTCGATCCTCTCCGGGGCGAAGGATTTCCCGCTGGTATTCCACTATGACGGATGTCCGGTGAGGCCAGGCTACCATGTCACCGAAGTCAAGGCGGGGCAGTTCTCGGCTCTAGACTGCGGCGCGAATCCCGAGGCCTGGTCGGAGATATTCATCCAGCTCTGGGACATCGACGAAGATGATCGGACACACATGCCGGCCGGCAAATTCGACGCGATCATCCGGAAGGTGACCCAGCACGTGCAGCTCGACGGATCGGCGAAGCTCACCTTCGAAGTCAGTGACGGCGTGCGGCCGATGCAGCTCTATTGCGCGTCCTGGCCGACGTTCCAGGACGGCGCCATCCACATCGAGTTGCTACCGCGTCCGGCAAGCTGCAAGCCGCGCGATCGTTGGTTGGCGGAGACCGCGAAGGAGAATGCGGCATGCTGCAGCCCGGCCGCCGCCAAAAGCGGCTGCTGCGCGTAGTCCCGGAGGGGCAAACAACATGCGAGGGGCGGATTCCGTCGCCTCTCGCTGAACGGCTCTCGGCAACAAGAATCGAGCGGTCCCGCAACACGTATGCGGTCACGGCGTTGTTACAGGTAATCGTTGACAATGTTGCAAATCGGCTCTGATGGACCTTGATCGCATCAATGAAAATTACCGAATATTATCAATATGTTATGGCGGAAGAGGTGGGATTCGAACCCACGGTACGGTTTCCCGCACGCCGGTTTTCAAGACCGGTTCCTTAAACCACTCGGACACTCTTCCATCTAATTGATATTAAGTGGTTTCTTCCTTAATATCATAAACCGAAAAGTCTCCGTGCCACGCGGTTTGCAACTGTTTCGGTTTCCGTCTTGCGCTTATAGCGGCTTGCAACGCGGCGTCAACTTTTTCTGCAGCATCGGCCTGCATTCCAGGCACGACACGGGGATAGCCGTTCAGGCGCCGATTATGCTTCGCGGGACGAAGACCGGGAAAAGCAAAAGAAGCGCGCCAGCGGCTCGCTATGGGTTAAGGCGCGCCATTTTTCCCGATGCCAGAGCAATGACATAATCCTCTGCTGCATCGGCAAGGGTAAGGGCAATAGCTCGGCGGTCCAGCCCATGCGCGCAAAGCTTTTCGATCATCTCTTGCATGGCTTCGTCCACCATCGAATGCAAAGTGGGTACGGTTTTTCTCGGTATGCCGAGGCTTACTACTTTCGCCATCTGATTTTTCCTCTTCTTCTGAAGGTATGAAAATGCGGCATGACGTTTATTTGCATTACAGGAACAAGAGCAGGCTGTCGCGTGACAGGTGGCGTGACGTGGCGGACGCAAATCCATACCGAACGAGAATGCGGGGATTGGGCTAGGCGCTTCGGCGAAGGCGGGATACTGATTTTTGACCGACCATCCGCAAGGACGCTGCCCCGGCCCATGACGCCACATGACAAAATTTCGCCCCTTGGCCAATCGCCGCTTGCCGGCCCTGCCCTCACCGCCTTCTTCTCGCGCGATGCCGTTGCCGTCGCGGCCGACCTGATCGGGATGCGTTTCGCGGTCGCCGGTGTCGGCGGGCGGATCGTGGAGACGGAGGCCTACCGACCCGATGACGAGGCATCGCATGCCTTTCGCGGGCCGACGGCGCGCAATGCGGCGATGTTCGGGCCGGCGGGGCATGTCTATGTCTATCGTTCCTACGGCATTCACTGGTGTTTGAATTTCGTCTGCACGAGCGGCAGCGCGGTGCTGATCCGGGCACTGGAGCCGGAGAGCGGGATCGATGAGATGATCCGCCGGCGCGGCGTCGCCGATATCGGTTCGCTTTGCAGCGGGCCGGGAAAGCTGGCTCAGGCGCTGGGCCTCGATATCGGCCAGAACGGGCTGTCGCTGGATGTGCCGCCGTTTGAAATCGCCCGGGCGGAGCCCCTGGCCCTGGTCGCGGGCAAAAGGATCGGGATCAGCAAGAATGTCGAGCCGCTCTGGCGTTTCGGCGCGGCCGGCTCGCGCTTTCTCAGCCGTCGCTTTCCGTAGGGCTGAGCCATGAGAAAAGGCCGCCGGCACGATATCCGGCGGCCAGTCGGCCACGCAGCGAACTGGAAAGACCGCGGGGCTATTCCATGGCGACGCTATGATCGACCGCCGGCGGCGCCTTTGGCTTGCGCAGCAGCATCAATAGCGGCATGGCGCAGATCGACATCAGCATCAGCAGCTTGAAATCGTCCATATAGGCGATGATCGTCGCCTGGGTGGTGATGACGTTGTCGAGCGCGGCGCGGCCGGCGGCCGTCACCGGGCTCAGGCCCTGTGCCGCCGTCGCGTCGAAATACCGGTTGAACGGCGTCACATAGGCGGCGATGGTCGAGTGGTTGACCTGCGTATTCTCGGTGATCAGCATCGAGACGACGGAGATGCCGACGCTCGAGCCGATATTGCGCGAGAGATTGTAGAGGCCGGTCCCCTCGCCGCGCATCTGCGCCGGCAGGGTTGCGAATGCGATGGTCGTCAGCGGCACGAAGAGGAAGCCGAGCCCCGCCCCCTGCACGAAGCCGACCGAGATCAGCGTCCATTGCGAGACGTCGGGCGTCCAGCCGGTCATGTCGTACATCGCCCAGGCGGTCAGCGCCAGGCCGATGAACAGCAGCCAGCGCGTATCCACCTTGCCGATCAGCCGTCCGACGAGGAACATGCAGGACATGGTGCCGAGGCCGCGCGGCCCCATGACGATGCCGGCGGTGACGACCGGATAGCCCATCAGCGTCTGCAGATAGGGCGTCATCAGCGCCAGCGAGGCCAGATAGGTGACGCCGACGATGAAGATGAACAGCATGCTGACGGCGAAGTTCTGGTCGAGGAACAGCCGCGGATTGACGAAGCTTCGTTCGGCCGTGAAGGTGTGTACGATGAAAAGATAGAAGGCGCTGGCGCAGACGAGCGCCTCGATGATGATCTCGCTCGAATAGAACCAGTCGAGCTGTTCGCCGCGATCGAGGAAAAGCTGCAGCGCCGCGATGGCGATCGACAGCATGCCGAAGCCGAACCAGTCCAGCTTGGCGAGGGCATCGAGCTTGGTTTCGGTGACGTAGACGACGATGCCGAAGAAGGCGAGCGCCCCGATCGGCACGTTGATGTAGAACACCCAGCGCCAGCTTATGTTGTCGGTGAGCCAGCCGCCGATGACGGGGCCGAGCACCGGTCCGACCATGACGGAGACGCCGAACAGCGCCATGGCGCGGCCACGTTCCTCGACATTGTAGATATCGAGCAGGATACCCTGCGACAGCGGCACCAGCGAGGCGCCGAACAGGCCCTGCAGCAGGCGGAAGCCGACGATCTGCACCAGAGATTCCGACAGTCCGCACAGCACGGAGGCAACCACGAAACCGGCGATTGCCGTGAGCAGCACGCGCTTGCGGCCGAATTTGGCCGACAGGAAGCCTGATGGCGGCGTCATGATCGCGGCGGCGACGATATAGGAGGTCAGCACCCAGTTGATCTGGTCGGCGCTGGCCGAGACATCGCCCTGGATATGCGGCAGGGCGACGTTGGCGATGGTGGTGTCCAGCGCCTGCATGATGACCGCCAGGATGACGCAGGCAGTGATCGCGCCGCGATTGGCGATTGGCCCGGACGAGGCCGCGGCGTTACTCATGATCCTGACCGCGGGATTGGCCGAACAGGCCGGCAACGGCATCCGGCAGGCCGCGCGCATGGCCGGTATCGACATCGGCCACGACGCTCATGCCGACGCGCAGCGGCGGCTTGCCCTGCGTGTCGTCGATATGGATGATCATGGGAATGCGCTGCACCACCTTCACCCAGTTGCCCGTGGTGTTCTGCGCCGGCAATAGCGAGAAGCTGGCGCCTGAAGCCGGCGAGATGCTGGCGACGGTTCCCTTCCAGGTGACGCCCGGATAGGCATCGACGGAGATGTCGACCTTCTGGCCGATGCGGACATAGGTCAGCTCGGTTTCCTTGGGGCTGGCGCTGATCCACATGTTGGTGGTGGAAACCAGCGAGAAGCCCTGCTGGGCCGCCGTCAGATAGGCGCCGACCTGCAGCGAGGGAACATTGGTGGCGATGCCGTCGAAGGGCGCGCGCACGACGGTATCGTCCAGCTCGCGCTGGGCATTGTCGACGGTGGCCTTGGCCTGCAGATAGAGCGGGTTCTGCTCGACGGGCAGATCGGCATTGCCGCCGAGCTGGGCGAGCGTGGCCGCCGCCTGCGCCTGGGCGACCGAGACCTTCTGCTGGGCGGCTTCGAGATTGTGCTTGGCCTGATCGTAGGCGGCCTTGGAGGCGACCGAGCTGCTGATCAGGTTCTGCTGGCGCTCATATTCGGTCTGGTAATAGGGAATGTCGGCCTGCGCCTGGGCGATTTCGGCGAGCGACTGCTTGTAGCTTGCCTGCAGGTTCAGGATCTGGTTGCGGGCATTGCCGAGCTGCGCCTGCGCGCCCTCGAGCGCGATGCGGAAGGAATCGGGCTTCAGTCGGAACAGCACCTGCCCCTTCTTCACCACCTCGTTCTCATGCACATCGACGGAGATCACCGTGCCGGAAACGTCGGTCGACACGCCGACCATATCGGCCTGGATATAGGCGTTGTCGGTGGACATGATCTGCCCGCCGGTGACGTAGGAATAGCCGCCCACCACGAGCGCCACCGGCAGCAGCGCGAAGAGGATCGGCCGCGTCGGGCTGCGGCGCTTGCGCGGCTTGTCGGCAGCGGCGGATGGCGTGGCATTTCCCGCCGCGGCCGGCGCCGGCGCCGGATTGGAGGATGGTGCCTCGGCGACGGTTGCCGCCTGTTCATCGGCGGAATTTGCATTTGCGGGTACGCGGAGCGGAGTGGATGTGTCAGCCATGATGTGTCTCTTTGTCGCTGGCCGTCGAGCGGCAGGCCTGGACCAGGTTGGATTTCATGAGGGTAAGCAGTTGATAGAGGCGCTCATGTTCGTCGGGCGGCACGCCCTGGAGCGCTTCCTTGCGGGTGAGGTCGCCGACATGGCGCATGTTCTCAAGCAGCGGCCTGGCGTCCTCGCGCATGTAGAGCAGCCAGCTCCGGCGGTCTTTCGGATGCTGGCGGCGCTCGACAAGACCGCGTTCGGCCAGTTTGTCGAGGATGCGCACGAGCGTGATCGGCTCGACTTCCAGTATTTCCGCCAGACCCGCCTGATGAATGCCTTCGTTGTGGGAGAGATAGACGAGCGTCTGCCACTGCGACCGCGTCAATCCAATATCCTTCGCACGCTGCTCGAACCGCTTCCGAAGAAGCCGGGCAACGTCATGCAGGAGAAAGCCGAGGGTCGGGGCCGCGTTCATGATATGAGAAGCCTGCTATTCATAAGCAACCTTATAATGCCGTGACGTATAGTAAGTGTCCGCTCGATTCAAGGGGGTATGGATGCGATGAGCGGTGGATCGTCGAAATGTCGCAGGCGGGTGTCGCAAAGATGTCGCGGTCGCACCTGGCCGAGGCGAAGTCCCGGTGGAATCACCGTCGTTGCGGCAGAACGACAAAACCCGCCGACTCATATGAGCGGCTTGGGCGCCTGCATGAGCCGGAAGGTGGCTGTGACTGGAGAGATGGGATTTTGATCGGCACCGCGATGCGTCAAGATCAACGGCGGCTGAGCAGTCCGATCAGATAGCCGATTCCGGCGGCAGCGGCGACCATGAAGATCGGCTCCTGACGAACCCGCTCCCTGAGTTGTTCGGTTATCTCCTGGGCTTCCTCGGTGACCACGGATTTCGCGCCCTGCCCCACGGCTGCCACGCTCTGGGAAAGCTTCGTCAAATCTTCGCGCAATGCGGCGATCTGTGCAGCGAGGTCGTCGACCGCGACTTCGGCGCGGGCCTTTGCGGCGGCGGATTGGGCGGAAGCGGATTTCGTTTCGACCATCGTCGGCTCCTCTCGTTTACTAGGCATTCAACGTCAATCCTGGGTAAAGGTTCCGGCATCGCCATACCCGGCCCGGTGATTTCCCTTGTAGCTCTTCAATTCCGGTTCGGATTGTTCTAAGGAACTGCGATTGCTTCGCCCCCAGGGGGAAGACGGTGTTTATGACGAGGTTTGCCTTCCGATGTTCGATGTGTTGAGAAAAATCGCCCATACCTGGTTTGCCAAGGGTTTGCTGCTGCTTCTGGCCGCCGCCTTCGGCATATGGGGGGTCGAGCGTTCCCTCATCACCGGCGGCAGCAGCAATACCGTCGTCACCGTCGGCGACCAGCACATCGACGCCAACGAGTTCCGCCTCGCCTATCGCCGCCAGATCCAGGCGATCAGCCAGCAATTGCGCATGCAGATCACGCCGGACCAGGCGCGCGCTTTCGGCATCGGGCAGCAGACGGTGGCCCAGCTCGTGGCCGGCGCCTCGCTCGATCAGCTCGCCAGCGACATGAATCTCGGCCTGTCGCAGGACCGCCTTGCCCAGCTCATCGGCGAAGATCCGGCCTTCAAGGCGGTCAACGGCACCTTCGACCGGCAGAAGTTCGAGCAGCTGCTGCGCAACAGCAGCATCAATCCGGATGACTATATCAAGGAGCGCAGCAAGGTTGCCGTTCGCAGCCAGATCGTCGAAGCCGTCTCCAACGGCTTCACCGCTCCCAAGGTTCTGGTCGACGCCGTCAAGCAGTATCACGATGAAACCCGCAGCATCGACTACCTGCTGCTGACCAATGCCAATATCGATCCGGTGAAGGCGCCTGCCGACGACGTGCTGTCGAAGTGGTTCGATGGCGTCAAGTCGCGCTACCGCGCGCCCGAATACCGCAAGGTCGCCTATGTGAAGCTGCAGGCTGCGGATATCGCCGATCCCGCCGGCATTCCCGACGACGCCGTTCGCGCCGAATTCGAGAAGCGCAAGGACAGTTTCACGACGCCGGCAACGCGCACCATCGAGCAGATCACCTTCGCCAACAAGGATCTGGCGAATGCGGCCGCCGACGCGCTGAAAACCGGCACGACCTTCGACCAGCTCGTTTCGGACCAGGGCAAGAAGCCCAGCGACGTGCTGCTCGGCACCTTCACCAAGGATCAGGTTCCGGATCAGACGATCGCCCAGGCCGCCTTTGCCGTCACCAAGGAAGGTGGCACGACGCCTGTGGTGGATGGTTCTTTCGGCCCGGTGATCCTGCGCGTCACCAATGTGAAGGATGAGACCGCGAAGGGCTTCGACGAGGTCAAGGAAGACGTCCGCAAGCAGATCGCTCTCACCAATGCCGCCAGCGAAATCACCAGCGTTCACGACAAGTTCGAAGACCTGCGCGGCTCCGGCGCATCGCTGCAGGAAGCGGCGCAGCAGTTGAAGCTGAAGACCGTGACCATCGAGGCGATCGATGCCAGGGGGCTCGATCAGAACGGCGACGAGGTCAAGGATCTGCCGGCCAAGCAGCAGTTGCTGGCGGAAATCTTCAAGGCCGATCAGGGCGGCAATGCCGCACCCCTGACCGTCGGCAACGACGGTTACGCTTGGTACGACGTCCTGAACATCACGCCCGATCATGACCGCCCGCTCGCGGACGTACGTGAGAAGGTTGTTGCCGACTGGACGGCCGAGCAGCAGAAGGTCGCGCTTACCGCCAAGGCTGCCGAGCTGAAGCAGGAGGCCCAGAAGGGCAAGTCGCTTGCCGATATCGCCGCGCCGCTGGGCATCGCGGTCGAGAGCAAGGCCGATGTCACACGCACGACCGACGATCCGGTGCTCGGTCGCGGTGGTGTCGCGGCCGTGTTCTCCGGTCCGGTCGATGCGGTTGCCAATGCCGTAGGCGCCGACGATACCACGCAGATCCTGCTGAAGGTCACGGACGTCAACAACAATCCGACGACCGATGCATTGAGCAATGCCGATCAGCAGGCGGCACAGATCGCCAACGCCGCCGGCGACGACATTCTCGATCAGATGGTCAGCGACCTGCAATCCAAGTACACCGTCACGGTCAACCAGAGCCTCGCCGATCAGGCGATGTCTCGCTAGGCCCGGTCGGGAGGATCGATAGCCGATGGCTGAACTGAAACCTTTTCTTGCCAAGGTCGCCAATCGCGAGGTCCTGACGCGGGACGAAGCCCGTCAGGCTTTCGAGATCCTGATGTCGGGCGAAGCCACGCCCTCGCAGATCGGTGCTTTCCTGATGGCCCTGCGCGTGCGCGGCGAAACCGTCGATGAGATCGTCGGCGCCGTCACCACCATGCGCGCCAAGATGTTGCCCGTAGAGGCGCCGGCGGATGCGATCGATATCGTCGGCACCGGTGGCGACGGCTTCGGCACCTACAATATTTCGACGCTGGCGGCCTTCATCGTCGCCGGCGCGGGCGTACCCGTGGCAAAGCACGGCAACCGCGCTCAGAGCTCCAAGGCCGGCACGGCCGACACACAGTCCGTGCTCGGCATCAAGCTCGATATCGGCCCGGAGACGATCGCCCGCTGCATTCGCGAAGCCGGCATCGGCTTCATGTTCGCGCAGCTGCATCATTCCTCCATGCGCCATGTCGGGCCGTCGCGTGTCGAACTCGGCACGCGGACGATCTTCAATCTGCTGGGTCCGCTGTCCAATCCGGCCGGCGCGCGTCGCCAGTTGCTCGGCGTCTTCGCGCCGCAATGGGTCGTCCCTCTCGCGGAAGTACTGAAGGATCTGAACGCCGAGAGCGTCTGGGTCGTGCATGGCAATGGCCTTGATGAAATCACCACGACCGGCGCGACCTCGGTGGCTGCGCTGGAAGACGGCAAGGTCCGCACCTTCGAGCTGACGCCCGCCGATTTCGGTCTTCCGCATGCCTCGCTCGAAGAGCTGAAGGGTGGCGATGGTGTTGCCAATGCCGCCGCCCTGCGCGCCGTGCTCGCCGGCGAGAAAAACGCCTATCGCGATATCGCGCTTGCCAATGCCGCCGCATCGCTGGTGATTGCCGGCAAGGGGGAAACGCTTCATGATGGCATGAGGCTTGCCGCACAGTCGCTCGACAGCGGCGCGACTGCCGCCGCGCTGGAAAAGCTGATCGCTGTTTCCAATGCCGAAGAATAGGACCAGGACGTCATGACCGATATCCTCCGGAAGATCGAGGCCTACAAGCGCGAGGAAATCGCCGCCGCCAAGGCCAAGGTCTCGCTTGCCGATCTGAAGGCCATGCAGGCCGGCCAGTCGGCGCCGCGCGGTTTCCACAAGGCGCTGCTCGCCAAGACGGATGCGGGCGTTTTCGGGCTGATCGCAGAAATCAAGAAGGCAAGCCCCTCAAAGGGGCTCATCCGCCCCGATTTCGACCCGCCTGCCCTCGCCAAGGCCTATGAGGCAGGTGGCGCAGCCTGCCTTTCCGTGCTGACGGACAGCCCGAGCTTTCAGGGGGCGCCGGAGTTCCTGACGGCGGCGCGCGCCGCCTGTTCGCTGCCGGCGCTGCGCAAGGACTTCATGTTCGAGACCTATCAGGTCCATGAGGCGCGTGCCTGGGGAGCAGACTGCATTCTTCTCATCATGGCCTCGCTCTCCGACAGCAACGCCGAGCGTCTCCAGGACGAGGCCTTTGGCCTCGGCATGGATGTGCTGGTCGAGGTGCACGACGCCGAGGAAATGGAGCGGGCGCTGAAGCTGTCCTCGCCGCTGATCGGCATCAACAACCGCAACCTGCGCACTTTCGAGGTCAGCCTCACCGTCAGCGAAAACCTGGCCGGCATGGTGCCGAAGGATCGGCTGCTGGTCGGAGAGAGCGGCGTCTTCACCCATGGTGACTGCCAGCGCCTCGAAGCCGCCGGCATCACCACCTTCCTGGTCGGCGAGAGCCTGATGCGCAAGGACGACGTGGCCGCCGCCACGCGTCTGTTGCTAACCGGCGATGCCGGCGCCGTGGCGGCCGAGTGACATGAGCGCGCGCGAGCCCGGCCTCACCCATATCGGCGCCTCCGGCGAAGCGCATATGGTCGATGTCGGCGACAAGGCCGAAACGGTGCGTATCGCCACTGCCGAAGGCCATGTGGCGATGCGGCCGGAGACGCTGGCCCTGATCCGGGAGGGCAATGCCAAGAAGGGCGACGTCATCGGCACGGCACGGCTCGCCGGCATCATGGCCGCCAAGCAGACCGCCAACCTCATTCCTCTTTGCCATCCGCTGATGCTGACGAAGGTTTCGGTCGATATCACCGAGGATGCCGCCCTGCCCGGCCTGCGCGTCGTTGCGACCGCGAAGCTTACCGGCCGCACCGGCGTCGAGATGGAGGCGCTGACGGCGGTCTCCGTCGCCTGCCTGACGATCTACGACATGGCCAAGGCCGCCGACCGGACGATGGAGATCGGCGGCATCAGACTATTGGAGAAATCCGGCGGCAAATCCGGCGATTTCCGTCACCCGGAGGCCTGACGCATGAGCCTTTTACCCGTTGCCGACGCCCAGGCGCGCCTGCTGAACAGCGCAACGCCGCTTCATCGCATCGAGAGCGTTCCCCTCGACCTGGCCGAAGGCCGCGTGCTGGCCCGGGACCTGAGCGCCCGCATCACCCAGCCGCCTTTCGACGCTTCGGCTATGGATGGCTACGCGCTGCGCTTCGAGGATGCCGCCGAGCCGGGTGCGGAACTCAACGTCATCGGCGCTTCCGCCGCCGGCCATGCGTTCGAAGGCACGCTCGGCAAGGGTGAGACGGTGCGTATCTTTACCGGCGCGCCGGTCCCGGCCGGTGCCGATACCGTATTGCTGCAGGAAGACGCCGCCCGGTTGGAGGGTGATCGCATCCGCACCACCTACCCCCTTCGCCATGGGCAGCACATCCGCCCGCGCGGCCAGGATTTTGCCGAAGGCGAAATCGTGCTTTCGGCGGGCACGGTCATGGATTTCTCGCGACTGACGGTCGCCGCCGCAATGAACCATCCGGCTGTGGACGTCTATCGCCGGCCGCTGGTGGCGATCCTGGCAACGGGCGACGAGCTGGTGACGCCGGGGAGCGAGCCCGGCCCCTCGCAGATCATCGCGTCGAACACCTTCGGGATCGCAGCACTCGCCCGCAGCGCCGGCGCCCATGTGCTGGATCTGGGTATCGTTCCCGACGACAAGGCGGAAATTACCGCCGCGATCGGCCGCGCCCAGGTGGCGAAGGCGGATATCATCGTCACGCTCGGCGGCGCCTCCGTCGGCGACCACGATCTGGTGCAGGCGACGCTCATCGAAGCGGGCATGCAGCTCGATTTCTGGCGCATCGCCATGCGACCCGGCAAGCCGCTGATGGTCGGCAGCCTCGGCGAGACCCATGTTCTCGGGCTGCCCGGCAATCCCGTGTCCAGCCTTGTCTGCGGGTTGCTGTTCCTGGAGCCGCTCATCCGCAAGCTCGCTTCGCTGCCGCCGGTCAATCGCGAAGCGACGGCCCGCGCCGCCGTAACCCTGAAAGCCAACGATCAGCGCCAGGACTATATCCGGGCGACGCTGACGAAGGCTGACGACGGCGGCTGGCTTGCCGAGCCATTCTCCAAGCAGGATTCCTCGATGATGAAGATCTTCGCCCGTGCAGATTGTCTTGTCATCCGCCCGGCACACGCGCCGGAGCTCGCCATCGGCGATGAATGCCCGGTTCTGCTGTTGCGTCCGGAGTTTCTGGCTTAGGCCGGGCATGAAAATGCCGGGCAGCTGGACCGCCCGGCATCAATATCACGGCATTCGAAACAGGATTACTTGACCGGCTTCTCGTGGTGACCGCCGAAGCCGGCGCGCATGGCCGACAGAACCTTATTGGCGTAGTCGTCGTTGCCGCGCGAGGCGAAGCGGCCATAGAGCGCGGCGCTGAGAACGGGCGTCGGCACGCCTTCGTCGATGGCCGCCGAGATCGTCCAGCGGCCTTCACCGGAATCCGAGACGCGACCGGCATATTGCGACAGCGCCGCATCGCCGTGCAGGGCGTCGGCCGTAAGGTCGAGCAGCCAGGAGGTGATGACGCTGCCACGGCGCCAGACTTCGCTGATTTCGGCGATGTCGAGATTGTACTGGTAGTATTCCGGATGGGAGAGCGGCGCGGTTTCAGCGTCGGCTTCGGTGGTCTGCGTGCCGACATTGGCATGACGCAGCACGTTGAAGCCTTCGGCATAGGCGGCCATGAGGCCATATTCGATGCCGTTATGGACCATCTTGACGAAGTGACCGGCGCCGGACGGGCCGCAATGGAGATAGCCCTGCTCGGCCGTGCTCGCCTTGGAGGCTTCCTCGGAACGCATCTTCGACGGGGGGACGTCGCCGACGCCGGGCGCCAGCGTCGCGAAGATCGGCGACAGATGCTGAACCGTATCCTTCTCGCCGCCGATCATCAGGCAATAGCCGCGCTCCAGGCCAAAGACGCCGCCGCTGGTGCCGACGTCGACATAATGGATGCCCTTGGACTTCAACTCGCCGGCGCGGCGAATGTCGTCGTGATAGTAGGAGTTGCCGCCGTCGATGACGATATCGCCCTCGTCGAGCAGCGGAAGGATGGCGGCCAGTTCCTGATCGACGATGGCAGCCGGCAGCATGAGCCAGACGGCGCGCGGACGGGCGAGTTTCGATACGAAATCCTCAAGCGACGTGCTGCCGGTCGCGCCGAGCTTTTCAAGCGTCGCGATGCTTTCCGGGCGTGCGTCGAAAACGACGGCGCTGTGGCCGCCCTTCATCAGGCGCTGCACCATGTTGCTGCCCATGCGGCCAAGGCCAATCATTCCGATCTGCATATCTCTATCTCCTTGGAAGGATTTTTATCGGTTGAAATTCCATAAAGACATTTCGCGGTATTTTCCAATGAACAAATGACGGGCGAGCTATGCAGTAGGGAGGAACCGGGACGCTCACGTGTTTGTGAACCCCTTCCTCTCATTGCGACGCCGGTTGCCAAAATTCACCAATCCATCCTTGCCAGTTGCTCACGTCATCCGCATCATGGGGTAATCGATGCGGATGACGTCTGGAGGACGGTATGCTGGATCATGTCACGATCGGCGTTCGCGATGTGGAGCGGTCGAAGGCTTTTTACGACGCGGCCCTGTTGCCGCTCGGCATCGAACGCCTTTATGCCGAAGGCGCGGCCTTTGCCGGATATGGTATCCGGCCGAAAGCCTTCTTCTGGATAGGTCAGCGCGATGCGCCGCAGACGGGTGTCCATGTCGCCTTTACGGCGGAAGACAGGGCGGTCGTCGACCGGTTTTACGAGGCGGCGCTTGCGGCCGGCGGGCGGGACAATGGACCGCCGGGCGTCCGCCCCCATTATCACCCGAATTACTATGGCGCTTTCATTCTCGATCCCGATGGCCACAATATCGAGGCCGTCTGTCACACGACCGCCGGCCCGACGTAACGCGCCCGCGGCCGGATGAGATGGCCGCTTGTCGATTGCTCCATGGCATGCGCCAGCCAGCCGACCGTGCGGGCAAGCGCGAAGATGATCAGCGGTGCGTCGAGCGGCAGGTGATAGGCCGAGGTCATCGCCGTCAGTGCAAAGTCGACATTGACGCGCTCGCCCACCAGTTCCTCCGCGCTTTGGCGAACCTCCGCAAACAGGGGCGGCAATGTCATATGGGGAAGCAGCGCCTTGGCGCGTGCGTCGCCGTCCGGGTAGAGGGGGTGGCCGACCGCCGGCAGCGGCCGCCCTTCCGCCAGATAGCCGCGCACGGCCTCCTCCGGCCCGATTGCGGCGGCTCGAATCATCAAGGATCGGACGCTCTGCCACGCGCCTCCATGCAATGGCCCGGTCAAGGTCGACAGCCCGGAGAGTGCCGCTGCCGACAGCGTGGCGCCGGCGGAAGACGTGATCCGCGCCGCAAAGGTCGAGGCATTGAGTTCGTGATCGGCGAAGAGCACGAGGCAGCGGCGAATGATGTCGCCGGCGTCCGGTCTGTTCCAGGCGACGGCAAGACGCTGATGCAGCGGCAGGTTGGGAGGTCCCGGAGCCAGGGCCTTGGTGATGGTGCCGAAAACACTCTCGGCTTCATTCTGGAGAGCCGTCAGCGACCGTCCCAGTGAAGGCAGGTCGGCAATGGCGCGCTCGGCCAAAGCGGAAAAGGCGGCACTCAGGGACGGCAGATCCTTGTCTCCGCCCTGCCCCTCCAGCCGCAATGGCCGCTTCATGTCCCAGAGAAGAAGAGCGATTTCCTCCAATGTGGCCTGTTCGGCCAGCGCTACGGCATCCCGACCGCGATAAAAGAGCCGTCCGTCCGAGACCGTCGACAATGCCGAGGGCAGCACCGGATCGCCCCATTGAATGGCTTCCGCCGCCACCGTCTCGGTCTTGCGCCGTCCCGCGTGCCGCGCCGCCAGCCGCTTCACATCGTCGGTGAAATAGAGGCTGCGCCGGCTGTCCGCCGGGTCAGGCTTCGCGCGGATGCGGCCGCGGCTGACATTGGCGTAAAGCGTCTGCGATTTTGTGCCCAGCAGGTTGAGCGCCTGCTCCGCTGTCAGCCAGCTCATAGGTTCTCACATTGATCAATTGCATCAAGATTGACGTCAATAAAAATAGATCTGATCTAAGGGCATAGTCAAAGGAGAATGATGATGAAAAGTGGTCTTGAGGATGTCATTGCCGCCGAAACCAAACTGTCTGACGTGGACGGCGCCGCCGGCCGGCTGATCATTCGCGGCGTATCGCTGGACGATCTGGTGGCGACCAGCCGTTTCGAGGATGTCGCGGCGCTGCTGCTCGATGGTCTCTTCGAAGAGCACGTCGACGCGAAAAGCATCAAGGCGCAATTGGGTCACGCCCGCAAAGACCTGTTCGTGCATGCCGAATCAGCCGACACGGCTGTGCTCTCGCTGCCGCCGGTGGAGGCCCTGCGCGCGCTCCTGGCCCGTCTCCCCGATGGGGAGGATTTCGCCACGGCGATCCGCCTGATGGCGGCGCCCGCCGTCTTCCTGCCTGCGATACTGCGTCTTCAGAAGGGCGAAACGCCGATCAAGCCGGACGCATCGCTGTCGCAATCCGCCGACATCCTGCGCATGCTGACCGGCAAGCGCCCGACGGCGGAACAGACGGCGGGCCTCGACGCCTATCTGGTGACGATCTCGGATCATGGCCTCAATGCCTCCACCTTCGCCTCCCGCGTCATCGCCTCGACCCATGCCGGACTTACCTCATCGGTTCTGGCGGCGATCAGCGCGCTCAAGGGGCCGCTGCATGGCGGTGCGCCCGGCCCGGTTCTGGACATGCTCGATGCCGTCGGCGAGCCGGCCAATGCCCGGGCGTGGCTGTCGCAGGCGCTCGACAATGGCGAGCGGCTGATGGGCTTCGGCCATCGCATATACCGGGTGCGCGATCCGCGCGCCGACGCGCTGAAGACGGCGCTGAAGCCGATCTTCACAAGCGGCCAGGCCGATGCCGGCCGTATCGCGCTGGCCGAAGCGATCGAGGCCGCCGCTCTGGCTCTCCTCAAGGAGCGCAAGCCGGATCGCCCGCTGGACGTCAATGTTGAATACTACACCGCCCTGCTGCTCGATGCCCTCGGCTTTCCGCGCAATGCCTTCACCGGCGTTTTCGCGATCGGCCGCACGGTCGGCTGGATCGCCCATGCGCGCGAGCAGATATTGGATGGTCGCCTTATCCGGCCGCAATCGCGCTATGTCGGTCCGTTGCCGCGGGCGGCTTGATCCCCGCGGGCCGGCGGCCAGCCGTCATGCCTGGCTGCGCCAGAGCCACACTGCCAGGGAGCCGGCGCGGCCGCGCAGGCTCGCGTCGATCGGGCCGTCCAGCTTGCCCTGCAGATAGGGCTCGCTGTCCCGCCCGGCTGATTGCAGCAGATCGTTGCTGATGGCGATCTCCGCGCCGTTGCGGGCGGCCACCTCCATCAGCCGGCTGGCGACGTTGACCGTGTCGCCCGTCGCCGTGATCTGCTGGTGGTCGCCGCCGCCGAGCCTGGAGGCGACGATGGTGCCGAAATGCGCGCCGATCTTGAAGCCGATGCGCGATGTCGTGGCGTCCGGCAGCGTTGCGAGCCAGTGCCGCATCCGTTCGGCAAGGCGGATGCAGCAGCGCGCCGCGTTGGCGGGGTCGGTTCGTTTCGGCTGCGGCAGGCCGAAGAGGATCATGGCGCCGTCCCCCATGAAACTGGTGATGGCGCCGCCGCTGGCCGTCACCTCTTCGCTGACGAGATCGTAAAATCCGTTCAGCAATTCGCGCACCGCCGTCGGACCGATGGCTTCGCTCAAGCCGGTAAAGCCGTTGATGTCGATGAAGACCACCGCTGCCTCCTGACGCACGGGCTCGGCAAGAAAACCGGGGTCGTGAGCGAGATGTTCGGCGAGCCCCGGCGCCTGGATGCGCTGCAGGAGATCGCTTTGCTCGGCAAAATGCCTGGCCTGCCGGCGACCGAGCCAGAGCTGTGCCGCGCCGAACAGCAGGACCGGCGGTATTGTCGCGGCGGCCGGCAGGGCGGCGCTCAGCCAGATGCCGTGCTTGAAGGCGCTGACATTGATCGCCATCCAGGCAAGGACGACCAGGATCGCCAGAATCAGGCCGATCGTGTTGCGGCGCCAGGCCAGCAGACCGACGAGAAGAAGCGGCATCCCGATGGCGAAATAGACATCGAGCAGGCGCACGCCGTGATCGCGGATGAGGCCGTCGCCGGCGATCAGATGAGCGATCGAGGTGGAGATGACCTCGACACCGGGCAGGACCGGATCGAACGGCGTCGGAAACACGTCGCCCGCGCCGGTCACGGTCGCGCCGATGACGACGATATGGTCCCTGATCGCTTCGTCCGGCAATTGCCCGTTCAGGGCGGCGCTGGCGCTGATGGTGCGGATCGTGCCGCGCGGACCATAGAAGGAGAGCGGCATGAGATAGCCGGTATCGGTATGCACTGAACGGTCGCCGATCTTGATCAGATCGGAGATGACCGTCGTATGCTCTCCGGTCGCCGCCGAGGCGACGCGTAGCGAGAAGGACGGTTCGATGCGCTCGCCGCTGCGAAACAGCAGCGGCACGAAACGCGGCGTTCCTGTCTTGTCCGTCTGGACATTGACGATGCCGTAGCTTGCAGCCTGGGCAAACCGCTGCAGCGGTTCGAGGAATTGCGATGCGCTCGGCACGCGGGCAAGCGGTTCCCGGCTGCTGTCGGCGACACGTTGCCGGCTTTCGGGGAAGATGCCGGCAGCGGCCAGCACGGCATTGGCGCGTTTCAGCGATTGTTCCAGCGCCGCATCGTCGGCCTCCGTGCCGGGATCGACGAGCAGCATGTCCAGCGCGATTGCCTTCGGTCCCAGCGCGGCAATGGCATCGACGACCTTCGCGAGCGTGGCGCGAGGCAGCGGATAATGCCCGGCCACGCGCGACGTTTCATCGTCGACGGCGACGATGGTGACGATATCGGGCGGCTGGCGGCTGCCGCCCAGCACATTCTTGAGGTTCGTCAGCGTCGCCTCGGCGCCGTCGATGAAGGGAATGTCGCCCCGCAGATGCGCGAACCCGAGGCTTGCACCCCAGACGGCAGTCAGGACAAGCGCAATCAGCGTCTGCAGTGGCGGTCTGCGCATGGTTCTCACTGGCCGAGACGGGCCATCAATGCGTTGACGCGAGCTTGTCCCCATTGGGTGACACGAAGAGGTGAACGTCCCCGGTCAACATCCACGCCCTGCCCTCGTCCGAGCGTGACGCCTTCCCCGGTTGACACTTTGTTGACGGCGACGCGGCCGCGCAGCACCAGCACCGACGTCTTGCCGCGCTCCGCATCCACCGCCCATCGCGTGCCGCGCACCGCCGCGATCGCCTGCGGCGTCACCACCTCGAAACCGCCGCGAATACGGCCGCTGTCGACATCGACCAGCGCCGCCTTGCTGTTGAGCACGATGGCATCCACCTGCCCGTCGCCGTTGCGGTCCGCAAGCCGGTAGTGCGCGCCGCGCTCGACGGTGATGCTGAGGCCCGGCTCGCAATCGAGCGTCTGCCGCCGGTCGCTGACCGCCGGTTGCCGAGAACAATTTGTGGCTTGCGCCAGAGCGGGATCGACGGCAGCACCTGACAGGATGCCCGCTGTCAGCACAAGACCGAAAATGCCGCTCATCTGGGTCATGTTCCGCCCTCGCCGGATATAATCGTGGACCGCGGGCAATGATCTCGGTCCCGCGGCATTCCACGTCGATACCGACGATGATGCGTCAGGAGTGGTTGATCTGCAAGCTGTCGTAGCCTTTTGTCTTGTAGAGGATGGTCGAAACCAGCCAGCTCAGCAGGAAGATGCCGACGATCGCAAAGCCGAAATTGGCGAGATTGTCGTTGAGCTCGCCGATGAATCGCCAGACGCCGCCCTCAAGGCCGAGCTTGTCGGAGATCAGCCCCATCGCCTCGACCCCGCCGATGAAGATGGCGACGACGACCGAGGCGGCGGTGATGGTCAGATTGTACCAGAGCTTGCGCACCGGTTTGACGAAGGCCCAGCCATAGGCGCCGGTCATCAGCGTGCTGTCGATCGTGTCCATCAGCGACATGCCGGCGGTGAAGAGCGCCGGGAAGACGAGGATGGTCCAGATCGACATGCCTTGGGCCGCCTGCGCCGCCGAAATGCCGAGCAGGCCGATTTCCGTTGCCGTATCGAAGCCGAGGCCGAAGAGGAAACCGATCGGGTACATGTGCCAGGAGCGCCTGACCACCTTGAACATCGGCCGGAAGATGCGGGCGAGGAATCCGCCGCCCGCCAGGAGCGCGTCGAGATCCTCGTCGGCGATCCTTTCCCCTCTGCGAGCGCGATTGAAGGCGGACCATACGCCTTTCAGCACGAAGAGATTGGCGATGCCGATGAGCAGCAGGAACGCGGCCGAGACCGCCGTACCGATGACGCCGCCGACGTCGTGGAAGGCCTCGAGCCGGCCCTGCATGGCTGCCGCCGTGGCCGCGATCACGATCGAGGCGATGATGACGATGGACGAATGGCCGAGCGAGAAGAAGAAGCCGACGGCATAGGGCTGCTTCTTCTCCTGCATCAGCTTGCGCACCACATTGTCGATCGCGGCGATATGGTCGGCATCGAAGGCGTGCCGGAGGCCGAACATGTAGGCGAGAAAAGCCGTGCCCAGCAGAGATGGCCTGTCGGCGAAGGCCATCCATGCCCACACCCAAGCTGCGACGTTGAACGCAATCAAGACGATGAAGGTGAAGACGATCTTGGTCTTCGAGCGTTCGACCCGGTCGTCGAAGGGATTGGGTATCATACTTTTGTTCCCATTATGCTTACCGGCAAGGTGCCATGGAAACGAAAGCGGCGTCGACAGTCAAATGACGTAGTAACGTGATTTTTTCGATGTGGCGGCTGAAAAGCCCGGCCTGCGCCGGGCTCTCATTGTCCGTTTCTCAGGCTTCAACGAAAGCGAACCCTTCGTCGGCCCAGCCCGTCATGCCGCCGATCATGACCTTGACTTGCTTGCCGAGCGAGGCAAGGCGAAGGGCTGCCTTGTCGGTTCCGTTGCAATGCGGACCGGCGCAATAGACCACGAAGAGCGTGTCGTCAGGCCATTCCGCCATCTTGCGCGCGGTGATCTTGCCATGCGGCAGGTTGATCGCGCCTGGAATGTGCTTCTGCTCGAACAGCGCCGGGCCGCGAACGTCCAGAAGAACGAAATCGGCCGTTCCTGCGGCGATCGATAGCTGCACATCCGAGCAATCCGTCTCGAAGGCGAGCTTCTGGGCGTAGTATTCGGCGACGATGGCGGGAAGAGCGGCGGGTACTTCGCTGACACGGCTTGGCATGGGATGCTCCTGCTTTGGTTGACACGCATGCTTGTGGAGCAAGCCTTTCGGGATTGAAATTGGCCGTAATGCCATATAGCGTAAAGATCATGCCAAACCCTTCCGCTCCCCTTCTTCACGGTCCCCAGGTCGTCGCCCTCGTCTATGACGGGCTCTGTACGTTCGAGTTCGGCGTCGCCTATGAGATCTTCGGTCTGCCAAGGCCGGAGATGGGAGAGAATTGGTATCGTTTTTCGGCCTGTGGCATCGAGGATGGTCCCTTGCGCGCAGCGGGCGGCCTCTCCGTCCAGGCCGACCATGGTCTCGATAGTCTGGCGGAAGCCGATCTGATCATCGTTCCCGGCTGGCGGGGGATAACGGCTCCCGTGCCGGCGCCGTTGATTGCAGCGCTGCAGGCGGCCGCCCGCCGCGGAGCGCGCGTCATGTCGCTCTGCTCGGGCGTCGCCGTTCTCGCCGCGGCGGGGCTGCTGGCCGGGCGCAAGGCGACGACGCATTGGCGCTATGTGGATGCCATTGCCGCCCGTTATCCCGACATCATCGTCGATGCGGATGTGCTTTACGTCGATGAGGATGCCGTACTGACCGCAGCCGGCAGTGCGGCGGCGATCGATCTTTGCCTGCATGTGGTGCGGCGGGATTTCGGACCTGAGGCGGCAAACAGCGTCGCCCGGCGATTGGTCGTGCCTCCGCATCGCGAGGGCGGACAGGCACAATATATCGAAGCGCCGGTCCTGCGGCAGCGCGAGGGTGCGCGATTGGGTCCCCTGCTGGAATGGATGCGCGAGCGGCTGTGCGAGGAGCAGCCCATCACCATGCTGGCGGCGCGCGCCGGCATGAGCACACGCACCTTCCAGCGGCGCTTCGAGGCCACCACCGGCATGGCGCCGGGCGAATGGCTGCTGGCGGAACGCTTGCGATGCGCCCGCGATCTTCTTGAAAAGGAAATGGCCATCTCTCTGGACGATGTCGCCGTGGCCAGCGGTTTCGGCTCGCTTGCCACCATGCGGCATCATTTCCGGGAGAGGCTTGCGGTGAGCCCGAGCGACTACCGCAAGCGATTTGCTGCCGTCAGACCAGGCGGCTCTGTTCCGTCGCCGCTTCGATGAAGCTGGAGAACAGCGGATGCGGCTCGAGCGGACGTGACTTCAGTTCCGGATGGTACTGAACGCCGATGAACCAGGGATGGTCGGGATATTCGATCGTTTCCGGCAGGACGCCATCCGGCGACATGCCCGAAAAGACGAGGCCGCAATCTTCGAGACGGCCCTTGTAGTCGATATTGACTTCGTAGCGGTGGCGATGACGCTCGGAAATATCGGTGGAGCCGTAGATTTCCGAAATCTTCGTGCCCTTCTTCAGGGCTGCCTTGTACGCGCCGAGACGCATGGTGCCGCCGAGATCGCCCGTTGACGTGCGCTTCTGCAGCTCGTTGCCCTTCAGCCATTCCGTCATCAGGCCGACCACCGGTTCTTCGGTCGCGCCGAATTCCGTGGACGAGGCATGCTCGACGCCGGCAAGATTGCGGGCTGCTTCGATGACGGCCATCTGCATGCCGAAGCAGATGCCGAAATACGGCACCTTGCGCTCGCGGGCGAAGCGCGCCGCCAGAATCTTGCCCTCGGAACCACGCTCGCCGAAGCCGCCGGGCACGAGGATGCCGTGGACCTTCTCGAGATAGGGCGCCGGATCTTCCTTTTCGAAGACTTCCGACTCGATCCACTCGAGCTTGACCTTGACGCGATTGGCGATGCCGCCGTGATGCAGCGCTTCGATCAGCGACTTGTAGGCATCCTTGAGGCCGGTATATTTGCCGACGATCGCAATCGTCACTTCGCCTTCCGGCGTGCGGATGCGGTTGCAGACCTCTTCCCACTGTTCCAGGCGCGGCTTGGGAGCCGGTTCGATGCCGAAGGCGGCCAGCACTTCATTGTCGAGGCCTTCCTTGTGATAGGCCATCGGCACGTCGTAGATATTGGCAACGTCGAGCGCCTGAATGACGGCGGACTCGCGGACGTTGCAGAACAGCGAGAGCTTGCGGCGCTCGGCCTCCGGGATTTCCCGGTCGGCGCGCACCAGCAGGATGTCGGGATGAATGCCGAGCGCCTGCAGCTCCTTGACCGAATGCTGCGTCGGCTTGGTCTTCAGCTCGCCGGCAGCCGGGATATAGGGCATCAGCGTCAGGTGGACATAGATCGCCGAGCCGCGCGGCAGGTCGTTGCCGAGCTGGCGGATCGCTTCCATGAACGGCATCGCTTCGATATCGCCGACCGTGCCGCCGATCTCGCAGATGACGAAATCATAGTCGTCATTGCCCTCGATCACGAAATCCTTGATCTCGTTGGTGACGTGCGGAATGACCTGGACGGTGGCGCCGAGATAATCGCCGCGGCGTTCCTTGTCGATGATGTTCTTGTAGATGCGACCGGTGGTGATGTTGTCGGTCTTGGTGGCCGAGCGGCCGGTAAAGCGTTCGTAGTGACCGAGGTCGAGGTCGGTTTCCGCACCGTCGTCGGTCACGAAGACCTCGCCGTGCTGGGTCGGGCTCATCGTGCCCGGGTCCACGTTCAGATAGGGGTCGAGTTTGCGCAGGCGGACCCGATAGCCACGGGCCTGCAACAACGCTCCGAGAGCCGCGGCCGCAATTCCTTTTCCGAGGGAAGAAACCACGCCGCCAGTGATGAATACATATCGCGCCATGGGAGTCACCGGATACCTTTTCACAAATGATTCC
>JASGEG010000500.1:0-5508 GCA_047606605.1 Rhizobium sp.
CGGGATCGGCATACCCTTTTCCATTTCCTGCGTGGCGGCATTGAACGCCTTGCAGAATTCCATGATGTTAATGCCACGCTGACCAAGCGCAGGACCGATCGGCGGCGAAGGATTCGCCGAGCCGGCCTTTACCTGCAGCTTGAGCTGGCCTGCAACTTTCTTAGCCATTTCTCTCTGCCTTTCTACATGACCGGTTGCCCGGCCCTACTATGCCGGATCGCTCCGGCGGCTGCGGTTGCGTGGTGCGGATCGAAAGGCCCGGCTAAGACCCCTGCCCTTCCACGCGGATTGCGGCGACGCCGCGGGATGTAAGCCAAAATTGATTTACACCCAAACTCGAACGAGAGACCGGCCGAAAGGCCAATCTCTCCAATCAGATAAATCAGACCTTCTCGACCTGACTGTATTCCAGCTCGACCGGCGTAGCGCGGCCGAAGATCGACACTTCCACCTTCAGGCGCGAACGCTCTTCGTCCACATCCTGAACCGTGCCGTTGAACGAGGCGAACGGACCGTCGGAGACGCGAACCTGCTCGCCGATTTCGAAGGATACGGAAGCCTTCGGCCGCTCGACGCCTTCCTGAACCTGACCGAGGATACGCTCGGCTTCATAGTCCGGAATCGGAACGGGCTTATTGTCGGAGCCGAGGAAGCCAGTGACCTTCGGCGTATTCTTGATCAGGTGATAGGCCTCATCCGTCAGGTTGGCGCGAACCAGCACGTAACCCGGGAAGAACTTGCGCTCGCTGTCGACCTTGCGGCCGCGACGCACTTCAACCACCTTCTCGGTCGGCACAAGGATCTTCTCGAACAGATGCTCGAGACCCTTCTGCTTGGCCTTCTCCTCGATGGATTCAGCCACTTTCTTTTCGAAATTAGAATAAGCGTGGACGATGTACCAACGTGCCGCCATGTTCATCTCCACCCGATATTAATTGCCGGTATTCAGTACGTAGCCGAGAATCCAGCCAATCAGCTGGTCGGCAGCAAAGAAAAACAGCGAAGCGAAAACGACCATGACGAGAACCATCACCGTCGAGATCATCGTCTCGCGGCGGGACGGCCAAGTGATTTTCGACGTCTCGGAGCGCACCTGCTGCAGAAACGCTAGTGGATTCGATTTGGATGCCATTGACTGCCCACGCAATTACGGCGCGTAAAGCTGAACATATCAGCCCCACGCACCGCGTGTCTGTTGAACCCTACATAAACATCGAATCTCGATTTAACAAGAGAGAATTCGATGCCTTCGAAAATTTGCCGCCAAGCCGGCATAATCCCCAACCCAAGAAGCAGCGAGAAACGCGCCAGTCAAATCAAGGAAAATGGCAGGGGCAGCAGGGCTCGAACCTACGACCTGCGGTTTTGGAGACCGCCGCTCTACCAACTGAGCTATACCCCTTCATGCTCCGATCACCGGCTCCGTGCGGTTGCCCGCCAGCGCCTTTCGGAAACATGGCGCTCCCTTTAAGACGGGACGAAACGATTGGCAAGTGCGTTTTTCGTTTTTTCCCAATCAAGGCCGCCGCTTCGATCGGCGCCGTCACCCGCAACCCGGCCCTGGACAGGCGATTGCAGGCCTTGCGGCACCGTCGACGGCGGCCGTCCGGCGAAAATTCAGCTTTCCTTCTGCTCTCCCGACGGCCCCTTGGGCTTCTTCTTCAGAAATTTCGGCTTCAGACGCCGCAGGAAATTGTCGGCGGAGCGAATCACATTGGTCAACGAAATCAGCTTGTCGACTTCGGCATCGGTATTGCCGAGCCTCTCGGACAGAACCTCCGCCACCGCCAGCGAAATCTCGGCGGCGGGAATTTCGGGGAAACGTTCGGCGAGCTTGGCATAGGCATTGGCCGACACGCCGCCATGGATGGTGATTTTCCCCAGCCTGGCGAAAAGACGCAGGAAGGCCTGCTCGAAGCTCCAGTCGTGGACCGAGACCACTCTCCACTTTTCACTGCGCTTGGCCGAGAAGCCGGCCAGCACGATGGCGCCCGGCAGTTTCAGGTCGCTCAGCCAGAGCGCCATGGCGAAGCCGCTGGTGGGCGTCTTGCCCTCCGTATAGAAATCGCCGCAGAAGCCGACGAGATCGAGATGACCGGTCGGAGCACCCTGAAAATCGGCGGCGGGATTGAGCTTTTCTTCCTGCCCGAGGCGAATGTTCATGATGCCGAGGAAATGCTCCTTCGGGAAGAACTTGACGACCTCGCCCACCTCGCCGCGATAGACGATGTTGGCGCCGCGCGGCTGTCCGCGCGAAATCAACAGCGAGGGTCTGGGAAACGGGCGGTCCAGAACCTTGTAGACCTTGTTGAAGAAGACGAAGAGCGCCGTCGGCGGGAATTGCGCCTCGAGGCTTCCGATATCGACCGCATCGCTATTGGCGACGAGAACGATATGCGAGAACTGCGCCAGAACAGCGCGCCATTCCTCGGCATTCGTCAGCCCGGCCGCGGAGCCGGCGACCAAAAACCGACCACCGGCCACGCCCCCTATCCCCTGCGCCAAGTCGCTCACTTCTGCTGGACGTGCAGCATGCGATCGCGCATGGCGAACCATTCTTCGGCGTAATCGTCATTGCGGTATTCGTCGAAATACGGGCCGCCATCGGTGAAATGCACCAGCTGCGCATCGGGCCGATAGTCGTATTCATTGACGAGATAGTTCCATGTCACCGGGACTTCGCCGATCTGATCGTCGCTATCGAGCCACTTGAACTGGTGAAGCTGGAGGCCGGTGGCGGTGTTGACGTAATCCTTCGTCAATGCCTTGCACTTGGCATTGTTGAACAGGATCATGCTCGACCAGTTCTTCTTCTCGTATTTCGTCTGGGTCTGGCCGAGGAACTTGGTCTCGATCTTCGGCTGATAGTCGTGCTTGACGCACATGGCGGCGTAGCGGTCGTCGCGCAGCTTCCAGAGCTCGGCGATATCGGCGCGGGCGAGCATGTCGCAATCCATGAAGATGCTCCAGCCCTCATAATCGCTAAGGTAAGGCACCAGGAAACGCGAGAAGGAGAATTCGGTCGATTGCAGCGGGTTGCGCTCTCGGGTGAAAATGCCGTCGAGATTGTTCAGCACGATCGGGGAGAACACCACCGGGATCGAGGAACGCTCGATTATGCTCTGTGCGAGAACGTGATAGGCAACGACTTCCTTGGAGTCGAAACCGACAAAAATACGTGCAACACCGTCGTTCATATTCCCTCCTGAACGGCCGACCGCCTAGGAGATCAGCCGACTAAAAATATCTTTCCGTCGCGGCGCGGGCCGCGCCGCCGGACATCGTGCCGGCGCATGGGCCATATCAGGCCCGCTCCAGACACGAATCGCGACTGTATCGTCGAAAGCCATTGCAATTTCCCCGATACGCCTCGCGAACGCAAACCTACTTACTTCAACCCTGATATTTGTCGAGTGTTTGCGGAAGCATTTTTGGTTTTCAGCCGTAACAAATGGAGAGCCCCTTGCCGGAGCTTCGACCGGGCGCGGCACCCGCGCCCGGTTCCATCCCCGTCGGCTGCGCCACTTCAAACCTTCACATATCGCCGCCAGTCATGCTCTTCCTTGAAACCCAGGACTTCACGGATCTTGCGGTTGGAGAGCAACCCCTCATACTCGCCGATCTCGCGGGTGAAGGGCACGTTCGGAAAGTGCTTGGCCGCGAGCTCGCGCGACGGCGTGTTGGCCGACACCGTATCGTTGGCGGCATTGAACACCTGGAAGCCGAGGCCGCTCTTCTCGATGCAGAGATGAACGATCTGGCCGAGATCGCGGGCGTCGATATAGCTCCAGGCGATGCGCTTGCGGATGGCGCTGTCGGCGAAATAGTCCGGGAAGCGCTCATATTCATGCGGCTCGATGACGTTGCCGATGCGCAGCGCATAGATATCGATGCCGAAGCGTTCGGCAAAGGCGCGCGCCGTCTTCTCGTTCAGCACCTTGGACAGGCCATAGGAATCCATCGGATTGACATCATAATCCTCCTCCAGCGGGAACTGGTGGAAATCGCGATGCCCTTCGGCGAAGCAGACGCCGTAGGTGGTCTCGCTGGAGGCGACGATGATCTTCTTGACGCCAAGCTTCGCCGCCGCCTCGATGACGTTGTAGGTGCTCATCGTATTGATGCGGAAGGTCTCGTTGTCCGTCTTGATCAGGATGCGCGGCACGGCGGCGAAATGAACGACGGCGTCATAGGGCTGCACGCCCTTGCCGTGATCGAGATCCGGGAAATCCCGATGCATGGTCAAGGCGTTATAGACCTGTCCCGCATCGGTGACATCGGCCTGCAGATTGGTGACGCCGGGGCTGTTCAGCGGCACGAGATCGACATTATGGACCTCGTAGCCGGCCTCGACCAGCCAGGGGACCGTGTGGCGCCCGGCCTTGCCGCTGCCGCCGGTGAACAGAATACGCTTCTTCATGAAATCTCCTCCGGGTAAAATCGAGCGATAGATAGACCCTTTCCGGCATTCCGCAAGGCGGTCGGCACGGACCGATTGCCTCAGCCGCAAACAAGTGATGAACTGCCGGCGACGGAGAGGACTGAGGGGAAGAGGCCATGCCGATCAGGCTCGTCGATTATGATCCGGGCTGGCCCGCCCTCTTCCAGAGCCGAAGCGCCGATATCGCCGCCCTCCTGTGTCGGCCCGTCGAAATCCATCATATCGGCAGCACCTCCGTTCCCGGACTTTGCGCCAAGCCGAAGCTCGATATCGACGCGGTGCTTTCAACGACCGGGGACAGGCTCTTTGCCACCGCGCGCCTGCGAGAGAATGGCTATGCCTTCCATGGCGATCCGTATCGCGCCGACCGGTGGATTTTCACCAGGGACGAAAGACCCTGCGGAACGCGTCTCTATCTATGCCTGCCCGGCAATCCCGCCCATCGCGACCGCATCCTGTTTCGCAACTATCTGCGATCCCATCCCGACGCGGCTGCTGACTATGCCGCGTTGAAGCAAAGACTGGCCATCGAAGCGAATGGCGATTGGGATCACTATACCGGCGGCAAGAGCGATTTCGTTGCCGGCATCCTTCTGCGGGCCATCGCCGGGCGATAGCAATTCACCGAGATCACCAGACGATGACTTTGCTCCTTCTCGCCGAAACGCGAAAGGCCCCGCTGTTTCCAGCGGGGCCTTCGTAATCACCGAATAATCCGAGGATTACTCCACGATGGAGGCAACGATGCCTGCGCCGACGGTACGGCCGCCTTCGCGGATCGCGAAGCGCAGCTTTTCTTCCATCGCGATCGGAACGATCAGCTCCACGTCAACCGTGATGTTGTCGCCAGGCATAACCATTTCCGTGCCTTCCGGAAGCGTGACGATGCCCGTCACGTCCGTCGTGCGGAAGTAGAACTGCGGACGATAGTTCGTGAAGAACGGCGTATGACGGCCGCCCTCTTCCTTCGTCAGGATGTAGGCTTCAGCCTTGAACTTCTTGTGCGGCTTCACAGAACCCGGCTTGCACAGGATCTGACCACGCTCGACGCCGTCACGGTTAACACC
>JASGEG010000501.1:0-3851 GCA_047606605.1 Rhizobium sp.
ATTGGTCTGCCGCTTTGGTCCAAGCAAGGCCTGTGTATTCATCGTCACTCAGAGGGTGGCCTCGCTAAGCGAACAGCCGATCCCCGACGATATCCTGGGCTCCTTTCTCGAGCGCCGGCGAATTCCCACTATGTCGACGTGCGAGCCGGTTGAAGAACGTCAGGAGAGAAAGGCAGAAGAGTTGCCTATTCGATGACGAGTTCATCGTGGTGGCGGAAGCATGTCTTCCATTCGACCTGTGATCGGCTGACCCAGTGCCAACTGTTTGGTGCAGATGGTCATGTGTTTCTGAAGGTCTAACGCGGGAGCTTGTTGCTCCCGCTTTGATTATGAGGCGTTGACTGCGATCGCTGCCTTGGCGTGTTCACGCCAGAGGCGATCGACCAGCCGCCCTTCAAGCACGTCCGCTTCCAGATGGAGGCGTTTGGCGGTGCAATGGTTGTCCCAGCCAGCTTCGAACGATGCTTTGCAGTGAAGCTCGTTGGCCTGTCTGGTGACGTCCGTGGCCTCTGCTTCGGAGGCAACCGGAACGCGCCATTTGATGCCATCTCCTCCAACATCGCCGGCAAGAACAAGCCGCCTTCGATCGTCGAGAAGACGGATCAGTTGCGGCCTGAAACCGAGGGCGTCGGGATGGTCGTCAAGATTGAACCTGTGTTCCCGAATGCAGGTTTCGGAAAGTGCGATGGCATCTTCGATCAGCCCGCAATGGCCAAGATCGAACTGGTATGCGAGCTGCCAGGTTCCGAAGATGGGATTGTCTTCCATGAAGGATAACTCGCCATCGCATAGGACGCGGAACTGGCGCCAGAACGCATCTTCGCGGATGGATGTTCCGGTTTGATAGGGAGTGACGACATAGGGAATGCCGTCGTGGTAACGCACTTGCAGGCTCATGATAAGCTCCTTGTGAAAGTGGGCGCTACGAAACCCCGTGCGGGTCTGTAGAGTCCACACGGGGTTGGAATGTCGAATCCAGGAAGGATTGCGGGCTGACTAAAGCAACCCGGACGCGGCGAAAGAGAATGGCTCTCCCTTGCCGACGATGAGATGATCCAGCACGCGCACGTCCACCGTTTCCAATGCGGTCTTCAGCCGTTTGGTGTGCGAGATGTCGGCCGAGCTGGGCGACGTCTCGCCCGATGGATGCTGGTGGGCAAGGATCAGGGCGGAGGCGTTTAAAGCCAGGGCGCGCTGTACGACCACGCGCGGGTAGACGGCCGCCGAATTGACCGTGCCGGTAAACAGCGTCTGATAGGAGAGGACGCGATACTGGCTGTTGAGAAAAAACGCGACGACGAGCTCGTTGGGCTCCGGCATCAGTTTCAGGCGCAGGTAGTCGCGAACCGCCGTCGTGCTGTTCAGAACAGGACCGGCTTTGAAAACGCGATCTTCGAGTATTGTGATGGCCTGCTCGATGATCCGGTCATCGTGGTGCATGGCCGAAGTGTCGTTCGGTTCGGTCTGGGAACCAACGAGCGAGAGAGCAGTGGGCATTGCAAACCTCCAGATTTGAAATCGGAAGGCGCTTACCCCGGAGAGGTCGGCCCTCCCGGTGATTGTGAGTGTGATCTGATGACTATGATGCATCCTTCATCTTGCGATGACGTTCGCCGGGCGGATGCTGTGCGAACTGGTTCGATCAGCGCGGATGATTCCGCGCCGTAGCCTTGAAGATCAAAAAGCTACCTGGGCGTGCCGACAGGGTCGGCAGGCGTTTTCGAGTAGTCGGATGGACCGGTCACTTCATTTGTCGACAGCAGATCCAGCGCGGAAAGCAGTGCATCGCCCTCGATCGGACCGGACAGCATCAGCGATTTGCCGCTGACGTTATCCTGAAGCTTTACGCTCGGCGTTGCATCGACGCCATCGGCAGCGCCTTGCTGCGCCTGAAGTCGTATCGTGGTTTTCGGCTGGTCGCTGGCGATGCAGGCTTTGGTGTCGTCGTTCATACCGGGATAGGTCGTACCGTCGGGAAGACCTCGGTCGTCGCTGCGGGTATGACGATAAATCCAGGTCACAGCGTCCCAGAAGGCAGTTTGGCCTCCGGATTTTCCAACGCATTCGGCCAGTGTCGCGAGTTCAGTCGCGGCCGGTTCGTGGATGGACAGCGGCAGGTGATGCCATATCAGCACGGTATCGGGGTGGCCGTCGATCCAGGATTTCAGGATCGGAAAATAGGCCTTGCAGAACGGGCATTCCAGATCGGCGTAGAGCGTGATCGTATAGCGGGCATCGCTTCGTCCCAGAAGCCACGGCGGTCCGGGTGGAAATGACCGGAGGTCGTGATTGCTGCCGATGACAACGCCCGCTGAGGGTTCCGTCCTGTCAGCGAGATACCAGGCCAGCAGGCCCAGCGGCGACAGCAGGGCCACCGCGAGAAAAACCGCTCCGTGGCTCAGGGATCGATATGAGGTCGGCATGATCGGCACGGCTGGCTCCTGACGCACATCGCTGGTGTGCATTGGCCCGAAGGCGCCGTCAGTGGATCATGCCAGTGAGAATTCCGGAGCAAACAAACCGAAACCGGTCGATACCGAATTGTTGGCCGAAGCAAGCGCTCTCCATTCCGACCTGACGCAGTTCCGGGTTTTCAGGAGGCGGAAGGTCAGTGTGGCAATGCCGGCGCTGCTGCAATCCTTCTCGCCCGTTCGATGAAGCGATCGGCACAGGCATTGGGTGCGACCTTGGGATAGAGCAGATAGGTCGTCAGAGGGCGGGGAGGGCCGGAGAGCGGCCGCATGATGATGCCCAGATGACGAGAGGCGGCGAACTGCGATCTTGCGCCGAGGGCAATCCCGTAGCCGGCGGCCACCAGGCTGGCCAGCAGGCCGAAGGTTTTTACCTCATGGGCGGCATCGATCGCGATCCTCTCGGATTGAAGCATGGACGGGATCTGCTCGCCCATAGGGGAGCATTCGTCTTCCGCCCACATGATCAGCGGGTAGTTCTCAAGCTCACGCAGCGGAATGGTATCCATCGCCAGCAAGGGGGAATTGACGGACATGGCGACGGCTATTTCGTCCTCGTACAAGGGGAGCGAGGATATGGACGGTCGTTTCGCCCTCGCGAGCGATAGACCGAGATCGTACTTACCGTCCTCGATCCCACGCACCTGCTCGGACGAGGATGTTTCGATCAGCTTGACCCTTGTTTCCGGTTCTTCGCCATGCTGCACGGCCAGCAACTTGGAGGCCGTGCGATTCAACGCGCCGAACGAGGACGTAAGACGAAGGGGAACGCTATCCAGACGGTGTGGCATAGGCAGGAGTCCTTTCGTTTTTCGCAAACCTGTCAGGTGTCAGAATATACCACTATGAGATTAAGTTAACGTGGTTAAAATCGAGACATTGATTGACGTTCCCGCCAATGACGACGGAAACGATCAAGCCAGGACGGCCCAAAGGAAAACGCACGTATGAAGAGAAGCCGGCCAAGGCGTTTGGCGCGGCGGTACTTTCCATGCGGGTTGAAAGGCGGATTTCTCAGGAGTTGCTCGCCAATACGGCCGAAATCGGTCGGTCTCACATAGGCAAGATCGAGCGAGGTGAGCATATGCCGAACCTGGCATTGATCCTTCGAATCGCGGATGCGCTCGGCTGTCCTGCCTCGGAAGTGATCGCTGAAACCGAGAGCAAACTGAAGCTCATGAATGCGAGTAAACCGGACGAAGCCGAAGTCTAGCGGCTTGCGCTGACAGTCAATCTTGCTGAATTTTTGATCTGGCCTGGTGAGTGCATTGGACAAGAGAGCACCTCTTGGTAACGCATGAACTATCGATCCTCTCGGCAGTTTGACGTCACTTTCACTCTGAACCTTCAATCTGAAACCAGTATGACATGAGCCGCAGG
>JASGEG010000502.1:0-7899 GCA_047606605.1 Rhizobium sp.
CTTCGACCGTGACCCGTTCCAACTGCGATCCGAAGCCCTTGCTCTCTCCGGGCGGCGTGACCGGCGGGCCGCCGGTTTCGGTCCAGGTCAGGCTAAGGTCGTCATTCGTCGCAATATCGATGCCGATCCTGCCGTCGGGGACTGAAAGCGCGCCGTATTTCATGGCGTTGGTTGCGAATTCGTGCAGCAGCAGCGCCAGCGATGTCAGCGCGGAACCGCCGACCGGCGCATCCGTGCCCCGGATCTGTATCCGCTGCCGCCCGTCCTCCTGATGGACGGCGAGCACGGCATCCAGAAGTGCGACGAGCGTGGTCGAGGGTCGGGCCGACATGTTTCCGGAAATATCGGGCAAGGTCAGGTCGTGGGCACGCGCCAGGGAAACGATACGTCCGCGCAGATTGTCGGCAAGGTCTTTGGCGCTCGTGGCCGAGCGTTGGCTCATGGTGATCAGCGCATTGGTGATCGAGAACAGGTTCTTGATGCGGTGGTTCATTTCGCGCAGCAGCAGGATCTGACGCTCGCGCTCGCGTTTGCGCTCGGAAATGTCTCGCGCGATTTTCGACGCGCCGATGATCGAACCGCGACTGTCACGCACCGGTGACACGGTAAGGGAGACATCGACAAGGCTGCCATCCTTGCGTCGGCGCACCGTCTCATAATGCTCGGTCCGTTCGCCTCGGCGGATACGCCCGATGATGGTGACTTCCTCGTGCAGCCGGTCGTCCGGGATCAGGATGGTGATCGGCTTGCCGATCGTTTCGGCGGCGGCAAAACCGAAAAGCCGTTCCGCCCCCCTGTTCCAGCTGCTGATGATGCCGTCCAGGGTCTTGCTGATGATTGCGTCGTCGGAATTTTCGACGATGGCGGCCAGCCATGCTTCCGCGGAAGGAGCGAGGGAACCGAATTGCGCCGTAAGGTTGTCGCCGAGCGTGTCTGCAGGGGACGGTTCTTCGCCCGTTGCTCCGGTCGAAGCGGACAAAACCGAGGGCGAAGATTGAGTTCCGTCGTCGATCATCGCCTTGTCTTTCGTCATCGCAGTCTCCGAGCGGGAGAGGTTTGCGATCGATCCGTCCCATCCTCTTGCCCAAGTAAGTCAGCCATAGCAAATCCGGGCTCGACCTCATAGCCCAAAGCGCCGCAGCCCTGCATGCAGCTGGGCGAAATCGGGGTGCTGCGGGCAAGTGCGGCAAATGTGCACCGCAGCAAGAAACTTCGGGGCAACGGGTTTACAAGCCGCACCCTGGATGAGAGTCTTCCTGTCGAGAATTGCCTGATGCGCGCGGCTTTTGGCCGCGCAGGCGATGCATGTGCCGGATGGCGGTGTGTCGCTGGATCGGTGCTTACCACCCAATTGTCCGAGGCTGAGCGCGGTTTCGCATCGTGTTCGGCTGTTTGCGCAGCGCTCCGGCGTGCCGGACCGATGACAACACAGCTCGGCTTTGCGATGATATCCGTTTCAATGCGTATTTCCCTTTCTGTCTTGGCGAGCCTGGCCTCGCTCTCGCAGGCCGCCCATGCCAGCGACCTCTTGATCTGGAAACCCGTCAAGGTCGCCCCTCGCGCCTACCGGACGACGATCGGATTCCGGCTGCCGATGGCTTGGGAAATGAGCGCCGGTGCGGATCTGGGGCTCGGAGGCGCGCCGGGCGGCAGGATTTTGAGCGGTTCCGAGCTTGCGACGCTCTGGGGGCGGGCGGTGGACGACAGGAACAGTTTCGCCGGCAGATCGCGACGGGAGGTCGCGCTGCGCGTCGATACGCTGAGGGGCAACGGAACGCTCTACCTCGGCCGCTCGCGAAACTGGATCTTCTCGAAGGATCTCGATCTCCAGACGTCGCGCTCCCTGAACGTGAATTACATGGTGGCGCAGAGCGCATCGGCTTCCGTGACCGCCGCACAGGCCGTGACGATGATCTTCCCCTGGACCGGGACGTCGGTTTCGGCGAGCGGTGCCCTGACGGATTTCAAGGGCGGTCTCTCCAGCAGCCTGGCCGTCAATCAGCCGATTGCGCCCAATCTCAATTTCGCCGCCTCGCTCACCGACCCGCTGACGGCAACGCCGGCGGGGACGGTGAACGTGCATTATCGCATCAGGTGGTAGATCGGATTGTCTGCGGGACGATCGATGACCGCGTATGGGCGCCGGCGTGAAACGCGGCACCGGCGGTTTCGTCAGCGACCGGACGATCTTGATTTGGAGCCGGCGATCAGGCCTTCGCGCCGCATTTGCTTGCGCAGGGCCTTGCGGTGCCGGCTGACGGCCTGCGCCTTTTCCCGGTTGCGGCGTTCGGAGGGTTTCTCGTAGGCCCGCCGCGCCTTCATTTCGCGGAACAAACCCTCGCGCTGCATCTTTCTTTTCAGCACCCTGAGCGCCTGCTCGACATTGTTGTCTCTTACCAGAACCTGCATCTTGTTCTCCTTCTTGTTGCTGTCGGTGAATGGACTGCGGTCAGCCGAGTTGTTCGGCGACCAGTTCCTGAAGCTCTCTGCGGGTCAGAAGGCAGGGATAGGGCTTCCAGCTCTTGTCCGGCCGGCGATCGGCCTCATCGCGCTCACGCGGCTTGGCCGCCGCAGGCGCGGTAACGGTGTTCGATTTGTTCAATAAAACTTCCTCCGCCGGCCATGCGGCCAGCGTCAATGACAATGGATAGTGGGAATGCCGCTCGCGTTGTCGAACGCGGGGCAGGGGAACTGCGATACGGTGAAGCGGAGCGGCAAATCCGATCTGCGGCTTCAAGCGACATGGATCGGTGGCTTCGCAGTTCTTGCAGCATAAAATGGGGACGGCATGGCGATCTTGCAAGGTGAGCCATGCATGCGGCGCGGCAAGGGTATGAATTCTCCCTGTATTTCAAGATCAAGACCGGGCCGACAATATTTGCCGGCCGCCTTCTTGCCGCCGTAAAACGACCGTTTTGCTCGGCGAATTTCAGGATGTGATGTCTTCACCGGTCGGGGGATCAGTGACAACTCGGCAGGTTCTTCGGTTCTGCTCCATCCTTGGAACGGTCGGCGTTTGCCGGCGCGCTTTACGGATTGGGTCGGCGATCCGCGCCTGCCTGTTCCTGGGCCGGATCGGACGCGATTCACCCCGTCACGAACTGCGCGTTCATCCCGAGCGCTCAAACCCTATCAACGTCCAAGCGGCGCGGAGTAGCCTTCATGACCGATGTCCCCCATTCACCAAAGCTGCGCATCGCCGTTCTCTTCGGTGGCCGCTCCGCCGAGCATGATGTCTCGGTACTATCCGCGACGAACGTGATGCGGGCGCTGGAGCCCGCCAGATATGATGCCGTTCCGATCTTCGTGAGCCGTGAAGGGCGATGGTTCCTGAGTTCTTTCGAGAATGGGGCGCTCTCGAAATCCGAAAGTGGGAGCGAGCTTTGCCTGGTGCCGGGCGGGCGAGGCCGCTTGATTGCCATTCCAGCCACTGGCGCCATTCAGGAACTGTCGAAGATCGACATTCTCTTCCCGGTTCTGCACGGTCCCTACGGCGAGGACGGGTCGGTGCAGGGGCTGGCCGAGGTGGCAAGAGTGCCGCTGGCGGGCTGCGGAATTCTTGGCTCTGCCGCCGCACTCGACAAGGACATTGCCAAGCGCCTGCTCAAGGAGGCCGGGCTGCTGGTTGCCCGTTCGGTGACGATTCATGCGACCGATGCTCCCGCGTTCGACGATCTGCAGCGCCAGCTGGGACTGCCGCTCTTCATCAAGCCTGCCCGGCAGGGCTCGTCGGTCGGCGTGAGCAAGGTTGCGACCGACGCGGAACTGCGGGCCGCGCTTGCCGAGGGTTTCAAACACGACAGCAAGCTGCTGGCCGAGGAATTCATTCGTGGCCGCGAGATCGAATATAGCGTTCTGGAAGATATCGCCGGCGGGCTTTTCGTCTCCCGTCCGGGCGAGATCGCACCGGCGGAAAGTCATGGTTTCTACAGTTATGATGCGAAATACATCGATGAAAATGGCGCAGCACTCATGGTGCCGGCCGAGCTTCCGCTCGAGATCGAAAACCGCATGCGCGAGATGGCCGGCAACGCCTTCCGGGCGATCGGCTGCGACGGCATGGCGCGTGTCGATTTCTTCCTGACGGCGGACATGCGCTTCGTGGTCAACGAGGTCAACACCATTCCGGGCTTCACCAATATCAGCATGTATTCCAAGGCGATGGCGGCAAGCGGCGTCAGCTATGCCGAGATCATCGACCGGCTGGTGGAGCATGGGCTGGCAAGAGCCCGGCATTCCGAAGCCCAATAGGGCCACGGCCGTTTCGCCAATACGAAACGCCCGCGCCCGCCTCCGCGCTTATCGGATACGCATGCCGGCCGCTTCATCATAGTGAAGCGGCCTGTCGAATTTCGCGAGCGGCGCTTCCGGGACGGAGCCGATGGTAACGCCATGCGGCCAATCGGGAGGGCAAATGGCGATATAGCGCGCATAGCCGCCGAGGCCGCCGCCGAATTTCGGATAGCCGATGGCCACAAGAGCCCCGGTCTCCGGAACCTGATCGAGATTGGCGACGCCCTCGGCCTGCGCATAGCCATTGTGCATCAGCCAATGTTCACCCTCGAGATTGGGCGTGGTGTCGGTGTCGAGCGGCTCATGGCCGTGGAACAGGATCTTGCGTTCGAGATGCAGGAATTTGAGAGCATCCAGGCTGACGCCCGGAAAGGGCGTGGTGGTGGACAGCGACGGGTCCGGCCACTTTTTCGACCAGCCCGAGCGGACGAAGACGACCGAACCTTCCGGAATGGTTCCGTGCTTCGCCTCGAATTCCTTGATGTCGGAGACCTGCAGGTGATAGCCGGGATCGGTTTTGACCTTGTCCTCGATGGAGATGACCACCAGCGACCGCACGGCAAAGGTGGCGGGCAGCTCGTCGATCGCGGCATATTCCGGCGCCCAGTGTGCAGGAGGGTCCAGCTGGGTGCCGAGCTGATCGGTCGTCAGCAGATAGCTCGTCGCCTCGAAACCGTGCTTCTCATAAGTGTAGACGTCGTCCTTCTTGGCGAATCCCTCAAGATCGGAACCGGCCTTCGATGGCGCGAAGGTCGAATTGCCGAAACCGGCCCAGACCGGGATTTTCGGTGTGATCGTATGGGTCAGATCCACATATTTCGCACCCTTGAAGGCATCGTTGTAGACCTTCCACAGCCCCGGTTCATCGGCCCGGGCAATGGCAATCGCCGAGAAAAACGCCATGCCGAAAGCCATGGCGGAACGTGTCAAAAATCGTTTCATTGCTAATCCCCCTTGCGCCTTGATGTTGACGGCGATGACCCCGCACCGTCGCCGGTCGACCGCCGGATGGTTTTCCCGAAACGCGGTGAAGTCAAGAAAGCGGCCATATCGCCGGCCGCGTGAACAATGCCGCCACGGCATCAGGCGGCGTCTGTCACCTGCTGGTCCGGCTGGTGATGGTCCAGCTGGCCGTGCACCTCGTTTCCGCGTTTCAGGAGATTGAGGATGGGGCAGAATTTCTCCACCGTGGCTCGCAGCGTGGCGATCTCTTCGGCACTGGCCGGCGAGACCAGCGTGACCGTATAGCGAATGTCCTGGGGATAGACCGGAACGGCTTCATGTCCTTCGGCGCCAGCGCGCGGGTCGATCGTGGCGGAGACTTCCGCCTGCAGCGATTCCAGCTGTATGCCCTGATCGGAGGCGTGGATCAGGTAGGTGTGCGTGAGGCAGCTCGAAAGCGCCCCCAGCAGCAGTTCCGGCGACGAAGGGCCTAGATTATAGCCGGCGAAATCGGGCGGGCTGTCGGAGATGACCTGAAAATCCCGGATGCGAATACGGCGCACGCCGCTGCGGCCTTCGGCGCTTGCGCCGGCTTTCAAGGTGACCGCGCCGAGCTCCCCCGACTTGACGCGTGCGCGCCGGTCGAGCAGCGCTTCGCGCTTCTGGCCGAGATATTCGTTCAAGCTTGTCATCGATGCATCCTCGATTGGTCGGTTGGGTCCGCTGATCCGGTCCGGCGCAACGGATGTGCGAGGGATTTATATCCTTGATGGCGCATTATAGTCTATAAAAATCATAGACTATTGCGGCGGGCTACGGGTATCGTTGTTGACAAGAGCCGTGGCAGCGGGAAGTGTCACGGCACCGGCGGTCCTGTCGGTTCGTCCATCCGCCTTCATGCTGCAAAGGACTGAGTATGACGCTGGCAACGCTTACATCCGGGTTGGCGGAGCAATTCGCCGGCATCGCGCTCGGGCATGTCCGGCGCGAATATCCAAACAACCTCGATCATGCGCTTTCCCGGCCGGAGGATGCTCGCACGCCGCGCGATCTGCATCCCATCTTCTACGGCAGCTATGACTGGCATTCCTGCGTCCACAGTTACTGGCTGCTGGCGCGGCTGCTGCGTCGTTTCCCCGAGCTTTCATTTGCCGGCGACATTCGCGCGCTGTTCGACGAACAGTTCGTGCCTGAAAAAGCGGCGGCCGAATGTGCTTATTTCGCAGCGCCGACGGCGCGCGGCTTCAAGCGCCCCTACGGCTGGGCATGGCTGCTGAAGCTTGCGACGGAATTGACCTTGCAGGACGATCCGCGCTGGTCGCGGGCGCTTGTGCCGCTGGCCGAGGTCATCGCCCAGCGTTTCCGTGATTTCCTGCCGCTTGCGACCTATCCCGTACGGGTCGGCACGCATTTCAACACGGCCTTCGGATTGAGGATGGCTGCCGACTATGCCGCCATCACGCAGGATACCGCTCTCGCGGAATTGCTCGTGGAAACGGGGAGGCGCTGGTATGGCGCGGATGTCGATTGTCCGGCCTGGGGCGAGCCGAGCGGCGATGAATTCCAATCGTCTGCCCTCGTCGAGGCAGAGTGCATGCGCCGGCTGTTGCCGCAGCCGGAGTTTCGCCTCTGGTTCGATCGCTTCCTGCCCCGGATCACTGGAGGTGAGCCCGCCACCCTGTTTCGGCCGGCAACGGTCACCGACCGCACCGACGGCAAGATCGCGCATCTCGACGGGTTGAATCTCAGCAGGGCCTGGTGCTGGCGCTCCCTGGCCACCGCATTGCCGGCGGACGATCCGCGTCGCGCGGTCATGGTGAAAGCGGCCAGTGATCACCTTGCTGCGGGCCTGCCGCATATTGCGTCGGACTATATGGGCGAGCACTGGCTTGCCACCTTCGCCGTGCTTGCCTTGGAAAATGAAGTCTGAGGCGCGGCAATACCATGCTGTCTTCAAAGTCGCAGGTGTGTTTGCGACGCTCGCCGTCAGTCGTCGCGAAGTGTCTCGTGGCAACAATGCCGCCTTGACGGAATTTAAGAACAACCCTTAATAATGGCTGATCCGCCGGTCCAACCGTCGGGCGGGGGTGGGACAATCGTCCGATTTTGACCGAGGCGCTGAAGAGGGGCGGTGCCTTCAAGGATAAGTTTCAGTGTGTTTCGGGCGAAGGAAAGCCGGCGATTTGCACCGGGCCTATCGGCTGCATTGCTATAGTGATCATGGCTCCGAAAGGTCGGAGAGGAATGGAACGGCACCGAAATTGAATGAACGTTGATGCTGTCGGTCGATATCCCGGAGGAGGGGATGATCGGCGGCGTGGGATCGGAAGCAGAGACGAGTTCTGGGAGGAGCTTATATGGCAGGTGTCGAGTTCGTCGACGTCAGGAAATCGTTCGGGGCGCACCCCGTCATCAAAGGCGTTAATATCGATATTGCGGATGGCGAGTTCGTGATCCTGGTGGGGCCTTCCGGCTGCGGCAAGTCCACGCTTTTGCGGATGCTCGCGGGGCTCGAAAACATTTCCGCCGGCGAAATCCGCATCGGCGATCGCGTCGTGAACACGCTGGCGCCCGGCGATCGCGACATTGCGATGGTGTTCCAGAACTATGCGCTCTATCCGCATATGACCGTGGCGCAGAACATGGCGTTCTCGCTGATGCTCA
>JASGEG010000503.1:0-3780 GCA_047606605.1 Rhizobium sp.
CATTTTCGACGAGCCGACGCGCGGCGTCGATGTCGGCGCCATCGTCGAGATTCATCAGCTGATCAGCGATCTCGCCGACAACGGCATGGCCGTCGTCGTCATCTCCTCCTACCTGCCGGAAATCATGGCCGTTTCCGATCGCATTCTCGTCGTCAAGCGCGGCCGCGTCGTCGAAGAGATGATGGCGTCGGATGCGTCCGAAGAGAAAATCATGTTTGCCGCCGTTCATTGATCCCCTCCCGACCTGACCTCTTGAGCCGCCTGCGCTGAGCATCGCAAGCGGCTTTTTTCTAGGGCCGACCTTGTCATGACCGCATGGCGGAATATGCTCTCGGCCGGAGGGGCCGATCGGCATCGATCGGCGCAAGTGAGACCGTAATAATCATGCCAAACATCAATCTTAAATTGCTGCAAACCTTTCTTCTTGCTGCGGAATCCGGAAGTTTTCGCAAGGCTGCGGAAGAAAGCAACCGGTCGCCCTCCGCAGTCAGTATGCAGATCAAGGATCTTGAGGAGCAGATCGGCCTCAGCCTGTTCACGCGGACGCCGCAGCGGGTCAACCTCACCAATGAGGGCCAGGCCCTGTTCGAGGAAATCGGCCGGGCCATGGCCGACGTGCAGGCAAGTCTCGACAAGCTGACGGAACTGGCCGCCCGCCGCAAAGGGAAAATCCAGATCGCCTGCGCCCCGACCCTTGCCACCAGCCGCCTCGGCGACATTCTGTCCACCTTCAAGCTGCGCTATCCACGCAGCATCGTCGAGGTGCAGGAGACCCCGCCGCAGGCAGCGCTCGCCATGCTTCAGCAGCAGGAGGTCGAATTCTACATCGGCCCGGAAGTCCCCAATCTCAACGACTTCCATTTCGAATCGATCATTGACGATCCGCTGGTCGCCTGCATTCCCGAAGAGCTTTACACCGGCGAAAAGGCGATCCGGCTGGAAGCGATCGCCCAGTTCCCGCTGATCATGCTCAATCGCAAGACTGCCGTTCGCGGCCTCGTCGATCGCCTGACGCGCGAGGAGGGCATCGAGCTCAATGTTCTCTACGAAGTCGAAAGCGCCCAGACCGCCTTGGCGCTTGCCTCGTCAGGCCTCGGCGTATCGATCGTGCCCGGCATCGCGCTCGGGCCGAATGTCGACCGCCGCGTCCGCGTCGTGCCGCTCGACAATCCCAACGCCCGGCGGGCTGTCGGCATCATCACCACCCGTGGCTATGTGCAGCAGCGCTATGCCGAGCAGCTGATCGCCCTCATCCGCACCAATCTGCGCGGCGAAGGCTGAATTAATCGGTCTGTATCCACACCGCCTTGGTTTCGAGATATTCGTGAAGGTGCTCCATGCCGCCTTCACGCCCGTAGCCGGACATCTTCATGCCGCCGAACGGCACGGCAGGATCGATCGCATGATACATGTTCACCCAGACCGACCCCGCCTTGATGCGGCGCGTCAGCTTGTGCGCCATTCCGAGATTCTGGGTGAAGATGCCAGCCGCCAGCCCATAGGGCGATGCATTGGCGCGCTCGACCGCTTCCTCGATCGTATCGAAGGGCATGGCAGAAATGACCGGCCCGAAGATCTCCTCGCGGGCGATCTTCATCTCGTCCTTGACTGCGCCGAACACGGTCGGGGCGATGAAGTTTCCCTTGTCGTAGAGAGACCCGGAAAGACGCGTGCCGCCCGCGACCAGTTCGGCGCCCTCACTCTGCCCGGATGCGATGAAGCTCTCGACGACCTGCGCCTGGCGGGCTGATATCAGCGGCCCGATATCCGTATCGGCCTCAATCCCATGGCCGATCCGCAGCGAACGGGCAAAATCGGCGACTTTGGCGACGAACTCATCGTGGATTTCGCGCGCCACGAACAGGCGCGAACCGGCGATGCAGATCTGTCCCGAATGCGCAAAGACCGCCATGGCCGCAACGGGCACGGCACGGTCTATGTCGGCGTCGCGGCAGACGATCACCGGCGACTTGCCGCCGAGCTCGAGCGAGACCCGTTTCAGGTTGCCGACCGCGGCGCGGGCGATCGATTGCCCGGTGGCGGTGGAGCCGGTGAAGACGATCTTGTCGACGTCGGGATGTTCGGCCAGCCGGGCGCCGGCGACCGACCCCTTGCCGGTGACGATGTTGACCACGCCGTCCGGCACGCCGGCCTCTTGCATGAGCTTGGCGATCAGCAGCGGCGTGAGCGGCGCATCCTCCGACGGTTTCAGGACCACCGTGCAGCCTGTCGCAAGCGCCGGAGCGATCTTCCAGATCGATGCCGCGGTGGGCGCGTTCCACGGAATGATCGCACCGACGACCCCGATCGGCTCCCGACGGGTGAAGGTCACGATCTCCCCGGGAATCGAATTGTCGATCACCTCGCCATGAAGCGTGGTCGCCGTGCCGGCATAAAACCGCAGCATGCCGATGACCCGCCGCTTGTTGGCAAGCGTGCGCATGATCGGCATGCCCATGTTCAGCGTGTCGGAAACCGAAAGGCGCTCCCAGTTCGCTTCGAAGAGGTCGGCGATTTTCAAAAGCAGCGTCTGGCGCTCATAGGGCGAGAACCGGGACCATGGCCCTTCGAGAGCCCGGCGCGCCGCGGCAACGGCGCTGTCGACATCGGCGGCGGCGGCAAGTGGAACCGTTGCCAGGACCGCCCCTGTTGCCGGATTATAGGCCTCGCTGACCTCGCCGGATTGGGCGGCAACCCATTGGCCGCCGATGAACATCGGTCGGAAGCCGCCATCGTAAAGCTCTGCCGCCATCTGCTTGGCGTCGAAAGTCAGTGTCATGGCGCAGTCTCCCAGTTTCATTCTTTGGCCGATATTCACCATCGGACGGCCAGAACACAAATAAAGAAACCTAAAAAGGCGTTCAGATAATCGGACTGTGAAATCGCTCCGACTTATCCGATGCTGGAAACAAATGGAGGACCTTACATGCGTCTTATGGGAAAAGTGGCGATCATCACGGGCGGCGGATCGGGTTTCGGCGAAGGAATCGTCCGCAAATTCGTGGAGGAAGGTGCGCGCGTCGTGCTCGTCGATCGCGACCTCGCCGCTGCCGAACGGGTGGCGGCACAGCATGACGGATCGGTCGCGCCGCTTGCCGGCGATGTCGCCACGCTCGACAGCCTCGCCGCCGCGCGCGATCTCGCGCTGGCGCGGTTCGGTGGACTGCACATTCTCGTCAACAATGCCGGTATCGGACAGCCGCCGATGCCGATGGAGGACATGGACGAAGGCCTGTTCGAACGCATCTTCAACGTCAACATCCGCTCGATCTACAATGGCGCGCGCGCCGTGCTGCCGCATTTCAAGGCTGAACGGCACGGTGCCATTTTGAACGTCGCCTCGACCGGCGGCGTCTCCCCTCGCCCCAACCTCACCTGGTACAACGCCTCAAAGGGATGGGGCATCGCCGCCACCCGCGCGATGGCCGTGGAGCTTGCCCCCTTCGGCATTCGCGTCAACGCCATCAATCCCGTGGCCGGCGACACGCCATTGCTCTCGACCTTCATCGGCTCCGACAGCGACGAAAGCCGCGCGCGGATCGTCGCCACCATTCCGATCGGACGGCTTTCGACACCCGCGGACATGGGCAACGCCGCCGCTTTCCTGTGCTCGGACGAGGCGAGCATGATCACCGGCGTCGATCTCAACGTCGATGGCGGCAAGTGCATCTGAAGAGGCGGCCATGAAGGATATCTACGAGATTGCCGTGGTTCATGGCGACGGGATCGGCCCGGAAGTCTGCGCGGCGGCGGTCGAGGTCGTCAAGGCCGCCCTGGGCA
>JASGEG010000504.1:0-32569 GCA_047606605.1 Rhizobium sp.
CGCCAGCGTGCCCAGCAGCAGCGTCGCGAGCACGCACAGCACGCAATAGATCGTCTGTCTCATATTCATATCCTCAGGCATTGCTAAAATGTAGTTTTCGGTCAGGCGGCAATGCCGGGAGTGCGGGCAATATCGTCAGGGAACCCATATGGATCGACGGCGCGGAAGGCGGCAGCTCCGTAGATCCATGCTGGGCGTATCATGGATTTTGTTGCAATGCAGCATTGAATTCATTGTTTATTTTGCTTTGCAGTGTAAAATTTTATCTTATGAATCTCACGCTTTTTCATGCTCTTACGCCGCTTTGACTGGCGAGGCGGATTTTAACCTCGACGGATGCGGCCAAATAGCGCGCTTTTCCCGCGACATTGTGCCTCCACCCCTTGCCAAGACTGGACATAATTTGCGATCAAGCTTAGAACGCGGCGGGATACGGAGGAATCTATGGCGGAATTGTGGTCGCGTTGATTCGCCGTTAGTGAGGGGACCGCAGCGCCTAGCTGCGGGTTTTGCGGAAGAGGATGGTCCGGCATTGAGCGAGCATACTACGACAGGTGAAACCACGGGCGAGCCAACTCGCCGAGATTTCCTTTATCTGACGACGGGCATGGCTGGCGCAGTGGGCGCCGTTGCCGTCGCCTGGCCGTTCATCGACCAGATGCGGCCGGATGCCTCGACGCTCGCTCTCGCTTCCATCGAAGTCGACGTGTCCAGCCTGGAGCCGGGCATGTCGATGACGGTGAAATGGCGCGGCAAGCCCGTTTTCATCCGCAATCGCACGCAAAAGGAAATCGACGAGGCCAAGGGCGCGCAGATCTCGGATCTGAAGGACCCGGTCGCCCGCAACGCCAACCTGCCGTCGGATGCACAGGCAACCGACGTCGCGCGCTCCGCCGGCGACGGCAAGGAGAACTGGATCGTCATGATCGGCACCTGCACGCATCTGGGCTGCGTGCCGCTCGGTCAGGCGGGGGAATATGGCGGGTGGTTCTGTCCCTGCCACGGTTCGGTCTATGACACCGCCGGTCGCATCCGCAAGGGGCCGGCGCCGATGAACCTTCTCATTCCGCAATATGCGTTTTCATCAGAAAAGAAAATCAAGATCGGTTGAGGGGGAGCTGAATCATGAGTGGTCATTCGTCTTACGAGCCGTCTACGGGGCTCGAAAAATGGATCGACGCGCGGCTGCCGCTGCCGCGCATGGTCTATGACAGTTTCATCGCCTATCCGGTCCCGCGCAATCTGAACTATGCCTATACGTTCGGCGCCATGCTGGCCGTGATGCTGCTTCTGCAGATCCTGACCGGTGTCGTTCTCGCCATGCATTATGCGGCCGATACGACCATCGCCTTCAACTCGGTCGAAAAGATCGTTCGCGACGTCAATCATGGCTGGCTGTTGCGCTACATGCATGCCAACGGCGCATCCTTCTTCTTCGTGGCGGTCTATCTCCATATCGCCCGCGGCCTTTACTACGGCTCCTACAAGGCGCCGCGCGAAATCCTCTGGATCTTGGGCGTGGTGATCTACCTGCTGATGATGGCGACCGCCTTCATGGGCTATGTTCTGCCCTGGGGCCAGATGTCCTTCTGGGGCGCCACCGTCATCACCGGCTTCTTCTCGGCCTTTCCGTGGGTGGGCGACTGGATTCAGACCTTCCTGCTCGGCGGTTTTGCCGTCGACGATCCGACCCTCAACCGCTTCTTCTCGCTGCATTACCTGCTGCCCTTCATGATCGCAGGTGTTGTCATCCTGCATATCTGGGCGCTGCATGTGACTGGCCAGACGAACCCGACGGGCGTCGAAGTCAAGCTGAAGACCGATACCGTGCCGTTTACGCCCTACGCCACGCTGAAGGATGCGCTCGGCGTTTCCATCTTCCTGCTGGTCTTCGCCTATTTCGTCTTCTACCTGCCGAATTTCCTCGGCCATGCCGATAACTATATTCCGGCCAACCCGCTGAAGACGCCGGCCCACATCGTTCCGGAATGGTACTTCCTGCCCTTCTACGCGATGCTGCGCTCGATCACCTTCAACATCGGCCCGATCGACTCCAAGCTCGGCGGCGTTCTGACGATGTTCGGCGCGATCATCGTGCTGTTCTTCCTGCCTTGGCTCGACACCTCCAAGATCCGCTCGGCGGTCTATCGTCCCTGGTACAAGCTGTTCTTCTGGCTGTTCGTCGCCGATGCCGTTCTGCTCGGCTGGCTCGGTTCGCAGCCGGCGGAAGGCAATTTCGTCCTGATTTCGCAGTTCGCGACGCTCTTCTACTTCCTGTTCTTCCTCGTCGTCATGCCGGTGCTCGGCATCGTCGAGACACCGAGGCGCATTCCGAATTCGATCACGGAAGCGGTTCTTGAAAAGCAGGGCAGCAAGAATGCTGCTCCGGTCGAAGCGTAACCGGCAGTAGGGGAAGAGAACAATGAAAAAGCTTGTTGCCGGCCTTCTGTCCCTGGCGCTCATCGGCGGTCTTACCACGGCTGTCGCCATCGCCGCGGAGACGAAGCATGCCACGGAGTCCGAGACGCCGCACTATCCGCTCAAGGAGCCGAGGGAGGAACATTGGACCTTCTCAGGCCCCTTCGGCTACTATGACAAGGCCCAGCTCCAGCGCGGCCTCAAGGTCTATACGGAAGTCTGTTCCGCCTGCCATTCCATGAAGCTGGTCGCCTTCCGCACGCTGGGGGATCTCGGCTACTCGGAAGCGCAGATCAAGGCCTTCGCGGCGAATTACGAAGTGCAGGACGGTCCGAACAGCCAGGGTGAGATGTTCACCCGCAAGGCGCTGCCGTCGGATCATTTCCCGTCGCCGTTCCCGAACGATGAAGCGGCGGCCGCCTCGAACAACGGCGCTGTGCCGCCGGACATGTCGCTGCTTGCCAAGGCGCGCGAAATCGAGCGCGGTTTCCCGCAGTTCATCTTCGATATCTTCACCCAGTATCAGGAAGGCGGGCCGGACTATATCCACTCGCTGCTGACGGGTTATGAAGAGCCGCCGGCCGGCTTCCAGGTCCCGCAGGGTTCGCATTACAACCCGTATTTCGATGCGGCGGCGACCTTTGCCATGCCGAAGCCGCTCTCCGACGGCCAGGTGACCTACGACGACGGCACGCCGCAGACGGTCGATCAGTATTCGCGCGATGTTGCCGCCTTCCTGATGTGGGCCTCGGAGCCGCATCTGGAGGATCGCAAGCATCTCGGCTTCATGGTCATCGTGTTCCTGCTGATCTTCTCAACGCTGATCTATCTCACCAAGCGGTCGGTTTACGCCAAGGCCGGCGCACACTGAACGATCCCGTCATGCAACCGACAGGAGGCGGCTCTTCGGGGTCGCCTTTTTTGTTGGTATCGCGCACGGGTCTTGATAGGGTGCGGCCGGCCCTTTCTTAGCCTGAGAGTACATATTTTCATGAACACTATCGCTTCGGAGCTTGCCGCCAGCATCCGCTCCATTCCGGATTATCCCAAGCCCGGCATCATCTTTCGCGACATCACCACGCTGCTCGGCGATGCCAGGGCGTTTCGGCGCGCCGTGGATGCGCTGGTGCACCCCTATGTCGGCACCAAGATCGATAAGGTCGCCGGCATGGAAGCGCGCGGTTTCATCCTCGGCGGCGCGGTGGCGCATCAGCTGTCGGCCGGCTTCGTGCCGATCCGCAAGAAGGGCAAGCTGCCGCATGATATCGTGCGCATCGCCTACAGCCTGGAATATGGCGTCGACGAGATGGAGATGCATCGCGATGCCGTCAATCCCGGCGAGAAGGTGATCCTGGTCGACGACCTGATCGCCACCGGCGGCACCGCCGTCGGCGCCACCCAATTGCTGCGCCAGATCGGCGCGGAAGTCGTGGCGGCCTGCTTCGTCATCGACCTGCCGGAGCTTGGCGGGCGCAAGAAGCTCGAAGCGCTGGATGTGCCGGTTCATACGCTGGTGGAATTCGCCGGGCATTGACGCTTGCCTCAGAGGGAAGACGCTGCGCGATGATCGCGACTGTCGAGTTCGCGGAAAGTGTATACCCCCCTTCCGTCGCTTTCGGGACATCTCCCCACAAGGGGGAGATTGGTAACTCGCAGCGTCTTCTTGCCACAAACAAGCATCGCATCCGCAGAGACCAAAGCCTGATGCTGTGGTGAAACGGGTGCGGCAAACTCCCAACGATCTCCCCCCTTGTGGGGGAGATGTCACGAAGTGACAGGGGGTATCAGAGGCGCGGCGGTGACGAGCTTCAATTGAGCTCGATTACGGCCTCACTCGAATTCCAGCACGGAACTCTCGAACCGCAGGACCGGCACGCCATGCTGGTTGGTCCCGTCGCAGGCGATGGTGTTGAGCGTCCAGCCGGGACGCGAGGCCATCGGGCGGCTGGCGAGCAGGGTGACGCCGTAGGTCACCGTATCGCCGGCAAAGACGGGGCGCAGCCATTGCAGGTTCCGGAAGCCGGGCGAGGGGCCGAGATTGGGCGGCTTGACGCCTTCGGCCACCAGGCGGGCGGTTTCGCTTTTCCAGTAGTCGACGAAGGTGCGCATCCAGACCGCGCAGGTGTGCCAGCCCGAGGCGCAGAGGCCGCCGAACAGCGTGTCCCTGGCGGCTTCCGCATCCACGTGGAAGATCTGGGGATCGAAGCGCGAGGCAAAGCGGACGATGTCTTCCGGGGTAAACAGCCGGCTGCCGATTTCGGTGCGCTCGCCCGCGGGGTAGAGGTCGATCATCTTCATGCCGGTGTCTCCACCGCCAGGCGCATGCGGATCATGGTGGCGTTCTCGCCGAGGCAGACGAGTTCGCCGCGCTGGTTTTCCACCTCATGGCGGAACTTGACGATGCCGATGCCGGGGCGAGAGCGCATGGCGCGGGATTCGAGCACGATCGAGCGCCCGCAAAGCGTGTCTCCAGCGAGAACCGGCTTCTTCCATTCCATGAAATCAATGCCAGGGGCGCCTTCGGAGGCGGCGTCGAGCAGATAGGCGTCGCACATCATGCGCATGAACATGGCGGAGGTGTGCCAGCCGGATGCCGCCAGTCCGCCGAGAATGCTGGCGCGGCCGGCAGCCTCATCGAGATGCATCGGTTGCGGATCGAATTCTCTTGCGAATTCAACGATTTCCTCGGCCGTTACATGTTTCGGGCCGAGCGAAAACGTCTGTCCGGGCTGGAAATCCTCATAGGCCAGTTTTGCCATAACCGTGATCGTCCTCCTCATCCTTGTCCGCCCATCGCATGGCCGAAGGCCATGGCGCAAGTGATTTCGGGGCTGCGATGGAGAAACGTCGGTGCGACGTCATGCGATTGCGGCCAGCCGTCGCCGAAGGAGTTTGCCGGCGCTCGGGCGAGAGCCGGCAACGCATTCATCAATCAGGTGTTGAAGCGGAAGTGGATGACGTCGCCGTCCTGGACGACATATTCCTTGCCTTCGTCGCGCGCCTTGCCGGCTTCCTTGGCGCCGGTTTCGCCGTTGTAGGCGATGAAATCGTCATAGGCGATGGTGTTGGCGCGGATGAAGCCGCGCTCGAAATCGGAGTGGATGACGCCGGCGGCCTGCGGTGCCTTGGTGCCCTTTTCGATCGTCCAGGCGCGCGTTTCCTTCGGGCCGACGGTGAAATAGGTGATGAGGTGCAGCAGCTTGTAGCCGGCGCGGATCAGCCGGTCGAGGCCGGCCTCGTCGAGACCGAGCGCGGAAAGGAATTCGGTGGCTTCCTCTTCGGGCAGCTGCGCCACTTCCGCCTCGATGGCGGCCGAGATGATCACCACTTCGGAATTCTGCTCCTTCGCCATGGCCGCAACGGCCGCCGTGTGTTCGTTGCCGGCAACGGCGTCGGCTTCGGCGACGTTGCAGACATAGAGCACGGGATGCGAGGTCAGAAGGTTGAGGCTCTTGAGGATGCGGGTTTCCTCTGCATCCAGCGAGGAGAGCAGGGTGCGAACCGGCTTGCCCTCGTTCAGGAGCTTCAGCGAAGCTTCCATCAGCGGCAGCATCGCCAGCGACTCCTTGTCCTTGCCGGTGGCGCGCTTGCGCGTCTGCTCGGTGCGGCGCTCGAGGCTCTCGAGGTCGGCGAGCATCAGCTCGGTCTCGATCGTCTCGGCGTCGGCGACCGGATTGATGCGGCCTTCGACATGGGTGATGTCGCTGTCTTCGAAGCAGCGCAGCACATGCACGATGGCATCGACTTCGCGGATATTGGCGAGGAACTGGTTGCCGAGGCCCTCGCCCTTCGAGGCGCCGCGCACCAGGCCGGCGATGTCGACGAAGGAAATGCGCGTCGGGATCAGCTCCTTCGACTTGGCGACGTCGGCAAGCTTGCGCATGCGCGGGTCGGGAACCGCGACTTCACCCGTGTTCGGCTCGATCGTGCAGAAGGGATAATTCGCCGCCTGCGCGGCCGCCGTCTTGGTCAGCGCGTTGAACAGAGTGGACTTGCCGACATTCGGCAGCCCGACGATACCGCATTTGAAACCCATGGCACCTTGTCCATATCTTGAAAATCTTTGCTGTGCCTATGGGGGAAGGGTCGTTGCGGGTCAAGCCTTGTGGGGGCAAGGAAGCTCTTTTCTGCCGAAAGATAGGCCGAAGTCGCTCGAATGCCGCTCTGTGCATTGAGCCAGGGGTGCGCGCATCCTTGAAGGATGTGGTGCGCTGCACTATAATCCCGTCATTAGCCCAAAACTCCTTCCCCCTGTCGTCAACGGTGATGCCGATGAGTGACAATGATGTTGTCCTGAAACCAAAGACCAAGACAAAGCCGAAGGTCGAGCGGCCGAAGCTCTACAAGATCATTCTCGTCAACGACGATTATACGCCGCGCGAATTCGTCATCATGGTGCTGAAGGCCGTCTTTCGCATGAGCGAGGAGGCCGGCTATCGCGTGATGATGACCGCGCACAAGCTCGGCACCTGCGTCGTGATGGTCTGCGCGCGCGATATTGCCGAGACGAAGGCGCAGGAAGCAGTCGATCTGGCAAAGAGCGCCGGATTTCCGCTGATGTTCACCACCGAGCCGGAGGAATAGGTCTCTGCCAGGCTCTCAGAGGCTGGCCCTACGGCGGATCTGGAAGCCGGTCTTGTCCTGCGCGAAGCCGCAATTGGCATAGAAGCGCAGGGTGGCCGGGGTTTTCGAGCCGGTCAGCAGCATCACCTTGTAGCAGTCCTTCTCCCAGGCGATCTCGACTGCCCTGTGGATCAGCGCCCGGGCGTGGCCATGCCGGCGATGGTCGGCATGGGTCACGACATTCTCGACAAGGGCGTAAGGTGCCGCCCCACGCGTCAGGTTGGGAATGACGACCAGCGTGACGGAGGAGAGGGCGACATCGCCGGCGAAGGCCGCGAGGATCGTCATGCCCGGATGCGCCAGCATTTCGGCGAAGCGGCTTTCGGCCAAAGCCGGCTCCGGTTGCGGATCGGCATGATTGAGGTGGCGATAGAGCGCGAGGAGGGTGGCAAGGTCGCCGGTCGTGGCCGGGCGGATCACCACATCTCCATCGCCGCCCGCCATCTCAATCGTCCTTCTTGCCGAACATTCGCTTCAGCATCTCGGCCATCGGGCCGGTCTCGGGCATGCGCGGCTGGTTATGGCTGCGGGCCTGATGGATATGGGATTTCGCCACCGGCTTCTTTTCCGGTTTCGGCGCCTCTTCCTCGGCCTTGCCGCCGAGGGCAAGGGCGATCTTGTTCATGAGCTGCGAATCCTGGCCACGCGCCAGCATGTCGGCATTGTCGGCAAGCGCGTCGAACAATGGCTCCAGCCAGCTCCGGTCGACTTTGGCGAAATCGCCGAGGACGTGATTGTGCACCAGCTCCTTGGCGCCGGGATGCCCGATGCCGAGGCGCAGCCGCCGGTAGTCGCGGCCGCAATGGGCGTCGATCGACTTGATGCCGTTGTGGCCGCCATGGCCGCCGCCAGTCTTCAGCCGCGCCTTGCCGGCCGGCAGATCCAGCTCGTCATAGATCACCACCAGATCGGAGGGTTCGAGCTTGTAGAAGCGCATGGCCTCGCCGACGGCCTCTCCCGAGAGGTTCATGAAGGTCTGCGGCTTGATCAGCAGGGCTTTCTGGCCGCCGAGTTCGCCTTCGGCGATCTCCGCCTTGAATTTCTTCGACCATGGCGAAAAGCTGTGGCGGCGCTGGATCGCGTCCACGGCCATGAAGCCGATATTGTGGCGGTTGCCCTGATATTTGGCGCCGGGATTGCCGAGGCCCGCAATGAGAAGCATGCGCTTCACCCTTTGGAAAATGCCGATGCCCTTCACCACAGGGATTTGACGGCAAAGTCAAGGCGCTTCCGGTCAGTCGCCGAGGTGCAGGCCATACTTCAGGAAGATCTGCTTCTGCGTGCCGTCGGCGATCAGCCTGTCGAGCGCGGCCTGCATCCGCTTGCGCAAATCCTCGGGGAAATCCTTCTGGCAGGCGATGGCCATCGGCTGTTCGGAAAGGACGGTGACCTTTTCCACCGCATTGCCCTCCTTCTTCAGCTTGTCGAAATATATTTCGGAGATCGGCATCAGGTCGATACGGTCGCTCATCAGTTTCTTCAGCGTCGCCTTGAAGTCGCTGCCGACATCGATGCGCGGAAAATTGGCCCGCCGCAGCGTGGCCTCGGTGTAATCCTCGCGCCATGTGCCGACGATGTAGGTTCGCGCTTCGTCGAGCGTATCGGCGGTGACGGGAGAGCCGGCATGCTTGATCAGGATGTTGCGGTCGATCAGCAGAGGCTCGACCCACTTGAAGAGCTTGTCGCGCTCTTCATTGTGGGCCGCGACGAAGACGCAGGTCATCGGTGCCGTCAGCGCCTGGGCGTAGGCGCGGGCCCAGGGCATGATCTCGATCGAATAATCGACTCCGATATCGACCATGATCTTCCGCACCTGCTCGACCGTCGCGCCGACGGCGGTCTTGCCGTCGCGATAGTTGAAGGGAGGGTATTCCTCCGTGGTGAAGGTGACGGTCTGCGCCTGCGCCGCGACGGCGCCGAGGAGGGGAAGACTGAAAAGAACCGAAAGCAGCAATTTCCGCATATGGTCGTCCTCCCGTTATGATGCTTGTGCGACTGAGGGGCGGCTGTCCGGCAATGGTCCTGTGAGCATCTTCATCAGACTGTCGGGATGCTGCGGCCGATAGAAGAGATAGCCCTGGCCGTAGTCGAGGCCCATGGTGCGCAGCGTTGCGCATTCCTCCTCGGTCTCGATACCCTCGGCGATGACGGTGCAGTTCATCTTGTGCGAGAGCGTGGTGATGCTTTCGACCAGCATGCGGCTCTTGGCGCTGACATCCGAGGCGGTGTCGTTGATCGCGCGGATGAAGGATTGGTCGATCTTGATGATGTCGACCGGGAAACGGTTGATATAGCTCAGCGACGAATAGCCCGTGCCGAAATCGTCGAGCGCGATGCGGCAACCGTAGCGGCGTATCTCGTTGATCACCATGCGCGTTTCCGGATTGTCGTCCATCAGCACGGCTTCGGTGATCTCCACCACGATTCGTTTCGGCGAGAGATCGTAGCGCGAAAGCAGGGCGGCGATGCGCACCGGCAGTTCGGGTTCGAACTGGAGCGGCGAGAAATTGATGGCGAGATAGCTGTCCTGCAGACCGTCGATGCGTGAGAGGCGCGCGAAATTGGAAATCGCCTTTTCCATGATGCGATTGCCGATGCGCACGATCGAGCCCGTCTCTTCCGCGACCTCGATGATCCGACCGGGCGGCAGGATGCCCTTCAGCGGATGATGCAGCCGCATCAGCGCCTCGAAGCCGGCCACCGAGCGATCGTCGATATTGACGATCGGCTGGAGATAGGCTTCGAACCAGTCCTCGTTCAGGCCGCTTTCGATATGGCTTTCCAGCTCGGCGCGGCGGCGGGAGTCATCCAGCATGCTGTTGTCGAAGATCTGCGCGCCATTCTTGCCGTCGCGCTTCTTGGCATACATGGCAATATCGGACTTCAGCAGCAGCTCGGCGGCATTGGCGGCCTGGCGCGGATAGATGGCGATGCCGATGCTGGCGCTGAGGCGCGCGTCGCCGCCGAAGGGCGCTTCGAAGACCTCGGCAATACGGCCCGCCATGTCGATGGCCCTGGTTTCCGCATCCTCGGCAAGCAGCAGGATGGCGAACTCGTCGCCGCCAAGGCGGGCGGCGATGTCGCCGGGCGCCAGCCGCGCCTGCATGCGTGCCACGAGCTCGCGCAGAGCCGCGTCACCGGCGGCATGGCCCATATTGTCGTTGATCCATTTGAAGCGGTCGAGATCGATAAAAAGGCAGGCCAACTCGCGCCGGCGCATGTCCGCCTCGTTGATCTTGGCATCGAGCGCCGTTTCGAAGCCCTGGCGGTTCAAGAGGCCGGTCAGATGATCGGTGATGGCCTGACGCAGGTTGCGGGCCTCCGATTGCTTGAGATCGGTCACGTCGGTCATGACCGAGAGGGAAAGGCCATCCTGGATCGCGGCGGTCTCTAGGATCAGCACGTCCATGACCCGGCCATCGCGGCACAGGAACTTCACGGTGACCTCGAAGCGGTCGGTGCCCTCGAAATGGCTGGGCTTGCGTTCGACATATTCCGCGCGGGAGTCCGGCATGACCAGACTTACGAACTTGCGTCCGAGCATGTTGGCGCGGTCATAGCCGGTGGCGGCCAGCCAGTAGTCGCTGACGGCGGCGATGCAATCATCCTTGTCGAGCGAGAACAGCATGGCAGGCGTCAGATTGTAGGTGTCCGTAGCGCGGCGATGGGCGAGCTTGAGCTCGGTCTCCTCGCGCTCCAGCTTGCTCTGCATTTCGTTGAAGCTGTTGGCGAGCCGGCCCATCTCGTCGTTGGACTGCCAGTCGACATGGTGGCGCGACCCCAGCCGCCGCGTTGCCTCGACGGCATGGGTCAGCCGCATCAGCGGCTGGATGACGAAGATGCGGTTGCCGATCAGGGCGGCGCCGAAGACGGCCAGGACGGCGAAGATGAAGATCGAGATGAAGACGATCTCCTCGCTCTTCAAACCGGCAAAGAGGCCGAGCGTCGGATAATAGACGGTGATGGTGCCGAGATTTCTGGCGCCGTCGACGCCGTTATAGATGATCGGACGCGAGACGGCTTCCAGCTGGCCCTTGTAGGATCTCGGAATGGTCGATTGCGTGACGTCCAGCTGACCGGAGACATCGCGGACATTGACCTTGACGATGGCGCCCTCGGCGACCGTCGTCGCGCTGATCTGCGCGACGCTGTCTTCGTCCAGGTCCCAGAGCGGCTTGGCCAGCGCCTGGGCATTGGCGACCAGGAGGACGGCGATATGGTCCTTGATCTCCTTTTCGGCCCGCTCCGACGAGAGAAACAGGAACAGCACGAAAAGCGGCGCGACGAAGATCAGCAGCGCGCCGCAGACGATCGCGAAAAACCTGTTTTCGACGGAATGGCTCATAGGCTCCGTTTGCTCCCCGGTCGCAGATCGGCTGATCTTGGGGTTGCCGTTCTCTACAACTCTTTCGCGTAAAATTTCACGAATGTGTTAAATGTTGCTGAAACTGCGGGGTTAACGGATTTAAACCAAGTATTGGTTGGTTAAATTGCAATATTTACTGCTACTTTTATTAGAAAAAACACATGAAAAACCCGCCGTCCCCTGAGGGGAGGCGGGTTCGCATGCGTCGCGATGAAGAGGCCGATCAGGCGCTGGCTTCTTCGCTGCCTTCTTCTGCAAGGCCGGCAGCCGGAGCAACGATCGTTGCGATCGTGAAGTCACGGTCGGTGATGACCGGGGTCACGTTCTTCGGCAGGGCAACGTGCGAGATGTGAATGCTGTCGCCAGCCTTCAGACCGGAAAGATCAACGGTGAAGAATTCCGGGATCGCATCGGCCGGGCAATGGACTTCGACTTCGTGACGAACGATGTTCAGCACGCCGCCAGCCTTGAGGCCCGGGGACTTTTCATGGTTTGCAAAGTGAACCGGGATTTCGACGGTCACCTGGCTGTTGCCGGAGACGCGCAGGAAGTCGACGTGGAGCGTGAAGTCACGGACCGGGTCGAGCTGGTAGTCCTTCGGCAGAACCTTGATCTTCTTGCCGTCGACGTCGATCGTCGCTACCGTGGTGAGGAAACCACCGGCATGAATGCGCTTCGTCACCTCATTGGTGTTGAGAGCGATGGAAACGGGGGCCTGCTTGTCACCATAGATGACAGCGGGGATCAGACCATTGCGGCGAAGTTCACGGGCGGACCCCTTACCAACCCGTTCGCGCGCCTCGGCCTTGAGCTCGTAGCTTTCGTGGCTCATAGCTATTCCTTTCGAGGTTATTTGGAGAGTTCATCCAGTCGCCGGCATGCGGGGACCGATTGAACTGGAGGAGGGCGAGCCCATCCTCATCCGCGTTGCCTCCAAGGGTGTCTACGCGGACGCGTGGCCTATAATACAAAGAGGCCGCCGGTGCAAGCATCTCTGGGGTAAGCGCAGCTGTGACGACATTGCAACTCACGATAAAGACCCGTTGACGCACTTTCTATCAGTGCCTTGACATGTGACGCCCGTCTCTTCAACAGTCGATTTCAATCGATCAGGGTCAAAGGAGAGGTCGGGCATGCGCACCCGGGCTATCGCCGCCGTTGCGGTTTTTTCCATCTGTGTCGCCGGTGCCTCTCATGCGGCCGAGGTCAACGAGCAGGGCGCCAACGAGCTGCGCAATATCCTGACGCAATCCCTGTCCCGCGATCTTGCCCGCAGCGGTTTCGTCACGGTCACACCGTCGGGCGATCAATACGAAATCACCTACGATCTCGCGAAATTCTTCGACAAGATCAATTCGAGCGCCTTCTCCGTGACGGGCTTCAAGCCGCTGTCGCTGTTTGCGCAACCCGTCGAGCAGGGCCGGTGGCATCTCAAGGGTGACAACAGCTTCGATGTTTCGGTCCGCTCGCCGACGTCGGACGCCAGCTATTCGGTTGCGTCGAGCTCCTTCGAGGGCATTTTCGATCCGTCGATCGAAGCGATGCGGTCGATCGACGCAAAGAACAGCGGCATCAAATTCTCCACCGTCGGCAGCGGTCCGAAAAGCGGGCAGAAGGTGGATTTCGTCATCGACAGCATGTCCTCCTCCAGCACGGTCACCGACGGCAGCGAGGTCGGCAAGGTGAACCTGCAATCGCAGGGGACCATGCAGCGCTTCAGCGAAACCGTAACCGCCCCCAATGCCCCGCCTTTCAATTTCAGCGCCGACAGCATCGATGTCAAACTGGCTGCGACCGGCCTGCCGGTGAAGGAGCTGCGCGCGCTGGTGCATTTCTTCATCCAGCACGTCAAGGCGAAGCAATTGTCCGAGAGCGGCAGCGCGAAATTCGCGGAGCTGGTGCGTCGGGCGCTGCCGGTCTTCGGCTCGCTGAACGAGACCGTGACGCTGAACAACATGTTGGTGGCGACGGATAAGGGAAAGGTCGGCGTCAAGACGCTGGATTACGGCTTCAAGATGGATGGCCTGACCAAGGCCTCTAACATCAATTTCGGCCTGCGGGCGGAGCATTTCACGCCGGACGAGGGTCTCATCCCGCCGGCCTATGTCGCTTTCCTGCCGGAGACGGTCGATGTGCAGCTCGGCGTGCCCGACATCAATTTCGACGGTCTCGTCGATGTGGCCTTGAAGGCGGTTGCGGCAGGCAAGAGGCCGCTCTCCGACGAAACGCTGAAGCGAACCGTGTTTCCGGGCGGGCGCGTGGTGCTTCAGTTTCCGAAGATCAGCGCGACGTCCGGCACGTACGATGTCGAAGTTTCGGGCGAGATGAAGGGGTCTTTGCAGGCCCATGCGGATTATTCGCTGAAGGCGACGATCCTGGCTCGCGATTTCGACAAGACGGTCGCTGCAATCCAGGATGCCGCCAAGACGGACCCGGAATTGAACAAGGTTTCCTTCAGCCTGCTGGCCGCCAAAGGTTTTGCCAAGACAGATCCGGATGGCCGCTTGCGTTGGGATGTCGCCGTCGACGAGAATCGCACCGTCACGATCAACGGACAGGTGATGAAAGGACCGAAGGGTCCGTAGGGGATCGTATCCGCCGCGATCGCGGCGACATCGATCCAATCGGGAACCCGCTTCAGAGTTCTTCTGTTTCAATTTGTTTTTCCTAGCATATTTTGGGGGTATATCATGCGTTTCAAAGCAGTTGCCGCGGCGGCGGTTTTCGCCGCGGTCCTGGCTGGCGCGTCGCAGGCGGCCGATATCAGCGAGCAGGGCGCCAAGGACTTGCTCGGCAATCTGACCTTTTTCCTGCCGGATGATGTGGCCAAGAGCGGCTTCATCGCGGTGAAGCCGGCCAGCGGGCATTATGAAGTCACCTACGACCTCCAGAAGCTTGTCGACAAGCTGAACGTCTCCGAGTTCTCCATCAGTGGCCTCAAGCCGCTGACCGCGCTCGCAACGCCGCAGGATAGCGGCCTCTGGAGCATCGAAGGCAGCAATGCGATCGACGTGACGGGACGCGGCAAGACGGCCGACGGCCCGGATGTGGAGTTCCGCTACGCTTTGGCCTCGTCCACCATCCAGGGGGTCTTCGACCCTGCGCTCCATTATGTCCGCTCGATGGATCTGAAGGGCAGCGGCATCAGCTTCGCCACCAAGACCACCGACAAAGACAATGGCGTGCAGACGAACGACGCCACGGCCGACAGCCTCAGCTACACGCTGTCCTCGGCCGACAGCGGCGAACCGGGCAAGCTCGATCTCAAGATGGTCGGCAGCCTGCAGGCCCTCAACAACAAGATTTCCTCCGACGACATGACGCTCGGCGAGGTCAAGGTCGGCGCCATCGACTTCAATGCGAGCGCGACCAAGCTGCCGCTGAAGGCGCTGAACGAAATATTGAGCTTCGTCTCCGCCCATAAGGAAAAGGAAACCCTCTCCGACAGTGAACGCGCCGAGATCAAGGCCTTGCTGCTGAAGGCGATGCCGATCGCCGGCTCGTTCGAGGAGGTGGTCTCCCTCAAGGATCTTTCCATCTCGACACTGTTCGGCGACGGCGGCATCCAGAAGATGGGCTATTCCTTCAAGGTGGATGGGCCGACCAATGCCATGAATGCCGATTTCGGCTTGAGCGCCGAGAAACTGACGCTGGCGTCCGGCCTTGTCCCCGCCGATTATGCCGCCTTCATTCCGGATAGTGCGGAGATGCAGGTGCAATTGCCGGGGCTGAATTTCGCCGCGTTGATGGATGTGTTCCAGCAAGCGGACTTCAGCACCCATGTTTCCGAAGATGAGGTGGGCGACAAGCTGCAGAAGGCCATGTTCCCCGACGGGATGATGACGATCAACTTCCCGAAGATCAGCGCCGTTTCGGGCCTCTACGATGTGGAAGCGTCGGGCAGCATGCGCGGCGAACTGGGCGAGAGCGACCGCGTTGAGATGACCATGACGGTGCTCGCGCGCGATCTCGACAAGACGATCGCAGCCGTTCAGGACGCCGCCAAGACCAAGGAAGACCTGAACCAGCTGTCCTTCGGCCTGATGATGGCCAAGGGCTTCGCCAAGACCGATCCCGACGGCCGTTCGCGCTGGGATGTCAGCATCGCCGACGACAAGACCGTGACCATCAACGGTCAGGTCATCAAATAGGTCTCTCCTGGAGCGTTTCCGCTTTTCCTCGAATCGCGAAAATGCTCTATCCCTTTGTTTTTACGCAATTCCGAACGGAAAACCGCTCCGCACTTTTCCTGGAATTGCTCTAACCCAGAATGCGCAGATGTTTGTTCTAAGGCCGCTGGCCCAGCGTTCGATTTCTCTCCTCTGGGCCGGCCAGGTGCTGGCGGCGACAGGGTCCGAATTCTACATGGTCGCCGTCGTCTGGATCGCGGCGGATTTCATCGGCAGCGATGCGGGCTATGTCTCCGCCCTGCAGTCTGGCGCGCTTCTGTTCGGCAGCCTCTTCGGCGGGATATTGACCGATCGCTGGCGGCACAGCACCACGATGATCGCTTCCGATCTGTTGCGGGCGCTGTTGCTGCTGGTCCTGTCGGTCGCCGGCCTGATGCATGTCATGAGCCTGCCCTTGCTGGTGGTGCTTGCCGGCTGCATCGCGCTGTTGACGGCAGCCTTCGATCCGTCGTTGCAGGCGACCTTGCCGACGATTGCCACCGATCCGGACGTCCGGCATGCAACGAACGGATTGTTCGATGCGACGCGGCGCATGGCGCGTATTCTGGGGCCGAGCCTGATGGCGCTGGTCAACGGTTTCCTGCCGAAATCGCAGTTTTTCGCGGTGGCGGCCGCAACCCTTCTGCTATCTGCCATGGGGGTGTGGCTCGCTGTCGCCCGATTGCCATCCGCGCCGCGGCGGCGCGAATTTTCCGGCATGGCGGCGGTGGTGGATGGGGTCCTGGGCGGGTGGCGAGCGGCGCGAGGCCATGCCGCCATACTCTACGGCCTCTTCACCAATCTGATGGGAAATATCGCCTGGGCCATGGGCATCCTGCTCGGGATGATCCTGCACCTGCGCGAAACCAGCGCCGATCCGCTGACGGACTACAGCCTGATGATGCTGGCCTATGGCGTCGGCAACGTCACGACCAACCTTATCCTCAGCAACATGAAGCCGCGTCGGCCGGTGGTCTGGATCGTCGTAGCGAAGCTCATTTTCGGCACCGGCGTCTTCCTGTTGCCGTTGATGCACGATCGCCTGTGGTTGATGGCGGTGGCCTGCTTTGCCTCGATCAACGGCCCGTTCGAAAATCTCGCCATGCTGCACCTGATGCAGACGCGCAGCGAGCCGCATCGTCTGGCGCAGGTCTATCGCCTGTTGATGTGCGCGATCTTTCTCGGCCTATTCCTGGCCTACTTCGCGTCGCCAAGCCTGTTTGCCTGGTTCGGCATCGCTCCGTCGATCATGGGCGCCGGAGCCGCGGTCTTTATCTCGGGCCTGATCGGAATCGGCCTGCTCGCCTGGCGGCGCGGCCATCCCCTGGCCGCAAAAGCGGGGTGAGGGCAGGCCGGCTGCGGAAAGCAGGTTTCAGTCGAACAGGCTCGAGACCGATTCTTCCTGGCTGGTGCGGTTGATCGCTTCGCCGATCAGGCTTGCCGTGCTGATGACACGGATATTGTGCGCCGATTGCACCGCGGTCGTCGGCTGGATGGAATCGGTGATCACCAGTTCCTTCAGCTTCGAATTGGTGACGCGGGTCACCGCGCCGCCCGACAGGACGCCGTGGGTAATATAGGCGGTGACGCTTGCCGCGCCTTGTGCGAGCAGGGCATCGGCCGCATTGCAGAGCGTGCCGCCGGAATCGACGATATCGTCGATCAGGATACAGTCCTTGCCGGCGACATCGCCGATGATGTTCATGACTTCGGATTCACCGGGGCGATCACGACGCTTGTCGACGATCGCGAGCAGACAGTCGAGACGTTTGGCGAGGGCGCGGGCGCGCACGACGCCGCCGACGTCGGGCGAAACCACCATGACGTTGCCGATGTCGTAATTGGCCTTGATGTCACGCGTCAGCACCGGAACCGCATAAAGATTGTCGGTGGGTATGTCGAAGAAGCCCTGGATCTGGCCTGCATGCAGGTCGAGGGTCAGAACGCGGTCGGCGCCAGCCTCGGTGATCAGGTTGGCCACCAGCTTGGCCGAGATCGGCGTGCGCCCGGAGGCGCGGCGATCCTGGCGGGCGTAGCCGAAATAGGGAAGGACTGCCGTGATGCGCCGCGCCGAGGAACGTCGCATGGCGTCGATCATGATCAACAGTTCCATGAGATGGTCATTGGTCGGGAACGATGTCGACTGGACGATGAATACGTCTTCGCCGCGCACGTTTTCCTGGATTTCCACGAAGATTTCCTGGTCCGCGAAACGCCGGACACTGGCCTTGCCTAAAGGAACACCAAGATAATTGCAGATCGCTTCGGCAAGATGCCGGTTCGAATTCCCTGCGAAAACCTTCATTTTGGCCCGCCTATTACCAACCTGATAGCCGCGCTTTTAACCGCCTCGCTTCCGAATGCAAGGGGGAGTCGCACGATAGTTTTCATATTTATGAAAAGCTTGTGGCTATCCACCGTGAGAATCGCGCCAGGAATTGAATTCCGACATGGTCTTGGTGGCGATTTTCTGCATGACGGCGGGTGGTACGGCGGTCCAGGGATCGCCACGCTTCAGCGGCGCGCTTTCGGCGCCCTGAATGCGATGCAGGCGGGCGCCGCTGTTGTCGAGGACGTCCCAGACATAGGTGACGGAGATTTGCGGCCCATCCTCGAAGGCCGAGAGATAGCCCTTGAGAATGTAGCTGGCGCTGGAATCGCTCGAGCCCTTGATCGTCAGGCCGAGAGAACGGGCCTCAGCGCCGAGTTGGCGCGAGAGCGGCGTGACGGCTTCGACCGGCGCGCCGATGATCGGCAGGAAGCGGACGCTGTTGCCGCCGGTCGCGGCGGGGGAAAGCGACGCCTGCTGTTGATCGGGCTGTGGCTGCTCGCTCTGCTGGGCCATCTGTGGCTGCGGATCTTCGGCCAGCCGGCGGTCGGCCTCGCGCTGTTCGTCGGCCTGCGAAATCGGATTGTTGTCCGGCGGGATGGCGGCGGTCTGCGCGCCGTCGAGCGGGCGGGAGGCGTAAGGGTTGGAGCCGCCGCTTCGAAGAGCTGCCGCCTGATCGTCCAGCGAGCCGCCGCCAGAGCTTTGCGGCTGGTAACCCTGTTGCTGATAGGTCTGCTGCTGGTAGCTATAGCTGTTCTGCGAGGTCTGGAAGCTTCGCTCGCGCCGCGAGTTGACGGCCATGCGCTCGACATCGCGCTGGGTCACGGGGCTGGAACCTGCATCGCCGATGGCTTCGGGCGGCGTCAGGGCGTCTGTCGTGTTGCAGGCGGCGAGCGCAAGGCAAAAGCCAATGGGAATCAACGCTGTCCTGACCAGTCCCATTTGCACGATCCTTTCCTTCGAGGGCCTCCCCGTTCAGGATCGCTATTTTACGCCGCTAACGGTTAAGAAATTCGAGCGGATGCCGCGACAGGGCTTTCGGGGCCTGCGAGGTCGTCAGGTAGGTCTGGCCGAGGGTCATCGCCGTGCCCGTATCGGAATCCATGATGATCATGTGCACGAAGAGCGACATGTCCTCGCCGATGTCCTGGAGATTGCCGGCATGGAACATCTGGTGCTCCATCCAGGAGGGGGAGAAGCGGGCGCCAAGCGAATAGCCGCAGGCATTCAGCCGGTGGCGGGCAAGGCCGCGCTCGTCCATGATCTTCGCGTGCATGTCGAAGACGTCGCCGAAAGTGTGACCGGGCGTCAGCACCGTCTCGACCGCCTGGATGGTTTCGAGGCAGGCGCTGAAGAGCTCGCGATGGCGATGGCTCGGATCGCCGATGACGACGGTGCGCATCATGGCTGCATGGTAATGGGCATAGGTGCCCGCCCATTCGAGGGTGAGCTGGTCGCTGGCATCCAGCTTGCGGCGGCCAGACTTGTAGCGGCAGAGCAGGGCCTCCGGCCCGGAGCCGATGATGAATTCATTGGCGGGATAATCGCCGCCGCCGGCAAAGACCGTGCCCTGCATCGCAGCCAGAATGTCGGCTTCGTCCGCGCCGGGCGCAATCAGCGCCAGCGCCGCGTCCAGTGCGTCGTCGGCAAGGGCGGCGGCGCGTTCGATGTAGGCGATTTCGGCCGGACTTTTGACGAGGCGCAGGCCGCCGACGAGATAGGATGCATCGACGATCTGACCGAAGGTCGAAATCTGGTTGTCGAGCAGGCGGGCGGCGCGGCCGGTCATGCCGTGGGTATCGTATTCGACGCCGATGCGCGCGCCCAGCAGGTCGAGTTCGACCAGCAATTGCTTGAGGTCGAGCGCCGGATCGGCATTGGTGCGATCGACCCAGATGCGAATGTCGGAAATGATCGAGGTCAATTGCGCCTGACGAAGATCGGCCGAGCGGGTCAAGAGGATCATCGTGCCATCCGACTTGACCACCAGCGTCTGGAAGAAGCAGTAGCCGAAGGTGTCGTAACCCGTCAGCCAATACATGCTTTCCTGCGCAAAAAGCAGCATCGCATCAAGTTTGTCTTCCTGCATTTTCGCAAGAAGGCGGGCCAGGCGGGCGTCGAATTCGCTGCGGTCGAAATGCAGGGCCATGTCAGGAAGTCTCCTCGATGGCAATGGCGGAAATCTGCCGGCCGTAGTCGGCCTCTTTTGCATGCGTGGTACGGCGATAGGAGAAGAAGCGCTCCGCATCGGGGTAGGTGCAGATGTCGAGGCTTTCGGCGGTGACGCCCGCTTCGCGCAGACGGCCGACCGTCAGCGCCGGCAGGTTGAACATCGCATGGCGGGGCCGTTCGGACGGGATGAAATATCGGGCATAGCCGGGATCGTAGGACGTGAAACGGTCGACGAATTCGGGGCCGACTTCGTAGCTCGCCTGGCTGATCGAAGGGCCGAGGCAGGCGGTGATCGCCTCGCGTTTGGCGCCGAGCGCAACCATGGCGTCGATGGTGTTTTCCAGCACACCGGTCAGCGCGCCCTTCCAGCCGGCATGGGCGGCGCCGATCACCCGGTTGTCGCGGTCGGCGAAGAGAATCGGTCCGCAATCGGCGGCCAGCACGCCAAGCACGATCCCCGGCGTCGCCGTCACCATGGCGTCGGCCTGCGGCCGATTGCCGTCATAGGTCGAATCGACGGTGACGACATCCGGCGAATGGATCTGATGCACGGTTGCGAGCCGTTCCAGCGGCAGGTCGAACCAGCCGGCGACGCGACGGCGGTTTTCCTCGACATGGCCCCGGTCGTCATTCGATCCGAGACCGACATTGAGACCGCGATAGAGGCCCTGTGAAACACCGCCTTCGCGGGTGAAGTAGCCGTGGCGGATGCCGGCGCTCTTGGCGGCGCTCAGCAGCGTGCTTTCGATCGGAGTCGGCAATGCTGCGTCCCTTGATGTCGTCTTTGGCGTGGAGCGTGATGAATAACGCGTCTGTGGCGAAGCGGTTCGATTTGGTGGGGATGTTGACCCAGCCATGCGCGCTCTGTCAATCCGCCGGCATCGGCTTGGCCGCTCAGCGCGCCGGGCGGAAGGGCATGAGATCGACCGCGGGGCTGGAGACGGCGAGCACCTTGAAAAGCTCCCCCATCTTGCCTTCGCCGGCCCCGGCGAGCCGTTCGACGGCGGTGCGGATTCCATCTTGAGTGACCGCATCGCGATCGCGGCCGAGGCTGGCGGCGCGCTCCAGCAGGCCGAGGCCGAGGAGAAAATCGCCCTGGTGGCAGCAGCCGTTGATATGCAGGCCGGAGGCAAGCGCGGTTTCGGCCAGATGCTGGAAGTCGACATGGCTGGTGAGGTCCGCCTCGCCGGGATGATCCAGCGGCGGGTCGTATTCATGCATGCGCACGGCCTGCAGCGTATCGCCGAAGCCGGTTGCCATATGTCCATAATCGATGGCGAGCGCCGTGCCGCCATGGGCGGAAAGCCTATCGCAGATCGTCGTCATCACCGCCTGGCGGGCCGGAGCAATCTCGAAGATGGTGCCGATCGGCGGCAGCGGCCCTTTCGGAAGCAGCTCCGGATCGAGGCTTGCGACACCGGCGGCAAAGGTCAGCGCATCATCGGCGTCGAGCCCGACCATGCGCTCGCGAAAGCCGTTGGCGGTGCGGACGAACTGGCGGATGGGGATGGCGTCGAAAAGCTCGTTGGCGGCGAGGAGCGTGAAGCCGGCAGGCACCTCGCCGAAATCCGAATGCCAGGAGATCTTGTCGCCGTGCTCGGCTAGTGTCTGGCGTTGAAAGCCCTGCAGCCGCTCGCTGGTTTCGACCAGATGCACGCTCATGCCGGCATGGAGCGACGGCGCCAGCTTGGCGATGACACGCAGCATGTCCGCCATCATCGTGCCCCGTCCGGGGCCGATTTCCACCAGGCGGACATCGGCGGGCATTCCATGGCGCTGCCAGGCATGCACCATGAAAATGCCGATCATCTCGCCGAAGAGCTGGCTGATCTCGGGTGCGGTGACGAAATCGCCGAGACGGCCGAAGGGCTCGCGGGTCTTGTAGTAGCCATGCTGCGGATCGGCGAGACAGAGCGAAAAATAATCCGTGATGCTGACCGGTCCGTTGTTGCGGATGATGGCTTTGATTTTTTCGCCGAGCGCGGTCGTCATCATTTGGTCTCGCTAATGTATGATCCCGAAAAATACAGGGCAGTTTTCGGAATGGCCATACGGTATTTCACTCAGGGCTCAGGCCATCCTGGCGGCGGCATGGCGGGCGCGCAGCACGGCCCAAAGGCCGATCGCGATCATCGGCAGGGAGAGCACCATGCCCATGGTCAGCCAGTTCGTGCCGAGGAGATAGCCGAGCTGCTTGTCAGGCTGGCGGAAGAATTCGACAAAAATACGTGAGAGTGCGTAACCGATGATGAAAACGCCGCTGAGGGTGCCGGGCTTCTTCAACGCCAGCGCCCAGCGGGCGAGGGCGAACAGGACCAGGAACAGGACGATGCCTTCGAGACCCGCCTCATAGAACTGGCTCGGATGCCGGGGATCGAGACCGGCCGGGCAAATGCCCTGGTTGGCGGCCGCCAGATGCGGGCTGCAGAAAACCATGGCCCAGGGGACGTCGCTCACGCGGCCCCACAGCTCGCCATTGACGAAATTGGCGATGCGGCCGAAGAACAGCCCGATGGGCGCGGCGGCTGCGACGATATCGAACAGGCTCCACATCGGAATCTTGTTGCGATGGGCGAAGAAGAACATGGCGACGGTGGTGCCGATCAGCCCGCCATGGAAGGACATGCCGCCCTTGTTGATCTGCACGGCACGGATCGGATCGGCCAGAACCGGACCGAGATCGTAGAACAGGATATAGCCGATGCGGCCGCCGAGAACGATGCCGAGCGCGACCCAGAGGATGAAATCATCCAGATGCAGGCGCGTCATCGGCGCGGTGTCGTTCAGCCAGAGCTTGCCGTTGTCCACCAGCCGCCTGGCGTAGAGCCAGCCGAGCAGGATGCCCGCGACATAGGCGAGCCCATACCAGTGGATGGGCCAGGGCCCGATCGAAAAGGCGATCGGATCGATATCGGGGAAAGGCAGGATGGCGGCGAGGTTGGCGGATGTCAGCAAGGTTGTCGGGTCCGTTAAGGCGTCAATCCCAGAATGCGGGTGAGGTTTCGGGATCGGAGCATGCTAGTCCAATGTGCGCGGAACATGGCGGTCGCTATCGAAACGGTCAAGTCGATATTCTCGTGCCGTCCCTTACGTGCCGGCTTGTCCCGGCCTATCTCAATTTGCTTGCATCGAACCTTGGGACATCCTACCTCATCCCTATCTGGCCCTTTATGATGCCGTCCCATGGGCCGACGGCCGCAAGGAGATCATTATGAGCACTGGACCGAACCGTATCATGGACGAATTCGCCAAGTTGATGACCGATGCCGCCGGTGCTGCCCAGGGCGTGCGCCGCGAGATCGAAACGGCTTTCAACGCCCATGCCGAGCGCTGGCTGAACAGCCTCGACATCGTCAAGCGCGAGGAATTCGAGGCCGTTCGCGAAATGGCGATCAAGGCGCGCGACGAGAATGAGGCGCTGCTGGCCAGAATCGAGGCGCTCGAGGCGCGTCTTTCCGCGAAAAGCAAGTAAGCGCGATTAATTTTGCTAGAAATCGGTGCGGCAGGGCCCTGCCGCGCACTTTTCCTCTAAAATTTTCGGTGGTTTTTCCACCTGTGGACACTGGCAAAAAAGCCAATCGCCAGAGTCATTTATGACTCCCTTCTGAATAGACGCCGGAAGAGCTTTCCACAGCACCCTTCTCCAAAATCCCCCTTGAGGGGCTGGCATGCCGGGCATGCCGTTATACACTGATTTTAAATGATGATTCGAAACGGACTTGGTAAGCTCCGGACAGGGTGGATGCGTTAGTCTGGCAGTCGTTCAACATCATCCCGAAGATGTTTCCGGAGTAAAACTGTTTGCGTTCTGTCAGTGTTCGAGCACGGGAAAGCTGCATTCGTTCCGGTCAAGAAGGTGCTGCATGAGCCTTATGGAAATGGAAGTCGAACGACAGTCGAATCCGGTCGATATGATCGAATTCGTGGCCGCCAACAACGACTGGTCGTTCGAGCGGTCGGGCGAGGACGAAATCGCCATGACCGTCGAGGGGAAATGGACGGACTATCATGTCTCCTTCTCCTGGATGGAAGAATTCGAGGCGCTGCACATCGCCTGCGCCTTCGATATCAAGGTTCCGGATATCCGCGTCAACGAGGTCATCAAGCTCCTGTCCTGCATCAACGGGCAGGTGCTGATGGGGCATTTCGATCTTTGGCGGCAGGAAGACATCGTGATCTTCCGGCAGTCTCTCTTGCTGTCGGGCGGCGCCGAGCCGACCAACCGGCAGGTGGAGGTGCTGCTCTCCAACGCTCTTGACACCTGCGAGGCTTACTATCAGGCTTTTCAATTCGTGGTGTGGTCCGGCCTCGACGCCAATCGCGCCATGGAGGCAGTGCTGTTCGAAACCGTGGGTGAATGCTGACATGACCGCCGCATCCTCAAGCGCTCTCGCATCGTCCGGTGCCATCGTCCTGATCGGCGCCGGCAATATGGGCGGCGCGCTGCTGACGGGCTGGCTGAAGAATGGCGTGCCGGGCTCTTCCATGATCGTGGTCGATCCACAGCCCTCCGAGGCAATGGCGAAGCTGATCGGCGATGCCGGTGCCAGACATGTGACGAGCGTGCCGGCCGATATCAAGGCCGGCGTCCTCTTCATCGCCGTCAAGCCGCAGGTTCTGGATGCCGTGCTGCCGCCCTTCAAGCAGGTGGTCGGCGCGGAGACGGTGGTGGTATCGATCGCGGCGGGCAAGACGCTTGCGTCCCTTGAGACGCATCTGGGCAAGGCGGCGATGGTGCGCGCCATGCCGAATACGCCGGCCATGGTCGGCCGTGGCGTCACCGGTGCCTTCGCCAATAAGCAGGTCGGCGAACGCCAGCGGCAACTGGTGAACGATCTTCTGAAAGTGTCCGGCCCGGTCGAATGGGTGCCGGAAGAGGCCGATATCGATGCCGTGACGGCGGTGTCCGGCAGCGGGCCGGCCTATGTCTTTTATCTCGTCGAGTGCATGGCGGAGGCAGGGCGAAAGCTCGGTCTGCAGGCGGACCTCGCCATGCGACTCGCACGGGAAACTGTCGCGGGGGCTGGTGAATTGTTGCATCAGTCCCCCGATGACGCTTCGCGCTTGCGCCAGAACGTGACGTCTCCCGGCGGTACGACGGCGGCGGCCCTTGCCGTCCTGATGGCGGAAGACGGCATGCAGCCGCTGTTCGACGAGGCGCTGGAAGCGGCGCGCAAGCGCGCGCAGGAACTGGCAGGCTGATTTCAGGACAAAAGGACATGCCTATGGGGGAAGAGATCACCTATGGCGATTTCGAGCGGGTGGATATCCGCGTCGGCACCATTATCGAGGCCGAAGCCTTTCCGGAAGCGCGCAAGCCGGCCTATAAGCTGAAGATCGATTTCGGACCGGAGATCGGCATCAAGCGCTCCTCGGCGCAGATCACCGTGCATTACACGCTGGAGAGCCTGATCGGCCGCCAGATTCTTGCCGTCGTCAACTTCCCGCCACGCCAGATCGGCCCCGTCCGCTCCGAGGTGCTGACCCTCGGTTTCGAGGACGAGAATGGCGCGATCGTGCTGGCGGCGGTGACGCAGGCGGTGCCGAACGGCAGGAAGATGATGTGATCTTGGCCTTCTCCCCACTGAGGAGAAGGTAGTCCATCAATGAATCTCCCGCGACAGCGGATCGGTCAGCCTGAAATCCAGAAACTCCGCCTCAAACCCCTCGCGCTGCGGCGAGCAGAAGACGGGGCCGACGGAGACGTCTTCCAATGCCGGATCGAACCAGGCGAGCCGGGCCATGCGCCATTCGCTCATCCGGTCGGTGCGGTATTGAACGAAAAGGGCGTCGCCGTTGCGCATTACCCGCACGGAGATGGCGTTGAATTCATGATCGAGGCGGAAGGCGGACCAGTCGGAATTGCCGTTGGTCACCACGACGCTGAAATGCTTGGCGCCGTCGGTAAACTCGATCCCGCACTTCATCCAGCGGGTGGCGTCATGGCGGATCATCAGGCCCGCCTGGTCGTAGAGCGCACTATAGCTGCCGACAAAGGTGATCTCGGCGGTGAAATCGCCTCGGCGCGGTTTGCCGAGGAAATGGCCGTTGTCGTGATGGAAGCCGTAATAGGTCGCCTGCCAGAAATCGGTCTTGTCGCCGGAGCGGACGGAGAGACGGCCCTGGTTCATTTCCCAGACCGGCGGCGGATTGAGCCAATGCATGTCGTTGATGTCGATCGGCATGCGGCGTCTCTCCTAAAGCAATTCCAGGAAAAGTGCGGAGCGGTTTTTCGTCCGGAATTGCGTAAACAATAGGCTAGGGCGGTTCATCGATTCCGACAAACGCTGAAGCGCTCTAGGCGGGAATGCGGATGGTGGCGCGCAGACCGCCGAGCGGACTGTCGCCGAGCGTGACGTTGCCGCCATGGCTGCGGGCGATGTCGCGGGCGATGGCAAGGCCGAGGCCGGTGCCGGATTTGTCGAGATTGCGCGCCTCGTCCAGCCGGAAGAACGGCTTGAACACGTCCTCACGGGCATTGGCGGGAATGCCGGGACCGTCATCGTCGAAAATCAGGGTCAGCCACTTGGCGCTGTGCTTGGCATCGACATGCAGCGTCTTGGCATAGCGGCGGGCATTGGAGGCGAGGTTCGTCACCAGCCGCGTGAAGGCATTCGGGCGAACGGAGATTTCGTCGTCACCGTCGATGGAATAGGTCATGGTCTGGCCATGCAGTGAGAAATCCTGCTCGACCTTGTCGAGGATATCGCTGAGGCGAAGCTGGCCGACATCCTCTTCCGCCTCGCCGCGCGCGAAGGCCATATAGCCCTCCAGCATGCTCTGCATGTCCTCGACATCCTCGTTGAGGCCGATGAGGTCGGGATTATCGCCGACAAGGGCGAGCTGCAGTTTGAAGCGGGTGAGCACGGTGCGCAGATCATGGCTGACGCCGGAAAGCATGGCGGTGCGCTGCTCGATTTGCCGTTCGATGCGCTCGCGCATCAGGATGAAGGCAAGGCCGGCACGGCGGACTTCATCGGCGCCGCGCGGCGAATAGTTTTCCAGCCGCTGGCCCTTGCCGAAGCTTTCGGCCGCCTGCGCGAGCGCCAGGATCGGCCGGATCTGGCCGCGCAGGAAGAGCACGGCGATGCCGATCAGCACCAGCGATGTGCCGACCATCCAAAGAATGAAGATATGCGTGTTGGACGCGTAGGTCTGGCTGCGCTTGGCGAAGACACGCAGCACCTTGTCCGGCAGCTTGATGCGGATTTCGACGAGGCTGGAATTGCCGACCGTATCGACCCAGTAGGGCAGGTTGAGCTGCTCGCGCAGTTCGTCGCTGAGGATGCCGTCGAGAATGGAGAAGAACGGTTTCTCCCGCGGCGGCGGCAGTTCACCGCCCGACTCGATGGAGATGTTGAGATCGAGCTTCTGCCGGGCCATCTGGGTGACTTCGGAATAATCCGGGTCCTGGGGATAGGTCTGGATGATCTCGATGATAGCGGCGATGTCGCGCACGGTGGCCATCGACAGGCGCTGCGTCACCATCTGCCAGTGACGCTCCATGAAAACGATGGTGACGACGCCCTGCAGGATGATCATCGGCAGGATGAAGATCAGCAGCGACCGGGCATAGAGGCCGGTTGGCAGCCGCCGGCGCAGCCAGCGAGACAGCGGGCGCAGGCCGTTCGAGGGCGAATGCTCCTGATCGCGCCTGATCGAGTCGAATGTCACCATCGCCGCTAATCCCAGGAAACCGACATCAATCTATGCTCAGGCGGTAGCCGATGCCGCGCACGGTCTGCAGCCAGATCGGATTGGCCGGGTCGTCCTCGATCTTGCGGCGCAGGCGGTTGATCTGCACGTCGATGGTGCGCTCGCCGACTTCGGCATCGCTGCCGATCAGCTCGTGGCGCGGTATGGTGTCGCCGGCGCGCTTGGCGAAGAGCAGCATGATCTCCTGTTCGCGATCGGTCAGGCGAATGAGCTCCGAGGCCCGCTTCAGTTCCTTGCGGGTCAGCGAGAAAGTATAGGGACCGAACATCACCTGTTCGATCTTCGGCGCATCGGCGGGCGTGTTGCGCCGCAGGATATTGCTGATGCGCAGCACGAGTTCGCGCGGGTCGAACGGCTTCGGCAGGTAATCGTCTGCACCGGCTTCGAGCCCGGCGATGCGAGCATCGGACTCGGCAAGGGCGGTCAGCATGATGATCGGGATGTTCTTGATGGCGCGCAGGCTCGACGTCAGCGAGATGCCGGATTCGCCCGGCATCATCACGTCCATGATGATCAGGTCGAAATCGAGACCCTCGAGCTTGCGGCGGGCCTCGGCGCCGTCGGCGGCAGCCGTCACCCGGAAACCCTTTTCCATCAGATAGCGGTTGAGCAGGGCGCGGATGCGGGTATCGTCATCCACGACCAGCAGGTGAGCGGCATCGTCCGAAATTATTGCCTTTGTCGTCATACAATCCGTCTCGTTCTTGTTCCGTCTATCCGATTGAGATGATCCTGTGCCAAATCCGCTAGAGCGTTTTCTGATGGCCGGATCACATCTCAGTCCTGCATTCCCCTCAGGAACCGTTTGACGCTTTCGCGCGTCGCCTCGGAGGCACCTTCGAATGCCCGTTCAATACGGCGCGATTGCGGCTCGGCCAGCGCGAGCGCCAGATCGCGTCCGGCCTGGGTCGGATAAAGCTTGCGCTGTCGGCGATCCTCAGGCCCGGCCACCTGACGAATATAACCCGAATCGATCAATTGTTTGAGAACCCTGGCCAAACTCTGCTTGGTGATCTTCAATGTTTCCAAAAGGTCCGCAACCGTCATGCCGGGTTCGCGGTTAACGAAATGAACGACGCGGTGGTGGGCGCGCCCGAAGCCGCTCTTGTCGAGGATCTGGTCCGGATCGGAGACAAAGTCGCGATAGGCAAAGAAAAGCAGTTCGATGATCTCGAAATCGATGATCCCGACATTCCCCATCGGCGCCGCCAGTAAATCCGGTTTCGCCGCTTTCTGGTTCATCTGTCGTGTCACCTTGGCATTTCCTTTCCTATTTTGGGTCAGCGGGAAACTTGTGCTGAGAATATGTCAGCTCCATTGACATATCTTGTGCCGTTACAAGTTTCCATCGATCCTGAACGGCCCGGACGGATCGCCATCATCTGCAAATTAGGCCGAGCCCGGCGAAACTCCAGCGTGTTTCGAATTTTCCCCACCTGTTTTGTGGATAGGGTGGAACGGCGATCATAATCAACAATCATCGCCTTGGGTATGGTGAGATGGGGATGGTTTGCCGATGATTGCCGGACCGAAGGCAGCCACCGCCGACCCTTCCGGCAACAGCCTGCTGCGTGATAGAAAGAGAAAATGCCGGCAGCGAGCGACGCTGTCCGCACGACGGCCGGTGTGTTGAGCAGTATTGTCGGGGAATTGCCGATCCCGGCAAATGTTTTTCCGCGCCGGTTTGATGCCATATCGCGAAAGACGAGGGCACGAAAGCGCGCTGCCGGCAACGAGAAAACGCGACGATCGCTTCCAAAACGCTGATCTGTCGTTGTTTCAGGCAAAGGATTCGAGAGCGAGATAAAACCGGATGCAGACCGCGCACCCGGTTTTACCGACTGTTGCCCCAGTCTTATTTGCGGCCGAGCACGGCGCCGACGATAGCCGAGAGCACGCCGCCGGCAACCAGCGAGGAAAGGCCCTGGGCAATATAGCCGGTGAGGGCTTCGCTGCCGATCAGATTGAGGAGGAGGCCGCCGCCCAGACCGCCGATCGCGCCGGCAATCGTTCTGGCGACAAGGTTGATCCCTTCCTGCTTCAGGATGGCGCTGGCTCCGTTACCGCCGATGGCGCCAGCAACCAGTTGCGTGATGATAGGCCCCAAACTTTCCATGATTACCCTTCTCCCGTTGTTCCGGAAGCCATTTCCGGATGCCGTCTCGCCGCGTTCCGGAGCAAGCCTCCGAAGCGGCGGTAACCCTTAATCATATGAGAATTACATCATGCACCGGTCGGTGAAAATAGAAAGGCAACTCAAACGGGAGATTTCTTCGATAATTCAGGGGAAAAGCCGTCTGGAAGGGCAGGCGGCCACCCGGCCGCTTGCGATTTTGACCTATTGCTGCCGTCAAGGCGCGAATCACTGATAGACATAGACGATGCGGCGGGTGTCCGGATCGACCAGAACCGGCCGGCTGTTCACCTCGACGTAGCTGTATCGATAGTCCGGGATGCGGTGAACCGTCACGCTCTGCGGAAGCGTGGCGCCGATCACGGCATCGCCCCGCAACTGAACGGTTTCAGTCGGGTTCTCGGTGATATAGGTCTGGACCTCGCTTGGAGGCGTAATCGTCACGACGTTGCCGCTGTCCTCATCGATAGGTCCGATCAGTTCGTCGTTCGGGCCGGGCCGCGCCGTCTGGACGCTTCCGGTCTGTACGGGGTCGGTTTGCCGATAGGTGATCGTCGGGACGCCGAGATCATCCCGGTGCTGTTCCACGACCAGCATATTGCCGTTCTGCTCGACGTTCAGATATTGCGCGTAGACCCAGCCGCGCATGCCGTTGACATCGACGCGGCACCAGCGGCTGCCTTCGATGCAGCCATCCAGAGTGGCCTCGGAGCCGCGGGTCGCCATGCCGACGGTCGGGTATTCCGGGCCGGGGCCGGAGCGAACTTCCATGTCCGTGGCGGTGGTCGCAGACATCTCGGCCTGCGCCAATCCGGCACTGCCGACGAGAGCGAGGCTGGCCAGCAGCAGGTTTTTCTTCAGGGACATAGGCTTTCTCCTTTTGCAGTGGGAGCCTGAGTGTCAAACGCCTCGATTGGCTGAGTGTTCCGCTGGTGACCATGTCCGCCCATGTGTCGTTGGAGAGATATTCCGCAACCGGCTGTTTTATTGGCTCTTTTCAAAACTTCGCGGCGCTTGGCCTGATCCGGGCGATCTTTGGAACTGGCTACAGGCGCTCGCTGCCGGCGCCATTTTCCGGGCGAGGGGCTGTTTTACGGGGTGTTTGTGATTATACCGGCAGCACGGATATCAAACAGACGAGGCGCTTCATGGGCATGCTCCAGGCCGGCATCATTCCGGTGACACCTTTCGAACAGAACTGCACCATCCTGTTCGACCCGGAGACGAAGGAGGGGGTCGTGGTCGATCCGGGCGGCGATGTCGATGTCATCCTGCAGACCGTGCGCGAAAACGGGATCACCCTCAAGGCGATCTGGCTGACGCATGGCCATATCGACCATGCCGGCGGCGCCGACGAACTTCGCGCGGCACTCGGGCTCGAGGTCATCGGCCCGCATGAGGATGACTTGCCGCTGCTGCAGGACATCGAGGGCAAGGCCAAGATGTTCGGCATAGAGGGCGTGCGCAACGTCGTGCCGGATCGTTTCCTGAAGGATGGCGACAAGGTTTCCTTCGGCGAGCATGAGTTCGAGATTTTCCATTGCCCCGGTCATGCGCCGGGTCACGTCATCTACTTCAACAAGGCCCAGAAATTCGCGCATGTGGGCGACGTGTTGTTTCACGGCTCGATCGGCCGCACCGATCTGCCGGGCGGCAATCATCAGCAATTGCTGGAGTCGATCCGCGACAAGGTCTTTCCGCTGGGTGACGATGTCGGCTTCATCTGCGGGCATGGCCCCGGTGGCCAGATCGGCGAGGAGCGCCGGACAAACCCGTTCCTGCGCGGTCTCTGAAAACACAAAAAGCGCCGCGATTTCACGGCGCTTTTTCAGGATGTCAATCGGTTCGGCGATCAGTCGGCCGTGCAGAAGTGGCGCATGCCGTCATAGCCGACATAGGTGCCGCTGCGGCCGTCGAAGCTTCTGTAGCGATCATAGCAATAGCGCATCCACTGCGACGACCAGGGGCGCAGGCCGGCGGACGGCGGTGCATAGTAGCTGACATCGCGCTCGACATAGACGCGGCGCGGCGGCGCGCGATAGTAATAGGCCGGCGGCGGTGCATAGTCGGGATCGACATAGACCGGCTCGGGTTCGACATAGCGCGGCTGGCTGGCGATGGCGGAACCGACGATCAGGCCGGTGGCGAGCCCTGCGGCGCCGAGCGCCCAGCCGTCGCGGCGATGCCAGTGGTCGTCGGCCGAAGCGGCGGAGATGGAGGTCAGCGTCACAGCTGCCGCCATGGCGGACATCAGGAGGGTTTTGCCGAGCGCGTTCATTGGTCTATCCTCTAAGGGGACCGGGAAGATCATGTTCCCGATCTTACATAGGGGGCAGACTAGACACGGCAAGCTGAATGCAGACTGAATGACAAAACCCGGCATCTCTGCCGGGCCTCAACTCGAAAGATAGCCTCTAAGTACTCTCAGCCGGCAATCTGCAGATTGACGGCCTTCGGTCCCTTGCCGCGGCGATCCGGTTCCGTGTCGAAGCTTACCTTCTGGTTTTCCGACAATCCTGCCAGACCAGAAGCCTGTACTGCGGAAATATGCACAAAGATGTCCGCGCCACCCTTGTCCGGTTTGATGAAACCGAAGCCCTTATCGGTATTGAAAAACTTTACAGTGCCAGTCTCGGCCATGC
>JASGEG010000505.1:0-15074 GCA_047606605.1 Rhizobium sp.
ACATCGAATTCCACCAGAACATGCTACAACGCGGCCTATGGCCCACTCTGATCGCTGCCGGCGTCACGGTCGATAGCGGGAAGGTCGATGAAGAGGGCAAGCCACTTCTGGCAACCAAATATCCGGGCTTCCATGCCCTCAGGCATTGGTACGCGAGTTGGTTGATCAACCGGAAAGCTGACGGGGGCCTTGAGTTGACAGCGAAGGCAGTTCAAACCAGAATGGGTCACAGTTCCATTCAGGTGACGTTCGATACCTACGGACACCTGTTCCCGTCGGCTGATGAAGGTGAGGAAATGGCAGCGGCTGAACGCGCGCTGTTCGCTATTCCCGCAACACCGATGCAACATGAGACCAAAAAACCAAGTAAATGGAAGGCAAAATGAAACACTCTGACTCCGTTAATCTTGGTTCGAGTCCAGGTTCCCCAGCCAATTCAAATCTCCCGATCCAAAATTTCCTAACTGGTCTCGACCGTTGGCGATCGCGCGCCATGTTCCGCCATGGTTTCAAGCGTTGGGGGAGCCTGGCTTGGTCTTGCGCATAGACGGAATTCCATGATTTTCGGTTGTTTCGCTCCCAGGATACCCTCTGCAATGCCGGCACATTCGAAGAGTGCTGCTTGCCATCGCGCATATCGTGGCCCTGCTGAAGCATGCGCGTCGTCCGCGAGAGCGGGTGATGTTTTTTCGCATCGGGAGTATCGTGAGATAGCACAACGAGCGCGCGAATCCGCAAGAAAGGCTTTTCAAGGTTTTTCTGTTGGGTATAGAGGTTTGTGCATTGATTGGACGGTTGTTTGTGAGGCAGGCCTGAAGGTGCGGATTGTATTCGGGCGAGGCTGGATAGGTATGGGATAGGCATGACGATACTGGTTTGTGGGGGCGCGGGTTTCATCGGCGGGAACTTTGTTCTGGATTGGCTGCAACACTTCGATGAGACGGTGATCAATCTTGACAAGCTGACCTATGCCGGCAATCTGGACACGCTGAAGGGCTTGCGGGGGAACAATCGCCATGTGTTCGTGCATGGCGATATCGGCGACCGCGATGTGGTGGGCGATCTGCTTGCGACGCATCGGCCGCGCGCGGTGCTCAATTTCGCCGCCGAAAGCCATGTGGACCGGTCGATCCACGGTCCGGGCGATTTCATCCAGACGAATGTGGTCGGCACCTTCAATCTGCTGGAAGCGGTGCGCGGCTATTGGGACGGCCTTGCGGGGGACGAGAAACAGGCGTTCCGCTTCCTGCATGTCTCGACCGACGAGGTCTACGGCACGCTGTCGAAGGATGACGCGCCGTTCAGCGAGCTCAATCGTTACGAGCCGAACAGTCCCTATTCCGCCAGCAAGGCGGCCTCCGACCATCTGGTGCGGGCCTGGCATCACACCTATGGGCTGCCGGTCCTGACCACCAATTGCAGCAACAATTACGGCCCCTATCATTTCCCCGAGAAGCTGATCCCGCTGGTGATCCTGAATGCGCTTTCGGGCAAGAGCCTGCCGATCTATGGCGACGGCCAGCAGATCCGCGACTGGCTCTACGTCAAGGATCACTGCAGCGCCATCCGCCGCGTGCTCGAGGCCGGCAGGGTGGGCGAGACTTATAATGTCGGCGGCTGGAACGAGAAGCCGAACCTGGAGGTGGTGCACACGATCTGCGCCATTCTCGACGAGCTGCGGCCGAAGGCCGGCGGCGGCCACTACAAGGACCAGATCGCCTTCGTGAAGGACCGGCCCGGCCATGACCGGCGCTATGCGATCGATGCCCGCAAGCTGGAGCGCGAGCTCGGCTGGAAGCCGGAAGAGACTTTCGAGACCGGCATTCGCAAGACGATCGAATGGTATCTCGGCCATCAGGACTGGGTGGAGAACGTCACCAGCGGCGCCTATCGCGAATGGCTGGACAAGCACTATGAGGTTCGCCCATGAGTTCGCGCGTGAGCTCGATCCTCGTCACCGGCGCCAACGGTCAGGTCGGCTTCGAATTGCAGCGCGCCCTGGCGCCGCTCGGCAGCATCGGCGCGGTGACGCGCGCCGAGATGGATCTGGCCGACGAGACGAGCATTCTGGCCGTCCTTGAGGAGCGCAAGCCTGGCATCATCGTCAATCCCGCCGCCTATACCGCCGTCGACCGTGCCGAGAGCGAGAGGGAACAGGCGATGGCGGTGAATGCGGCGGCACCCGGCGTGCTGGCGCGCTGGGCCGCCGATCACGGCGCCCTGCTGGTGCATTATTCGACCGACTATGTCTTCGACGGTTCGAAGGCCGATCCCTATGTGGAGAGCGATCCGATCAATCCGCAGTCGGTCTATGGCGAGAGCAAGTGGCTGGGCGAAGAGGCGGTACGTTCGGCCGGCGGCGCCCATGTCATCCTGCGGACGAGCTGGGTCTATGGCCATCACGGCAACAATTTCCTCAAGACCATCCTGCGGCTTGCCGGCGAGCGCAGCGCGCTGAACGTGGTCGCCGACCAGATCGGGGCGCCGACGTCGGCGGCGCTGATCGCCGATGTCACGCGCCGGGTCCTTGAGCTTGCGGGCGCCCCGGCGGCGGATGTGTCGGGCACCTATCATCTGAGCGCGCAGGGCGGCACGTCCTGGCATGGCTATGCCGCGCATATCGTCCGGGAAGCGTCGGCGCGGGGCTTCGATCTCGCGCTCACGCTCGACGCGCTGAAGCCGATCCCGACCACGGACTACCCGACGCCGGCCAAGCGGCCACAGAATTCCAGGCTGAACTGCGCCAAGCTGATGGATCGCTTCGGCCTGCCCCTTCCCGCATGGCAGGAGGGCGTCGACGACGTCATCCGCAGACTGGCACCCGCCGCGCTTTGACCGCGCAAGGCCCGGTATCGCCATCGGTTGCAAATCGATGGCCGGCCGGCCGCAGACCGAAACCGAGACGAGACGCTGGACCATGAGTAAAGCACGTAAAGGCATCATCCTCGCAGGCGGCTCCGGCACGCGGCTTTATCCCGCGACGCTTGCCGTCAGCAAGCAGCTCCTGCCGATCTACGACAAGCCGATGATCTACTATCCGCTGGCAACATTGATGCTGGCCGGCATTCGCGAGATCCTGATCATCTCGACGCCGCAGGACACGCCGCGCTTCGAGCAGCTGCTCGGCGACGGCAGCCAGTGGGGCATCAAGCTGGATTATGCGGTGCAGCCGAGCCCGGACGGGCTGGCGCAGGCGTTTCTCATCGGCGAGGCATTCCTGGATGGCGCGCCGTCGGCGCTGGTGCTCGGCGACAATATCTTCTACGGGCACGACTTCGCCAAGCTTCTGCATCAGGCGAGCGACAAGGAGGCGGGCGCCACGGTCTTTGCCTATCACGTGCACGATCCGCACCGCTATGGCGTGGTCGAGTTCGATGCGGACGGCCGTGCGATCAGCCTTGAGGAAAAGCCGAAGGAGCCGAAGAGCAATTATGCCGTCACCGGGCTCTATTTCTACGACGCCGACGTGGTGGAGGTGGCCAAGTCGATCCGTCCGTCGCCGCGCGGCGAATTGGAGATCACCGACGTCAATGCGCATTATCTGCGGACGGGACAGCTCGACGTGCAGACGATGGGCCGCGGCTATGCCTGGCTCGATACCGGCACGCATGAATCGATGCTGGAGGCGAGCCATTATATCGCCACGATCGAAAGCCGGCAGGGCCTGAAGGTCGCCTGCCCGGAGGAGATCGCCTATCGCAGCCGCTGGATCGATGCGGCTCGGGTCGAGGCGCTTGCCGAGCCTCTGAAGAAGAATGGCTATGGGCAATATCTTCTGAACATGCTCCATGAGCGGATATTTTAAGTGCGCCCGGCGGCCGGTCCTGTTGCCGGCCGCTCGAATGCAGTCAGAGCGAAGCGGAAAGACCCATGAAAGCCATCGATACCGCCATACCGGACGTCAAGATCATCGAGCCCACGGTGTTTGCCGACGATCGCGGATTTTTCCTCGAGAGCTTCAACCAGGCGAAGTTCGAAGCGGCGATCGGGCGCAGTGCGGCGTTCGTGCAGGACAATCACAGCCGCTCGGGCAAGGGGGTCCTGCGCGGCCTGCATTATCAGCTGCCGCCGCATGCGCAGGCCAAGCTGGTGCGCGTCGTCGTCGGAGAGGTCTATGACGTCGCCGTCGACATCCGGCGCGCATCGCCGACCTTCGGCCAATGGGTCGGGGTCTTGCTGTCGGAGGCCAACAAGCGCCAGCTGTGGATACCCGAAGGCTTCGCCCACGGCTTCCTGACGCTGAGCGATCGCGTCGAATTCCTCTACAAGACCACCAACTACTACGCCCCCGAGAGCGACCGCGGCATCCGCTGGGACGACCCGACCATCGCCATCGACTGGAAGGCCGCCGACAACCTCACCCTCTCTCCAAAGGACCAGAAACTGCCGCTGATCCAGCATGCCGAAATATTCGGATAAAAGACAGAAAATACGGTTCGGCAATGCAAACAAACCGGGCTGCCCGTCAGTAGCTTGCCGTGACGACGATGAAGATGGCGACCTGGGCGACCAAGACGCCATCGTCCGGCTTGCTCTCAGACCCGATTATAGTCGTCGCTCAATCGGATGATGTCGTTCTCATCCAGCAGCTCGCCATATTGGATCTCGATGAAGATCAGCGGCTGATCGCCGGTGCAGGAAACCCGGTGCGTCGCCTTGAGCGGAATATCGACGGTATGCCCGAGCTGCAGAGGATGTTCGGCTCCATCGATCTCGGCAACGCCTTGCCCCGAAACGGCGGTCCAGCGCTCGGCGCGATGATTATGATATTGCAACGACAGCCGCTCGCCCGGATTGACGACGATGCGTTTGACGACATGGCGCTCGCCGATATCGAGCACATGCCATGTTCCCCATGGACGGCGATCATTGTCGCCAACCTTGTAAAGACTTCCTGATGTCAATGAAATTTCCTCTGTATAGGCGGCCGATCAGCCGGCGCGCGGCTGAAAAGTACAGGCGGCATTAATTTAACGCCGCCAATAGGGCAAGGCTTTTTAGCCGATTATGATAAATGCCCTGTAGGGCCGGGAGAGTGCCGATAGAAGTATCGGATGCACCCAAAGGTCGGCGATACCATAGGTGACGCCGCGATTGCTTTTCGATACAGGGATGCCATGCGCGTTCTACATTTCTTCAAAACATATTGGCCGGATACGTTCGGCGGGATTGAACGGACGATCCATGCGATCGCCAAGGGCACTGCCCGCTATGGCGTCGAAACCGATGTGCTTTCGCTCAGCAAGACGCCGCTGGAAAACAGCGTCGAATTCGATGGCCATATGGCACACAAGGCCAAGCTCGATTTCGAATTCGCGTCCACCGGTTTTTCGCGCGAGGCGTTTGGACGTTTTCGCGAGTTGAGCAGGAAAGCCGATATCATCCACTATCACTTTCCCTGGCCGGTGATGGACGTCGTCCATCTTGCCGTTCCTCCAGGCAAGCCGACCGTCGTGACCTACCATTCCGATATTGTGAAGCAGAAGGTGCTGCTGCAATTCTACAGGCCGCTGATGTCGCGTTTTCTGAACAGCGTCGACCGCATCGTCGCGACGTCTCCCAACTATCTGATGTCAAGCGATGTGCTGGAAAAGTTCAAATCCAAGACAAGCGTGATCCCGCTGGGGCTGGATGAGGCCGATTATCCAAAGGCGGATGAGGCCACGCTTGCGCATTGGCGCAGCCGGCTTCCCGCCCGCTTTTTCCTGTTTGTCGGCGTTTTGCGCTACTACAAGGGAGTCCATATCCTGCTGGAGGCTGCGAAACGCAGCGGCCTGGATGTCGTGATTGTCGGTGACGGGCCGATGGAGGCGGAATTGAAGCAGGCCGCGCAGCAAAATCCTGGCAATATCCATTTTCTCGGTTCCTTGCCGGATAGCGACAAGGTTGCCTTGCTCGAGCTTTGCACGGCCTTCGTATTTCCCTCGCATCTCCGCTCCGAGGCTTTCGGACTGTCTCTCGTCGAGGCGGCAATGTTCGGCAAACCGATGATCTCGTGTGAAATCGGCACGGGAACAAGCTTCGTCAATCTGCAGGGTGAAACGGGATTGGTGGTGCCGCCGGAGGATGCCGGTGCTCTGGCCGGTGCGATGAAGCTTCTATGGGACGACGAGACGAAGGCTGCCGCATTCGGCGCTGCGGCACGCGAGCGTTATCTTGCCTGCTTCACCGCCCAGAAGATGTGCTGCGCCTATGATGGTCTTTATCGCGAATTGACAGTCACTTCGTGACCTTGGGAGGCTGAGAGCCGAGGTCTGTCCATGTTCGATCAGGCGGCGAGTCCGTAGTTGGCTCAACATCGCCGATACCGGTTTTGCCACGCGGCCGGGATTGCCTGACAGCGCGGCCGTAGCGGCATTTGCGTATGACGCCACGATATCGCCGTTTTGCCGCATGAATGAACGGAGCAAGGCGGGACATCGTGGTTCAAGTGTTTAAATTCTCGATGCCTTATAAAGAGATGGTGCATGTGGTGGGGATTGGTGTACCGATTCTCCGTGGGCATATTTGCGCTGCTGGGGAGTTCACTCAGAGCGAAATTGCTGATGATCGTTGTCATTGGGTTCCGGACGAGCTAAATGGCGCTGGAAAATAACGCAATCAGGCATGGTGATGCGCCCGGCGCCGCCCCGTCTGTTTGATACGGCCGCACGATGTGAATGCGGCAAACATGGAGATGGATCTTGGTGAAGAAAGCATTGGTAACGGGGATCACGGGTCAGGACGGCGCCTATCTTGCAGAGCTGCTGCTGCAGAAGGGCTACGAGGTTTATGGACTTGCACGCCGTTCGAGTACCGCGGATGTCAATCTTACTCGCCTGGAATGGCTGGGCATCGAGCGCGACGTCCGCATTGTCGACGGCGATCTTCTGGATCTTTCCGGCCTGATCAGGACGATCAAGGACGTGAAGCCGGACGAAGTCTACAATCTTGGCGCGCAATCCTTCGTCAAGTCGTCCTGGCAGCAGCCTCTCCTGACCGGCCAGGTGACGGGCCTCGGCGTGGCGAATGTGCTCGAGGCGGTTCGCATCGAAAGGCCGGAAGCTCGTTTCTATCAAGCCTCCTCCTCCGAAATGTACGGGCTCATTCAGGAGCCGATGCAGTCCGAGGTAACGCCCTTTTATCCGCGTTCGCCTTATGCGGTTGCCAAGCTCTACGGCCACTGGATCACCGTCAACTATCGTGAAAGCTTCGGCCTGCACGCTTCCAGCGGCATTCTCTTCAACCATGAATCGCCGCTTCGCGGGATTGAATTCGTGACCCGCAAGGTGACCGATGCAGTCGCCCGCATCAAGCTCGGTCTGGCAAAGGAGCTGCGGCTCGGCAATATCGATGCCAAGCGCGACTGGGGTCATTCGAAGGATTATGTTCGCGCCATGTGGCTGATGCTGCAGCAGGACGTCGCCGATGATTATGTGATCGCGACCGGCCGCACGACGACCGTTCGCGACATGTGCGCCATCGCTTTCAAGCATGCCGGCCTGACGATGGACGATCATCTGGTCATCGACCCCGAGCTTTTCCGTCCGGCGGAAGTGGACGTCTTGCTCGGCAATCCGGAGAAGGCGCGGAAGAAATTCGGGTGGGAACCCAAAATCGGGCTCGAAGAGATGATCGTCGAAATGGTCGAGGCCGATCTTAAGCGACTGAGCAAGTAAGTTTTCCGACCGAGTGGCGAGACATCCCATGGCGAGAGAACATCGCATTCTCATTACCGGCGCCAGCGGCTTTGTCGGGTCGTGGCTGCGACGTGAGTTGGACAAGCGGCGGCTCACGGCCGGCCCTGAGCTGACCATATTGACCGCCGGTCAGGGAGATGCGTCGGACTGGAAGACCAATATTGCGGATCGGGGTCAGGTAGAGACCCTGATCCGCGATTGTCGGCCGACGGCGATCATCCATCTCGCGGCGATCGCGGCTCCCGCGGATGCCCGCAAGATGCCGCAGCGTGCATGGGATGTGAACTTCCAGGGCACGATGAACCTCGCCTATGCCACGATGGAATTCGCGCCGGAAGCGCGCTTCATCTTTGTCGGCAGTTCGGAGGCCTATGGTGCTTCGTTCATCGATGCAGCAAAGGCGCCGATAAAGGAAAGTGCCGCACTGAAGCCGATGAACGTCTATGGCGCGACGAAGGCTGCCGCGGATGTGCTTGTCGGGCAACTCGCCTATGACGGGCTGAAATCCATCCGGTTTCGTCCGTTCAACCACACCGGCCCCGGCCAGACGGATGCCTATGTCGTCTCCGCCTTCGCCAAACAGCTCGCCGAAATTTCGGTCGGTGCAAAGCCTGCCCGCATCAGCGTCGGCAATCTCTCGGCCTTCCGCGATTTTCTCGATGTGCGGGATGTGGTGCGCGCCTATGCTGATGCCGCATTGATCGATGTAGCGCCGGATCACATTGGCGGGGTCTTCAACCTGTCCTCGGGACGGTCGGTGCAGATTCAGTCGATACTCGACGAACTGATCGCACTTTCCGGATTGGATGTGGATGTCGAGATCGACCCGCAGCGGTTGCGCGGACCCGAAATCGCAGTCGCTGCTGGTGACAACGGGGCGGCTTTCAACGCCTTTGGTTGGAAGCCGGAGATCGAATTGAGCCGCACACTTGGCGATGTGCTTGACGATTGGAAGATCCGATTGGCGGGCCGATAACATTATCGGCCTGGATATCCGATCATATAGCCGAATATTGGAGAGAGCATTTGCTGAGCAGTGTTTGGAGATACAGGCATTTTATTCTCGCCTCGATCAAGGGTGAGTTGCGCGGGCGATTTGCGCGATCTCGGCTGGGGGCGTTATGGTTTATCCTCCATCCGTTGGCGCAGGCCTTGATCTTCTCGATCGTTCTGGCTGAGGTCATGCGGGCGAAGATGCCGAACATGAGCAGCCCGGCCGCCTATCCCATCTATCTTTTGTCCGGCATGGCAGCCTGGGGCCTGTTCAGCGAGATCCTGACGCGCAGCATGAGCGTCTTCATCGAGCAGGCATCGACGTTGAAGAAGATTTCGTTCCCCCGGCTCTGCCTGCCGATCATCGTCTGGGGCAGCGCGATCATCAATCATCTGCTGCTGCTGGTTGCCATTGCCGTCATCTTTCTGTTCTTCGGTCAGTATCCGGGTCTGGCTTGGCTCTATCTGATACCGGGTATGTTGCTGATTTCAGTGCTCGCGTTCGGAATCGGCGTGTTTCTCGGCGTTTTGAATGTCTTTGCCCGCGACGTCGCCCAGGTCATGACCGTGGTCATGCAGCTCTGGTTCTGGTTCACGCCGATTGTCTATGTGACCACAGCTGTGCCTGAACGATTTCAGCAGCTTCTGCATTTCAATCCGATGATGCCGCTGGTCACGCTCTACCAGAATGCCCTGCTTCTCGATCAGGGGCCTTCCTGGAGCGGCATGTGGCCCGCAATCGTACTGAGTGCATTCATGGTTTTCCTGTCCTTCTTTGTCTTTCGCCGCGCCAGCGCCGATCTTGTGGATGCACTTTGATGACGTCAGTACTTACGGTTGATCGCGTCAGCAAACGCTATCCGACTTATCACAGCAATCTGAAAAGGTTCGCAAACTGGTTCGGGGCATCGTTCACTCCCGTCTCGGAATTCTGGGCTAGCCGCGATATTTCCTTCGCAGTCGGCCCGGGAGAAGCCGTGGCCCTGATCGGTCAGAACGGCGCCGGCAAGAGCACCTTGCTCAAGATCGTCACCGGAACCGTGCGGCCGAGCAGCGGCAGCATCCATGTTTCCGGCCGCATCAGCGCGATCCTGGAACTGGGTCTCGGCTTCAATCCCGAGTTCACCGGCCGGCAGAACGTCTATCAGGCTGGCGGACTGATGGGCTTCTCGCAGCAGGAACTGAGCGAGCTTATGCCGGCGATCGAATCCTTCGCCGAGATCGGCGAGTTCTTCGACCAGCCGGTGCGCGTCTATTCGAGCGGCATGCAGGCGCGCCTCGCCTTTGCGCTGGCAACCGCGAAGCGGCCGGACATCCTGATCGTCGACGAGGTTCTCTCCGTCGGAGACAGCTATTTCCAGCACAAGAGCTTCGACCGCATCCGGCAATTCAAGGCAGAGGGAACGTCGATCCTCCTCGTCACGCACGGCCTCGGGGACGTCAAGGCGCTGTGCGACCGGGTGCTCCTGCTGGACAAGGGCACAATCCTGAAAGACGGTCCGCCCGACGAGGTGGTCGATTATTACAACGCGATGATCGCGGAGCGGGAAAACAGCAATCTGACCATAGAGCAGAAACGCAACCAGGATGGATGGTTGCATACGCGCTCGGGAAGTTTTGAGGTTCGGTCGGAACATCTCGAATTGCTGGATGAGCAAACGCTGCAACCGGTCAATACGGTATATGTCAATCAGAAACTATTACTGCGGCTTGCTGTGGCCATAAGCGCCGACGTGCCGCAGCTCGTCCTTGGTTATATGCTTCGCGACCGCACGGGCCATATCATCTGGGGCACCAACACTTGGCACACAGAGCAAGTCATCAGAGATATAAAGGCAGGGGAAAAAGTTATCTTTGAACTTCCCTTTACCTGTAGTTTGGGACCTGGCTCCTATTCGTTCTCACCAGCATTAGTGAATGCGGATACGCATCTCGACAAAAATTATGAATGGCAGGACAACGCTCTCGTTTTCGACGTGGTGAACACTAATAGTCATACGTTCATCGGCACTTCCTGGCTGGACGCCACGTTCCGCATTATAAGGCAGAATTACTGATGTTTGTTTCCTATTCCCAGAATTTCGAGGATGTCATTCTGTGGCGCGTGCTGAAGAATGTCGAAAACGGTTTCTATGTCGATATTGGAGCGCAAGATCCAGTAACCGAATCAGTCAGCCGCGGCTTTTACGAAAAGGGCTGGCGCGGTATTCACGCTGAGGCGACAACATATTATGCGGACAAGGTCCGTCAGGACCGACCCGACGAAGTTGTTGTTCAGGCAGCCATCGGAACCGGGCATGGTTCCATTCGCTTTTTCGAGTTTCCAGATACTGGCTTAAGCACCAGTGATCACGATATTGCGTTAAAGCATCAGGCGGCTGGGTTCCGCATGGTCGAAACCGATGTTCCGCTTATGCCACTATCGGCTGTTTTGGTGCAGGCTGGGGATCGCGAAATTCACTGGCTTAAGGTCGATGTTGAGGGCATGGAGGCATCCGTTATCGATAGTTGGGCACCATCTCCCAAAAGGCCCTGGATCGTCGTCATGGAAAGTACCCTGCCGACCACGCAGGAAACGAATCATCACGAATGGGAACATAAGCTATTCGGCATGGATTACCGGTTTGCCTATTTCGACGGGGTAAACCGCTTCTACATAAGCGCACAACATCCAGAACTTCTAGATGCCTTTGGCCCCGGCCCGAACATCTTCGATGGTTTTGGGTTGGCGCAAAATACTCCTTACGCCGTTTTAATGCGCTCCAAGTTAACCGAGCAGGATCGAAAAATTGGAGAGCTTCATACTGACTTCGCAAAGCTGTATTCAGAACAAATACGGCTTCAGCAAGATATCCAAATCCGCGACGAGCGGCTTGGTATTCTGGAAAGCGCGCTTTCGCATACACGCGACAGGGAAGCGCAGCTTGGTTCCGAACTGCATCTGGTCTACCGCAGCCTTTCCTGGCGCGTGACACGACCCTTGCGTGAAATCAATGTCCTGAAAGCGAAGTTTACCCGTCTGCCTCGGCAGTTGGTCAGAGTGCTACTTGAAAAGACAATTCGCTGGCTTTCCAAGCATGCAGAGTGGAAAGATCGGGCTCTCCGTCTGCTCTATCGCTTTCCGAGGCTGCGAGCCAAGCTGGAAGCATTCGCCAGGGCTAGAGGATATGGCGTGACGCCGCGCGACGTTGATTCCGGCCATGAACTGGAGTGGTACATCGACGCGCCAAAGGGCTTCTCAGCCCAATGGAAACAACTGCTCGAAAATATTCCAACAAAAGAGTGAGAGAAACAGCCTATGCGGCTATGGATTGATGGTCAGTGTTTTCAGACGGCAAGCCGGCTGCGAGGGATCGGGCGCTATGCACAGGAACTGATGCTCGGAATCGTCGAGAACCATCCCGACGTTGAAATTCTTGTTTCGCTCAATGCCGCAATGCCGCTGGAAGCTCTCGCGGCCCGAGATCATTTGCAAAAGTGGATCAAGCCTGAAAATATTCACATCTGGCATGGCATCGCCGAAACGGGCGAGGCGATCAATGGATACACGGAAAAGCGGCGGCTAAGCGAGGTCGCGCTCGCCTATCACGCTGCCTGCCTGAAGCCCGACATAGCATTGTCCACCAGCCCCTTTGAAGGCGGGGGCGAAAAGGTCGTTCCTCTTATTCCCAACGACATATCGAATATTCCGATCGCGTCCATCTTCTATGACGCGATCCCCTATCGCTATCCTCAGCAATATCTTGCCTCCTCTGCGATGCGCACATATTATGATCGACGTCTCGCTTTTTACGAGCAATACGATCTAAATCTTTGCATCTCCGAATATTCCCGTAATGAATGTATTGAACTTTCAAAGAACAGTCGGTCGGTGAATATCCTCGCTGGAGTTTCGAAAGATTTCATCGATGCGATCGAGCATCCAGATGCCAAGATACCCAAATTCATCGATAAGCCTTTTATCCTCTATGTGGGGGCATTGGATTGGCGGAAAAATGTGAAATCGGCTATCGAAGCCTTTGCCTTGCTTCCATCGGAAATGCGCGAGCGCTATAGTTTTGTGCTTGCCGGAGACCAACTGCCATCGCTCCTGGGAGAGGAAGTGGATCGTTGGTTGAAACTTGGTCTTCCCGAGAAAGACCTCATAGCGCTCGGACATGTTACCGATAGCCAGCTTGTTTCGCTCTATAAGGCCACGGCCTTGACGATTCAACCCTCCTTGCTTGAGGGCTTCGGCCTTACGGCTCTGGAGGCAATGACTTGCGGTGCTCCCATCATCGCCTCAAACACTGGCGCCCTGCCTGAAGTTGTCGGCGACAATGAATTCCTGTTCGATCCAGCCAACGTTAAAGACGTGGCGCGAGTTATGGAACACGCTCTCGCTTATCCTGAGGCGACCAAGGTTGTTGCCGAGCGGCAGCGTTCCCGTGCTCGGGAATTCAGTTGGAGGAAATCCGCCGCAATCGCGGTCGAAGCCATGAAGGAAACCGTAGCCGCCATCAGCCCCACGGACGCGGAAACCTCCAGGTCAATGGCTCACAAGGCTGTGTTGAGACACATGGAGGGCGCAGCCGTCCCGGCCGAGACGATCGCTGAATTGCTGGCTCGCTCTGAACAAGTGGCGCCCAACGGCACGCGTCTTATCATCGATGCGACAGCCACCTATCTGGTCGACCACAAAACTGGCATTCAACGTGTCGTCAAAAATATTTGCGCCAATCTCGGGTCGCAGGAGAAAGGCGGCGATGCTGTTAAAAGATTGGTCGCATATAGCGATTCATCTGATGGTTGGTTCCGCATTCCAAACACCCTGGAAAAGCAGAAGGGTGCAGTATTTGCCGAAGGCAATCGACTGGATTTTGGGCCTGGCGACCGGATTTTGATGATCGACAGTTCCTGGGAGTTTTACCAGCACCACTATGTGACGCTGCGCTCCGCCCGTTTGCGAGGCGCTAAAGTGATCACGAGTCTTTATGATACCATTCCGCTAAAGTTTCCGGCGTTTTGCGCTCCGTTCATGCCGTCTGTATTTTCCGCATGGTTTCAGGCGGCACTCTCCTATTCGACGGCGTTTGTTTGCATCTCGAGAGCCGTCGCTGACGAGTTGATCGGGTTTCTCGATGCAATTCAGTTTCCGCGAGAAATGAAGATAGGCTATTGGCATCTCGGTGCCGATTTCGTCGGACAGGGTCCATCCTCCCGTACCGCTCCGGCGCGACGGGATGAACGCCCAAGCTTCCTCACGGTTGGGACGCTCGAGCCACGCAAGGGGCACGCAGTCGTGTTGGATGCTTTCGACATGCTGTGGAGTGCGGGGCTGGATATCAAGCTTACGATTGTCGGAAGGCCTGGATGGGGGGTCGCGAATCTCATCCGCCGCATCGAAAACCATCCCGAGTACGGCAAACGCCTGTTCTGGTTCAATGGCATTTCCGACGAAAAGCTGCAAAAGGCCTATGCCGACAGCGATGCGCTGATCGCGTCGTCCTTTGCCGAAGGATTTGGTCTTCCCATTGTCGAGGCGGGCCATTTTGGCAAATCGGTCATCGCCAGCGATATTCCGGTATTTCGTGAAGTGACCGCCTATTGCCCGCACTGCGATTTCTTCACGGTGGGTTCTCCGGCCTCTTTGGCGGAGACCGTTCGAACGTTCATTCGTTCGCGTGGCGATCAATCGGCGGCGGTTGCGCCTCAGGATAGCATAAGCTGGCAATCGAGCGCGCAGGAGTTGCAGAACGTCGTTCTCAACGAAAAATGGTACAAGGTCTATAAGCCCGGCTCGGATAAAACCTTTGTTCCGATCAGCGCCATCGGCAATACGAAAATGCAGAAGGTGCTTCGTGCGGGGGAAACGCAGCATAGGCTGGAATTGGTGGAAGGGCCGGTCGTCATCGACCGCATGCTGAAATACACGGTTCGCGTCACGAACCTGTCCGCCAGCGCCTGGTCGAGTGTCGGGGTGGATGAGGGTTCGCTGGCGGTGAAGGTCGGCTATCGTGTCTTTGCCGCGGATGGGAGGGCAGTCGCTGCCGAAAATCCGCGAGTATCGATACCCTTCGTGCTGCCTGCGGGCGACAGCTTGTATGTTGCGATCGAAATCCCGATTGAACTCAAGAAAACTGGTGGTGCCTTTGCCGAGGTGGCTCTTATTCAGGAAGCCGTAGGCTGGTGGAGCGATCCTTTGCGGGTATCGCTGTAGCCGCTCTCATCATGCGCAACCGCTTGGAAATGATACCCAACCGATGAAAATTGGCATCGACGCCCGCAATTTCATAACCAGCATGACCGGTATTGGCCGGTATGTGCTGGAAATGAGCCGGCATCTCGCGCTGCTCGGGCATCAGCTCTATTTCTATCTGCCGGAAGCGCCCCATGCCGGGCCGGAGGCTCTGCCGGCGGGGC
>JASGEG010000506.1:0-4933 GCA_047606605.1 Rhizobium sp.
GCCTGAAGGTCGTTCAAGCCCTTTTTGAGGTGCTTGGTGAAGTAGGCGAGCTTTTCGTCATTGCGGTTCTCCTCGCAGAAATCGCCGATTTCCTTGAAGAGCGCCATGACGGCGCGGCCGCCGTTCATGCCGAGCTTGCGGCCGACGAGGTCGAGCGCCTGGATGCCGTTGGCGCCTTCATAGATCATGGTGATGCGGGCATCGCGGACATACTGGCTCATGCCGTGCTCTTCGATATAGCCGTGGCCGCCGAAGACCTGCTGCGCCATGACGGCATGGTCGAAGCCCTTGTCGGTCATCACGCCCTTGAGGATCGGCGTCGCGAGACCGAGAATATCGTCGGCCGCCTGCCGTTCCTTCTCGTCCGGCGAGCGATGGGCGATATCGGATTTCAGCGCCGTCCACAGCAGGAAGGCGCGGCCGGCCTCGTTGAAGGCGCGGATCGTCATCAGCGTGCGGCGGATATCGGGATGGACGATAATCGGATCGGCCTTCTTGTCCGGCGCCTTCGGGCCGGAGAGCGAGCGGCCCTGAATGCGCTCGCGGGCATAGTTTGCGGCGTTCTGATAGGCGATCTCGGCGATGGAGAGACCCTGCAGACCGACGCCGAGGCGCGCCTCGTTCATCATCACGAACATGGCGTTGAGGCCCTTGTTCTCGGCACCGATCAGGAAGCCGGTGGCCTCGTCATAGTTCATGACGCAGGTGGCGTTGCCGTGAATGCCCATCTTGTGCTCGATCGCGCCGCAGGAGACCGGATTGCGCGCGCCGAGCGAACCATCGTCCTTGACGATGAATTTCGGCACGATGAACAGCGAAATGCCCTTGGTGCCTTCCGGCGCGCCTTCGATACGCGCCAGCACGAGATGGACGATATTGTCCGTCATGTCGTGTTCGCCAGCGGAGATGAAGATCTTCTGGCCGGAGATCTTGTAGCTGCCGTCGGCCTGCGGCACCGCCTTGGTGCGCAAGAGGCCGAGATCGGTGCCGCAATGCGGCTCGGTGAGGTTCATGGTGCCGGACCATGTGCCCTCGACCATCTTCGGCAGATAGGTCTTCTTCTGCGCGTCGGACCCATGCACGAGGATGGCGGCGATCGCGCCCTGCGTCAGGCCGGGATACATCATCAGCGCCATGTTGGCGGCCGAGGTATATTCGCCGATCGCGGCATGCAGCGTGTAGGGCAGGCCCTGTCCGCCGAACTCTTCCGGCACGGCAAGACCCATCCAGCCACCTTCGCAATAGGCCTGATAGCCCTGCTTGAAGCCCTTCGGCGTCGAGACCGTGGCGTCGTCGTGGCGCACGCAGCCTTCCTGATCGCCGGAATAGTTCAGCGGGAAAAGCACCTCTTCCGCCAGCTTGGCCGCCTCGCCGACGATCGCTTCGACCATGTCGGGGCTAGCCTCGGCAAAGCCCGGCAGATTGTTATAGCGTTCCAGCCCGAGCACATCGTTCAGGACGAAGAGCGTATCGGTTACCGGAGCCTTGTAGACTGGCATCTTTCGAATTCCTCCAACTCGTCGCCGGACCTCGCACTCCGGCTCTCATGCCAGTCTTACAAAATATTGACGTTTGCGTAAACGTCAAATTTGGATGGTGGGCGGATTTTTTCGCAAGCGGCACCATTTTCCGAAATACCGGCAAGGCGGATTGATCGGGGCGGCGCGCGGGGCGATGGCGGTTACGAACCGACGATCGTCCCACCATGCCGATGCAGGCCCGCTTATCGATGCCAGGGCGGCATGACCGGAAGGTTAAAATCTCCCGATCTTGACATTTTCATGCGCCGCCACTTCATAAGAACATGAGCATATTCAATAACAAGACCAAAATAAAAGGTTAAGATTTCGGCGGAATTTAACGGGTTGTTTACCACGTTTCATAGATTGTGCGGTGTGAGCGGCGATGCTTCGCGCTTCCTTTGTCTTCACCGTATGCGGAAGCGCCGTTTCGCGGCTTAGTCTGAGGAAAGTTCAACGAACCATCCCTTTTCGAACGGCGGGATGCGGTCCAGCGCAGATGACGCCAGATCGCGGTTCCACACAGCAAGATGGCCCTGAGGGTCGAGGCGAGCAGAAGATGAGCGGATCGCGATCAAATCCTACCGGTACGGGCGACTGGACGTCGCTGGATGCGCTGAGCCGCACCATCGAAGGGCTGGAAGCACGCATCGAAGGCCTGATGGGCACGGCCGCCGGCCAGGAGACGCGCCAGCACGCTGCGGGCGGCTATGGCGCCGTCCCCGAACGCCGGCCGATCCCGGAACGCCCTCCCCTTCCTGAGCGGCCATCCTTTCCCGAACGGCCACCCTTTTCCGAACGGCCATCCTTTTCTGAACGGACTACGCGCGGCGAGCGCGAAGCCGCCGCCGGACGTCCTTACGACCGCCCGCTGCGCAGCGAGACGGAAGCGCGGCCCGATCCGTTTGCGGAAATCCGCCAGCGGCAGCGCGCGCTGGAAGCGAGCCGCGAGCGCCCCTATGCCCGCCGCGATGAAACCGCAGCCACCGAACAGCCGCTCGGCCGGCGCTTTGCCGACAGCCCCGCTCCGCGCCCGCCTCTGCCTTCGGCGCTGCGGCCCGCCGAAAGCTCCGTCGATATCGCCCAGGCGCTGGTCAATCTGCGCCAGGACCTGAAGCGCGATATCGCCGAAAGCGTCACCCGCGAAGTCAGCGCGCTGCGCGCCGAAATCCGCGACATCCGCGACAATGCCGAAGACAAGCATTTCGCCGCCGACGTGCGCGAGGACATGGCGCGGCTTGCCGACAGCATCGGCCAGCTCGCCGCCCATCCGGGCCGGCCCGAAACCGCCGGCCTGAAAGCGGAATTCGATGAACTGCGCTCCCTCATGGACGGGCTTGCCCGCGAAGATTCCCTTCACCATGTCGAGCGTCAGGTTCAGGCGATCGATACCGTCGCCCTGCAGGACGAGCTGGTATCGCTTGCCTATCGCCTCGACGACATCAAGCAGCATCTCGGCAGCACCAACGACAGCCCCGCCGTACAGGCCCTGGAAAACAAGCTGCTGACGATCGCCACCGCCATGGAAAGCCTGGGCGGGCTGATGCAGCCGCAGGATCAGGCCATGCAGCGGCTCGAAGGCCGCATCAGCGGCATCGCCGACCAGATCGACCTAATGAACCGCGACGCCGCGCGCCGTCAGCCTTCCGACGATCTTTCCAACCGCCTCGAAGCGCTGACCATGCGCATCGACGAACTGGGCAATGCCAAGGCTGTCGCCCGGCTCGAAGAGCGTCTGGATCAGCTCTCCCATCTGATGGAACGCTCGCAGAAGGCCGCGCCGCAACCCGAACTCGTCGGCCACCTCGCCGACATCTCGCGCAAGATCGATGCGCTGGAACAGGGCTCGGTCGACAATGCGCTGGCCGAACGGCTGGATTACCTGGCGCGCCGCATCGATGCGATGGATATCCATCCGCCGCAACCGGCTGCCGGTCTCGACGACGGCGCCGTGCGCCGGCTGGAGGGCCGCCTTTCCGATATCGCCATGCGCCTGGAAGCGAGCACGGCCGCGCCGCCGAGCGACACGCAGTCGCTGCGCAATCTCGAGGAACAGATCGCCCATCTCTCGACGCTGCTGACCAGCGAGCCGCGCGCAGTCGCCGACCCGATCCCCGTCGACTTCGATCGCCGCATGAGCGCGATCGAGGACTATATGGCAACCAATGACGAATATATCATCGAGGCGGCCCGCCATGCCGCCGAAGCCGTTGTCGAGGCCTATTCGCGCGAGGGCGCCTTCGGCCATGGCGCGCACGGAACCGACATGTCGGCGATGACCGCGCTCGCCGAGGATCTGCGCCATCTCGAGGACCTCAGCCGCAGCAGCGACGAGCGCACCCATCGCACCTTCGAGGCGCTGCACGAAACTCTGCTGCAGATCGCCGATCGGCTGGATCATATGGAACATCGCCGGCCGGCACCGGTCATGCCCGCCGCTGCCTTCGAGAGCGACGTTCTCGCCGAGGCGGAAGCTCCGGCCATCAAGCCGCCGCTGGCCGCGCCGCAGGCGGCCGGGCCGATCATCCGCACCATCATCCCGGCCGAGCCGGCCGCATCGCCTGAAGCCGCCGTCGCCCAGGCCGTCGATGCCCTCACCAAGGCCGAGATCAAGGCGGCGGTGAAGGAGAAGAAGGACGGCGCCAAGCCCGGCCTGCTCGCCAGCCTCGGCAAGCGCTTCTTCACGCCGGAAAAGGCCGAGCCGATCTTCACGCCCGACCGGCCGGTGATCGAGCCGGCACCGTCGATCGATCCGGTCGACTTGATGCCGGCGGACGAGCCGAACGAACCGCTCGAACCGGGCTCCGGCGCGCCAGACATCAAGAAGATTCTGGAGCGCGTGCGCGCCAGCCAGAATGCCGCCCGCAACGGCAATGCCAAGCCGGCAACCGAAAACGAGCGCGCCGACTATATCGCCGCCGCCCGCCGCGCCGCCCAGGCCGCGGCGATGGAAGTGGACCAGACGCCGCGCGGCGGCGCGGCTGCCAAAACCGACGGCAAGAAGCAGGGCGCATTCTCACGCTTTCGCCGGCCGATCCTGCTCGCCGTCGGCGCCGCCCTGCTCGCCATCATGGCCTTCCCGCTGGTCAATACCTTGACGCGCGGCCAGAAGGCTCCGGCCGAAGTCTCGGTGCGGACGTCCTCGACCGAAAATCCCGCGACGATCGGCACGCTCGCCAGCGCCGCCCAGACCCCGGCGCAAGACAACCAGACTCAAACGGGTGCGCCCGCAAGCCAGGCAACGACAGCACAGGCGCCGGTCGCCGGTGATACCGGAGCCGCGAAAGCACCCTCGACACCGGCCGGGCAGCCCGCCGCACCGGTCAGCCAGCATCTGACCGCCACAGCGCCTCTCGACGGCACCGCTACCGGCGAAACGCTGACACCCGCCGGCAGCACCGCGCCGGTTCAGC
>JASGEG010000507.1:0-6206 GCA_047606605.1 Rhizobium sp.
CTGTCGGCGCGCGCCGACGGCCATGCGCACGCCGATCTCGGCGATACGCTCGGAAACCGAAACCAGCATGATGTTCATCACGCCGATGCCGCCGACCAGCAGCGAGATGACGGCGATTGCGGAGACGAGCAAGGTCATCGTCTGGATCGTGCTGGTGATCGCCTGGCGGATGTCGTCGGTATTGAGAACGAAGAAATCCTTGGTCTTGTGGCGGCCTTCCAGGAATTGCGTAACCGCCGTCTCGGCGACCGCACTTTCGGTATCGTCGCTGACGCGCACGGTGACGCTGCGCAGCGACATGTCGCCCAGAAACCTCGCCTGCACGCTGGTATAGGGCAGATAGACCGAGAGATTGTCGCTGCCGCCGAAGCCGCCCTGTTGCGAGGCGATGACGCCGATGACGCGCACCGGAACCTTGCCGACGAAGATCGTCTGGCCGATGGGACTGAGACCCTTTTCCGTAAACAGCGTCGTCGCCGTATTCTGGTCGATCACCGCGTCCTGCGCCATCGCGCGCACGCCATCGCCATCGAACAGCCGGCCGGCGGTGAGTTTCGATCCCTTGACCGAGAAATAGGCGTCGCCGACACCGTTCACCAGCGCATTGGCCTCCGTCGAGCCGAAGCGCACCGTGCTGCTGGTCGAGACCGTCGGCGTGACGGCGGCGACGTAGGTGAGTTTGGCAAGGGCGTCGGCATCGGAGACCGTCAGGGTCTTGATGCGTCCCGACCGGATGTCGCCGAAGCTTTTTCCGGGGAATATCTCCAGCGTATTCGTGCCGAGATTGTTGATGTTCGCCAAGACCTTGCGCTGCGATCCCTCGCCGAGAGCGATCACGCAGACGACCGAGGCTATGCCGATGATGATGCCGAGCATGGTGAGAAAGGTGCGCAGCCGGTGTGCCTTCAGCGCAAGCAGCGCCATGAGGAAGGCTTCGGTCAGCCGGCCGGCCCATTCCCGCCAGCCGGCCTGATCCGGAACCGTCTTTGCCATGGAGGCGTGGTTTTGGCGTTTTCCATTGCCGGAGCGCCTGTCGGCGACGATATGGCCATCGGAGATTTCGATGATGCGCTCGGCGCGGGCGGCCACCTTCATGTCATGGGTCACGATGATGACGGTGTGACCTTCGGCATGCAGTTCGGCAAGGATGCGCAGGACCTCTTCGCCGCTCTCCCGGTCGAGCGCGCCGGTCGGCTCGTCCGCAAGAATGACGTGGCCGTTGTTCATCAGGGCGCGGGCGATGGAGACGCGCTGCTGTTGGCCGCCGGATAGCTGGCCAGGCCGGTGACCGGACCGCTCGCCCATGCCGAGGCGATGCAGGAGGGCCGCGGCACGTTCGCTTCGAGCCTGGCCGGCTTGACCTGCATAGATCGCCGGTATCTCGACATTGCCGAGCGCGGTCAGTTCCGAGAGCAGGTGATAGCGCTGGAAGATAAAGCCGAAATGCTCTCGCCGCAGCTGCGAAAGCGCATCGCTGTCGAGACGATGCGTTTGCGAACCGGCAATGGCATAGGTGCCGTAAGTCGGACGATCGAGCAGGCCGATAATATTCATCAGCGTCGACTTGCCGGAGCCGGAAGGGCCGACGATGGCGACCATTTCGCCTTCGGCGATCGACAGGTTGATATCCTGCAGCACTGCGATGGTGCGCTCGCCGGATTGATATTCGCGGCGAACGCCTTTCAGCTCGAGAAGCGTGGAGGTCATGGCTCAGAACCCCATCGGCGGCGGTCCGCCGCCCATGCTGGTTTTGGTCGTTGTGGCGCTTGCCTCGCCGATCACCACGCGTTCGCCTTCCGACAGGCCGGATTTGATCTCGACGGTGACGTTGTTGTTGAGCCCGATCACGACCTGCCTGGAGACGGGTTTGCCGTCGTCGCCCACGATCTGAACATCATAGGAGCCGTCGACATGTCTTGCGCCGAGCGCCGAAGAGGGGATGGTCAGTGCATTCCTGGCCGCGCCCAGCACGATATGCACTTCCGCCGACATATAGGTGCGGAAATGGTTGTCCTGGTTCGGCACGGCGAAAACGCCATTATAGTAGATCGCCGATGAGGAGGACGACGATGTCGAGCTGCTGCTGGTGGAGGTGGTCGAGCTGCTGGAACTGACGCTGCTGTCGCTGGTGATCGATTCCGGCGCCGGTTCGATCGATTGCAGCACCGCGTCATAGCGCTTTGCGGGCTCGCCGAGGATGGTGAAATAGACCGGCTGGCCTTCCTTGACCTTGACGACATCGGCTTCGGAAATCTCGGTGCGCACGACCATGGTGTCGAGGTCGCCGAGAATGACGATCGTTGGCGCGGACTGGGCCGCATTGACGTTCTGGCCCTGCTGATTGACGATCGCGAGCACGGTTCCGTTCATCGGCGCGGTGATGCGGGTATAGGACAGGTTGGCCTCGGCCGTCGCGACCGAGACTTCCGCCGAGATGATCTGTGCGTCGAGGGCGGCGATCTGGGCGGTGATCTTCTTGACGTTGGATTCAGCCGTGTCGAGATCGGCCTTGGAGCCCGCCTGGCTGCGGAAAATGGTCTGTTGCCGCACGAGCGTAAGCTGCGCATTCTCGAGATCGGCTTCGCTTTCCTGGCGCTGCGCCTTGACATTGGCAAGCGATGCCTGGGCGGTCTTCAGATCGTTGCTCTGCGTCGTGGAGTCGATTTCTGCAATCAGCGTGTCCTTGCTGATCTTGTCGCCGAGCTTGACGTTAAGCGAGGTGATGCGCCCGGAAACCTGGGCGCCGACGGCGACGAGCTTGATCGGCTTGAACGTGCCGGATGCCAGCACGGCTTCCTCGACGTCACCGCGCACGACCGGCGCGGTGATGGCGGACGAGCTTTGTGCGGGAAAAATCTCCTCGCGGAACAGAAATGCGCCTGCTCCGGCGACCAGGGCCAGCGCGGCCAGAACGACGACAGGACGGCGGAGCCGCTTGTTCGGCTTGACGCCCGACGGTACGGCACGCAGCACGGTATCATCCGTTTGCTCCGGTTCGGTTGGTGTGGGCATCCGCTTTGTGACGTTCAACATGATATCTTCTGGTTGTGATCGGACAGTGGCGAGCATGGCGAACTGGAATGGGCAACCTCGCTGCTCGATCTCTCGCCAAGGGGAGCCGTATTTCCCCGGATCGGTGGGCACTCATTGCCCAATGCGAGAGAAGGCACAATACGAGACAGGAGGCTGTCTTGAAAAAATCGCCTGATATGGATTGGTCCGGGAACGCCGGGCGGGGCGTTCCCGGACCTGTCGGCCCTTCGCGGTGGGCCGCTCCGTCCGCACGATAAGGATCAAAAAACCGCGTCCGGCTGGGGGCAATCCCTTTCGTGTGGAGGTGGAGGCGTGCAAGTCTTGAGCGTGTTACTGCGCCTTAGTGGAACGGGCGAGGGCCGGGGACCAAGGACCGTTCGGCATCCTCGAGCTTGGTGAGCTGGTCCGGCGTCAGAACGTTGCGAAGCGCGGTGACCTTGTCTTTCAGAACACGCGCCTTGGCGGCGCGATCCAGGGCGCGGTCGGCGGCCTCTTCTCCGAACAGATCCTGCGGCTTGCTCGCTTCATTCTCCGTATTGGCCGGCTTTGCGGCGTCGACGGGAGGCGGTCCCGGCGGCTGATGCTTCGGGAAGGCAAGGAAGTCCGCGAGTGCGGCGGTATAGTCTCTCCAGGCGTCGAGCTGCGCGGAACGGATGCCGATCAGCGTTTCCACGGCCGACAATTTGCCCGCGAGTTCCAGCGCCGGGTCCGGCCGATGGAAATCATCCGGCATTCCAGGCGGCGGGGGCGGGCCGCGCATATCCTTGTCGAAAGCAGCCATCGGGCCATCGCCGTGAGGGCCGTGGCAGGAGCCGGGGCCGGGCAGTTCATCCGCTGCCATCGGGTGTGCCGCCGGTCCCATTTCCTCGATGCCTGCCGGCTTCTGCTGGATGGGAAGGGTTACGGCGTCCCCGGCAAGAGCGGGGGCGTTCATTCCGCCGATCGCTGTCATCAACAGAGTCGTGACGATACTGAGTTTCCTCATGATCAGAGCCTTTGATTTCAATTCAACTTACTGAACGGAATTTAGTAAGGTCACATGAACAATGTGCGTCTTTGTATTTCTGAATATTGCTGCGCGAAGGGGCTATTGCGAACGAAGTTTGCTGGTCTCGGCTCTGCGATAATTCATTACAATTTTTTCCGGATGGCTTTCGTGCCGATGGCGGCTTGCGCCGGGCGCAATCGAATCGCGCGCGGCAAAGAAAACCTGTTGGCGGGATGCATCCACACCAAAACGCACTTGAATGTGATCGCGGATGCGGAGGAAGATCGAGATGAAGGGTGGAAGCATTCGGCGAGCGGCGCAAAGTGGCCTTCGACGGCCGCGTCAATATGAAGAGATGGCGATCAATTGACCGAGGTGTGCAAATGACGTTCGATGAGGAAAAGCTGAGCGCGCTGCGCAAAAAATACGGCGAAAGCCACGGTGGGGAGCTTTTCGATGCCAAGTTCCGCAAGGTCGCGGACAAGATCTTCTCCAAAAGCGGTACGCAGCTTGCGCCCTATGCCGGTGTTCCGACCTTCCTGATGGCGCCCTATATGCCGGTCGACGCGGCAAATCCGGAGTTCGGCAACCTGCAGGTCGCTATCCTGGGCGTGCCGATGGATCTCGGTGTCACCAACCGCCCGGGCTCCCGCTTCGGGCCGCGCGCGCTGCGCGCCATCGAGCGCATCGGTCCCTATAACCATGTGCTCGGCTGCGCGCCCGTCTTCGATCTCAGGGTTGCCGATATCGGCGACGTTCCCTTCCAGAGCCGCTATCGCCTCGAACTCAGCCATGACGATATAGAAAAGCGCGTCAACCAGATCGTCGATGCGGGCGTTCTGCCGCTGTCGGTCGGCGGCGATCACTCGATCACCCATCCGATCCTCAAGGCCGTCGGCAAGAAGGCGCCGGTCGGCCTCATTCATATCGATGCGCATTGCGACACCGGCGGCGCCTTCGACCAGACGAAGTTCCATCATGGCGGTCCCTTCCGCAATGCCGTCCTCGACGGCGTGCTTGATCCGACGCGCACCATCCAGATCGGCATCAGGGGATCGGCGGAATATCTCTGGGAGTTCTCCTATGAGTCCGGCATGACGGTCATTCATGCCGAGGAGGTGACCGGCCTCGGCATTCCCGCCATCATCGAAAAGGCCAGGAAGATCGTCGGCGACGGGCCGACCTATCTGTCCTTCGATGTCGACAGCCTCGATCCGAGCTTTGCGCCGGGCACGGGAACGCCGGAGGTCGGTGGACTGACCACCCGCGAGGTGCTGGAACTCATTCGCGGCCTGAAGGGCATCAATCTGGTCGGCGGCGATGTGGTCGAAGTGGCGCCGCAATATGACGCCACGACCAACACGGCCCATGCCGGCGCGCAGACGCTGTTCGAGATCCTGAGCCTGATGGTTTTCAGCCCGTCGGTGAAATAAGCCCGGCCCGGATGGAGAGAGGCGGCGGCTGACCCGCCGCCTTTCCCATGGCCTTCGACAAAGCGGTTGAGACGGCGAGCGTTATCGGTGTAGCTATCGGTTTCAACAGGATAATCGATATGCCGGTCGCTGCTCCCAATTTTCTCGTTTCCCGCCTTTCACCCCCACCCATTCCCTCCGTCATTGCCTGGAGCCGGGATTATGCGGGCGCCAAGGGGCCGCTCATCGATCTGTCGCAAGCCGTTCCGGGCTATCCCGCGCATCCGGAGATGCTGCGGCTGCTCGGCGAGGCGGCCGCGTCGCAGGCCATGACCGGTTATGGACCGATCGAGGGAGAGACGGTCTTGCGGGAGGCCTATGCGCGCCATGTGAGCGAGGTCTATGGCGCACCCGTCGGTGCCGAGACTATCCACATCACCTCCGGCTGCAATCAGGCCTTCATGTGCGCGGCCATCGCGCTTGCCGGCGCCGGCGAAACCGTGGCGCTGACCAATCCCTTCTATTTCAATCACGATACGACACTGGCCATGCTCGGCATCAAGCGCGTGCTGGTCGAGTGCGATGCGGCGAACGGCTTTCTGCCCGATCTCGCCTCCGCCGAACGGGCGCTGGCCGGCGGTGCGCGCGTGCTGGCGATCGTGACACCCAACAATCCCACAGGCGCGGTCTATCCGCCCGCATTGCTGCACGACCTCTTCCTGCTTTGCCGGAAATACGGGGCCTGGCTGATCCTGGACGAGACCTATCGCGAC
>JASGEG010000508.1:0-3545 GCA_047606605.1 Rhizobium sp.
GGACGGCGCGGAAGTCGGCGCGGGCGAAATTGCCCTTCTTGCCCCAGTAATTGTCGTTGCGAACGAGAACCACATCAACGCCACGCTGCCACTTCTCGAACTTGTACGGGCCGGAGCCGACCGGGGAGAGGTTGAAGGCATCATTGCCCACCTGCTCGACGACATGCTTCGGCAGGACCGACAACTTGACCAGCTGGGCCAGCAGCACCGGATAAGGGCCGTTGGTGTTGATCGTCACCTCGTTGGCGCCGGAGACGGCGGCTGAAAGAATCTTGTTGAACTGGCTGAGCTGGGGGCTCGCGAAGGTCTTGTCGATGATGCGGTTGATGCTGAAGGCCACGTCGTCGGCGGTCAGCTTCGAACCATCATGGAAAGTGACGTCGTCGCGCAGCGTAAAGACGACTTCCGTGTCGGACTTGTATTTCCAGGCCGTGGCGATTGCCGGAACGATCTCGCCATTGTCGTCGCGGGTGACGAGCTGGTCGAAGATATTGCGGTAGACGAAATAGCTGTCGGGGTTCCACTGCTTGTGCGGATCGAGCGAGGACGGTTCGCTGACGAGGTCGATGACGATGGTGTCTTTGGCGGCGGCGAACGCGGTGATCGGCAGGGCGGCGCCCACCAGCGCCGCAAAGGTCAAAGCCCTAAGTACTTTCATCTAGAATGTCCTTTTCGACGCTTGTTGTTCAGGTTTGGGCTTTGCCTTTGCGGCATCAGACCCGGCATTGGAGTTCTTCTGTGTCCTGGTGCCGGCCCGTGGGGCGGCCGGCATCTCAAGTTCGGATTGCAGGAAGCGCTGCTCCGCAAAGGCCACGAAGGCATCCGTGGCCCTCCTCAGGAAGGCCGCGGCCCTGGCGCCTTTGCCTGCCTTCTTTGCTTCGATGAAAGCGGTCCAATCAGGCTGCATCACCCGGGCCGTGCTGCCTGCCTCGAGAAAGTTCAGATAATATTCCGAGCGGTCCCAAAGGTTTGCGAGCCAGCCCGACAGGAGCGGCGCCTTCAACTGGTTGACGATAAGGTCGCGGATGTCCCGGTCGTAGCCGCGCAGCAGCGAAAGATTGTCTGCCGACAGGCGTGGCTGGGCGGCCAGCGCCGCCTGCATGGCTGAGATCGCCTCGATGCGCCTGATATCGGCCTCGGACAGGTCGGCGTCGGCAAGCAAGGGCTCCAGCTGCCTTCGGCCAAGCGCGATTTCGCGCAGGCCGATCGCGGTGATCGGCGAAACCTTCCAGCCGCTGCGAGGGTGGGAAGAGACGAAACCATGGTGGGATAAACGAGCGAGCGCGGCGCGAATGATGCCGCGCCCCAACTTGTACTGGCGGCAGAGCACCTGTTCCGACAGGCGCTCTCCGGGAAGAAGCGCGCCGGTCAGGATGTCGTGGCGGATTTTTCTTTCCGCCAGCGTGAGGATGTCGGATGAGGTTTCGGGCAAAAATGGGCTATCGGAGTCTAGCATAGTGCTAAAAACTAATGTCTCAGATTTATAATGTGAAGTCTCAGTTTTGCTATAATGCATGACAACGATAGAGTTTTTTTCCGCAAAAGGTTCTGTTGCAAATTTCCACTCAGGTCATGATGGCCGTCGATTGGTACGTCGACTACTTGGCAGTCTTGCGGTTTCCGAGACTGTCAGCGAGCAGTGCTACCGCTTCCGTCAGCGCGCTCGGTCCTATGGCGAAGGCACGTTCAATAATGCGTGCTTCTCTTCGAACGTCGCCGGTGAGATTGAAAATGGCCGCCTGGCCATTGCGTAAAGCTCGCATGACCTCATCCCTTGATCGTCGCATAGGCGTCTTCAACGTCTTGAACCCTAAGCGGCCTGATCAGCTGTTTCAGCTTACCGTGATCGGCTTCGACGACATTGGTTCAGATATTTGACCTGCCGGTGCACGGTAAGCGGGGTCTCGGTCGCACCTTGACCATGATGCTTTGGAATTTTCGTAGGTGGTTGTCGCATGACGGGACGACCACTTTCTGCCCTCCGCGGACGTCGGTGATCATTTCCGGCTGATCAGGAAGCTCAGTAGGTTGCCATAACCTCGCGCATCATCAATCGCGCGATGCGTGTGTTCGACATCGCCGAGCCATTCAGATGGATAATGCTCCACGTCGCAATTCCAATAGTCTCGACCTGTCTTTCCCGCGACCATGGACATGAGGCAAAGGGGGGCGTACCGGAAGAGCCGGTCTTTGATCCAAGGCCCTTCAAACAGTGGCCGACCGGTGAACCGTTTGAGATAATAGTCGAACCAAGGCCCATCGAGTGAGACCGGATGAGCCGCGAATATAGGTTCTTCGCCAAACGCCTTTACCCACGCGACGAACTGCGTAATGACAGTTTCGGGTGGCTGCGCATTTTCCGTCGCTGCGGCCCATGCCTTAGGATGCCTGCGCCAAAAATCCATGGTCGCCGCATCGCTTCCTGCTCCCTGAAGAGGTTCCAATACCGCCTCGAACTCTCCAAGGACCTCCCCTGTATAGGCTACAGCGACAGAACCAAACGACAGCATTGAATGTAGCCCTGGTATCGGGCCGTCAAACTCACAATCTGTCACGATGTAAATGTGCGGCATCGCCTGATCCTCTTATGGCAGCAAGGACACCATTCATAAATCTGAGCGCAATTGCTGCGCAATGTCATGTCCGCTTCGCACCGATAGAAGATGTTGGGCACATATTCCCCCGCCGGGTAATTCCACGGCAACAACTCCTCAACTTGGCTCTGCTTGTGGCCATTGACGATGGCGGTGAACGTGGCGGTCAGAGACCATATACGAGCTTTCCGACCGACCAGTCGGAGAGGCAGGCAAAGTGCCAATTGTGATGACCCAACGGGACGACATCCCGAAGCAAATCAGACCACAAAATCGCAAGCGCGTTATGGCGCGAGACGCTGATTAGGAACCCTGTTCCCGGATGATGAACTCACAGCCGGCCACGCGCAGTTCGATCTCTTGCGCTTCCGTCGTTTGTTCGTCCGTGGACACACGCGCGTAGCCGATCAGGCGGGCTTTTGTGGTCGCCCGGGGGTCATCGGCCAGCCTGAGCAGGTGGCCGGTCACGGAGCAGTGTCAGCAGGGCTGGATTGATGTAAAGGTTCTCGCGTCCCGCTTTCATCTCCTGAAGCAAGCCGTTCTCGGTGAGTGCTTTCAGATAGACGGATGCCGCCTGACGTTTTGCGATGCCGGCCTGCACAAGATCGCTAATGCGGCAGTATGGGTTGACGAAAATCACTTCAGCCAACTCCCGTGTGTAGAGTTTCGGGAGATCGCGACGAATTCGTTCAGCGGTCTGATCGAGCAGATCGCGAATGGCCCGAATACGTGCCGTTGACCAATCCGCTGTCTCGCGCACCGCTTCGAGCATGTAGAGAATCCACTCCTCCCAGGAGCCTTGCATGGTGACGGCAAGAAGCCGATCATAATAGGCGCGCTTGTTGCCGATGATATATCGGCTGAGGTAGAGGACGGGGATGTCCAGCAGGCCTTTATCGACCAGATAGAGGAGGTTGAGGACGCGACCCGTGCGGCCGTTGCCATCTATGA
>JASGEG010000509.1:0-9054 GCA_047606605.1 Rhizobium sp.
AATTTCAAAAGCATGAAACCGCATATTTTATGACGTTTCTCACCATGTCAATGTTGCACGGTTGAGCTCGCCGTCGTGGCCGGTGCTGCCTTCGGTCCCGGGCTTGTGTGCGGATATCGTTTGCGACCTCGGCCGATCGCCTGTGAGCCATCCGCTCCCGCATCGATGAGGTCTGCGGCGTCCGGACGTTGAAAGGGATAGAGAACATGGATCTGGGGATAGAGGGCAAATGCGCGCTGGTGCTCGGCGCCGGCGGCGGTTTGGGTGGTGCAATCGCCCATGCGCTGGCTGCCGAAGGCGCGAAAGTGGCCGTGGTCGATATCGATGGCGAGGCGGCCGAGAGGACGGCGCAGAGCATTCGCGGCGGCGGTGGCGATGCTTTTGCCATCGGCTGGGACATCGGCGACCTCACCGCGATCGAAGGCAATGTCTCGGCCATCGAGAGCCGCTACGGCCATGTCGCCATTCTGGTGAACAATACCGGCGGCCCACCGCCGACCACGGTCTCGGGCCAGTCGCCGGAGCAATGGTCGGGCTTCTTCCAGTCGATGGTTCTTTCGGTGATCGCGCTGACCGACCGCGTCCTTCCCGCGATGAAATCCGCCGGCTGGGGACGCGTCATCACTTCGACGTCCTCGGGCGTCGTCGCGCCGATCCCCAATCTCGGCCTGTCCAACGCGCTGCGTTCCACCCTCGTCGGCTGGTCGAAGACACTGGCGAAGGAAGTGGGTGGTGCGGGCATTACCAGCAACATCGTGCTTCCCGGCCGCATCGCCACCCCGCGCATCAGCTTCCTTGACGAGCAGAAGGCGAAGAGGGAAGGGCGCCCGGTCGCGGAAGTTTCTGCCGAAAGCACCGCGGCCATTCCCGTCGGACGATACGGCAAGCCCGAGGAATATGGCGACGTCGTCGCTTTCCTTGCCAGCGCACGGGCATCCTTCATCACCGGCAGCATCATCCGCGTCGACGGCGGCATGATCGCAAGCATCTGACAATTAAAAACCGAAAGGCAAATCCCATGGCGACCGATGCACACATCAAGGAAATCCTATCCGGTGTAACCACCGCGACGCTGACGACCATCCTGCTCAAGAAAGGCCTTCGCAATGTCTGGATGCGCGGCGCGCTGCCGCTCAAGCCGGGGCAGGGGCGCATCATCGGCCGCGCCTTCACGCTGCGTTTCGTTCCCGCGCGCGAGGATCTCGCCACGCCGGAATCCTGGTCGTCGCCGAAATCGACCCGGGCGGCAATTGAGGCCATGCCGGAAGGCTGCATTGCCGTCGTCGATGCGATGGGCATTCAGGATGCCGGCATTTTCGGCGATATCCTCTGCGCCCGCATGGCGAAGAAGAATGTCGCCGCGCTGGTGACGGACGGCGTGGTGCGCGACCGCGACGGCGTGCTGGGGACAGACCTGCCGGTCTGGTGCTCCGGCGCCGCCGCTCCGCCCTCGGTCGCCGGCCTCACCTTCGTCGACTGGGATCAGCCGGTCGGCTGCGGCGGCGTCGCGGTTTTCCCGAACGATGTCATCGTTGCCGACAATGACGGCGCCGTGGTCATTCCCGCCGCCTTCATCGACGACATTCTCGAACTGGCCCCGGAGCAGGAGCGGCTCGAAGGATGGATCATGCAGCAGGTGAACGAAGGGGTGCCGCTACCCGGGCTCTATCCGGCCAATGCCGAGAACAAGGCCCGTTATGAAGCCTGGAAGGTGCAATCGTCGCAATAAGGGATAGGGTCGCGGGACGATTGCCCGGCGTTTCCGCCGGGCGAGGCCGCGATCGTGCCGGCTCCCGTCCGGCGTTTTCCGCCTGCGCCCGTTCAGGCTTCGGACAGCACGCGCAAGCCGACGATGCCGATGATGATCAGCGCGATGCAGGTCAGCCTCGCCAGGCTTGCGGCCTCGCCGAAGAGGGCGATGCCCATGATGACCGTGCCGACCGTACCGATCCCGGTCCAGACGCCATAGGCCGTGCCGACGGGGAGCGCCTTCAGCGACAGATTGAGGAGATAGAGGCTCGCGATGATCAGAAGGATGGTGATCGTGCTGGCCAGCGGCTTGGTGAAGCCATGCGAATATTTCATGCCGAGCGCCCAGCATACTTCCAGGGCGCCGGCGATGATTAATATGATCCAGTTCATGATGCAGGCTCCGAGGGAAAAACGTCCTGGCTTCCTTCTTCGATCCGTAGGTTCTATAAGGCAAGTACGCACCTTTTGGTGCCTGTCGATCGCCGATCGGCCAGGGGATGGATCTGAATGTCGAAAGCGGATGTCTTCGATTCGAGCTGCTCGGCCCGCCACGCGCTGGAGCTGATCGCGACGAAATGGGCGGTGCTCATCCTCTCTGCCCTGGCGCAGGGACCGATGCGCAACGGGGCTTTGCTGCGCAAGATCGGCGGTATCTCGCAGAAGATGCTGACGCAGACGCTCAAGGATCTGGAGCGCAACGGCCTGGTCGAGCGGGAGGACCACCGGACGATCCCGCCGCATGTGGAATATCGGTTGAGCGACCTCGGCCAGTCGCTGGAGCAGACGCTGATCGCGCTGGATCGCTGGGCCGAGTGCAATTTTCCAGCCCTCGACAAGGCGCGCGAACGCCATGATGCGGAAGCGTCGAAACAGCGCCGGGTTGCGAAGATCCGTCTGGGCTGAGCGTTGGAGCCGTCGCGCAGGACAGGTTGTTTCAGTCGCGCAGCAGCGGCAGCAATTGATTGCCCTGCCGCTTGATCTCGGACAGATACGGCGTGTCGGAAAGAACGAAGTGCGTGATGCCGAGATCGCGGTATTTGCGCAGCGACCGGGCGACATCCTCGGCCGAGCCGACCAGCCAGGTGGTGCCGGCGCCGCCGCCGCCGAACTTGCCCGGCGCGGTGTAGAGATTGTCGTCGAGCACGTCGCCGCGCTGATTGAGGTCGAAGAGCCGCCGCTGTCCCTCGGCGATGGACTGACGATGGTCGTTCCAGCCGACCCCCTTGTTTCGGGCCATCTCGGCAACCTTCGCCTCGGCATCCGCCCAGGCCTGTTCCGTGGTATCCCGAACCAGCGTGGTGATACGCAATCCGAATTCCAGCGGCGGAAGATCGCGGTCGAGCTCCTTGCTCAGGGCCTTCAGCCGTTCGATCCGCTCCCGCACGCCGTCGAGCGGCTCGCCCCAGAAGAGCTGGACATCGGCTTCGGTGGCGGACACGCGTTCGGCCGCCTCGGACGCGCCGCCGAAATAGAGTTTCGGGTGCCGGCGCTCGCCACGGATCTGGATACGCGGCACCACGGTCGACCCGGTGACGCGGAAATGCTCGCCCGCATAGGTGACGTTCTCCTCGGTCCAGAGCCTGCGCACCAGCCGCATGAATTCCCTGGTGCGGGCATAACGATGTGCCTGATCGCCCTCGCTGTCGCCATAGGCCTCCAGATTGTCCTTGCCCGAGACGATGTTGACGCGCACACGGCCGCCGGTGAGCTGGTCCAGCGTGGCGGCCGCGGACGCGAAGTGCGCCGGCCGCCAATAGCCCGGCCGGATGGCGATGAGCGGCTCGAAGGTGGTGGTGCGCGCCGCGAGCGCCGTCGCGACGGTGAAGGTGTCGGGCCGCCCCCAGCCGGTGCCGACGAGCGCGCCCTTCCAGCCGTGCTCCTCCAGCGCTTTCGCGTGGGCGGTCAGCGCCTCCAGGCTGTTGTGGTTCTCGACGGCGGAATCGCCGCGATGGCCGGGTTTGACGTCGTTCGGGATGTACCAGAGAAATTCGGACTTGCTGCTCATGGCGCGGACCTGCTGTTGCGTATGGGGAGGGTCGGGACATCAGCCGAGGCGTAGTCGATCGGTGAGAGACCGAGATTGCCGCGCAGCGTCGGCTGTTCGTAATCCTTGCGGAACACGCCCCAATCCTGGAGATAGGGGATTACTTTGTCGGTAAATTCGTCGAAGCCCGTCGGTGTCAGATGCGGGGCGAAGACGAAGCCGTCGGCGGCGTCCGCCTGCACATAGCGGTTGATCTCGCGGGCCACGGTTTCCGGCGTTCCGACGAAATGCTGGCGGGCCGTGACCTGGATGATCAGCTGGCGGATGCTGAGCTTGTCGCGCTCGGCAATCTCGCGCCATGCACGCGCGGTTTCCAGTCGGTTGTCGTAGCGGTTGGCGCGCCCTTGCGCGATCGCCTGCGAGGAGACGTCGGGATCGATCTCCGGCAGGGGGCCGTCCGGGTCATAGGCGGACAGGTCGCGGTTCCAGACCTGTTCCAGAAACACGATGGCGTTTCGCGGGCTGACCTGTTGCAGCCGGATGGCGGCGAGACGCTCCTGCGCGTCCTCCTCGCTGTCGCCGAGAACGAAGGCGGCGCCGGGGAGGATTTTCAGGTCGTTCGGCTGGCGGCCGTATTTCGCCAGTCGCGTCTTGACGTCCCGGTAGAAAGCCTGTCCGTCCTCAAGCGTGCCGTGGCGCGAATAGATCAGGTCGGCATGGCTGGCGGCAAGCTCCCGGCCGTTATCGGAATCGCCGGCCTGCGCTATGATCGGCGCTCCCTGCGGCAAGGGCGGCAGGCTGGTGCGCCCGTCGATGTCGAAATGCTTCGATTTGACCGCGAAGTCTTGCCTCGTCCAGATCAGCCGGGCTGCGTCGATGAATTCGCGCGCTCGCTCATAGCGTTCCGCGAACGGCAGGTGATCGCCGCGCCGGAAGTTCGCGCCCGTGAAGGCTCCCGGCGATGTGACCATGTTCCAGCCGGATCGCCCGCCTGAGAGAATATCGAGCGTCGCGAGCTGGCGGGCCAGCGGATAGGGCTCGTTGAAGGTGGTCGTCAGCGTACCGATCAGCCCGACATGGCGCGTGATCGCGGCGAGCGCGGTCAGGATCGCCAGGGTGTTCGGCCTGCCGGCCACGTCGAATTCGTGGAAGCGGCCCTTCTGCTCGCGCACGCGCAGCCCTTCGGCCAGGAAGATGAAATCGAACTTGCCGCGTTCGACCGTCTCGGCGAAATGCCGGAAGGAGGAGAAGGCGATCTGGCTACCGGCCGCCGGGTCGCTCCAGACGGTGAAATTGTTGACGCCGGGAAATTGTGCACCGAGGATGATCTGTTTTTTCGACATGACGGGATTCCGGTTTGGCGCTCAGGCAGCGGCGGTGGTGTAGCGGTTGGTCGCCGGCGGCAGGCCGAGCCGGGTGCGCAAGGTGGTGCCCCTGGAGGCAAGGCCGGCCTGACGCAGCGCCGGGAACACCGTCTCGATGAGGCCGCTGACATCACGCTCCGGGTCATGAGGATGAAAGCGAAAGCCATCCAGGCCGGTCGCTGCCCAGCTGATAACCTGCTCCGCCAGTCCCGCCGCGTCGCCGCTCCAATGCAAGGTTGGAAAATCCGCCTCGGCGCGTTGCCCGAATGAGACGGCGACATCCGCCAAGACCAGCGAGCGATGGCCGTCCGCGAGGCTGCGCACCGCCTCCAGCAGAGGCCTCAGCCCATCGGCGTCGCTGCGCAGAAAGATGACGTCCGCCGCGGCGGCGAGCGCCGGATCGTCTCCCGATGCGAAGGTCGTCGCGACCACCGGTTGGCCCTGCGGTGGACGCGGGGTAATCGAGGGGCCAAGCACACTGAAGCCTTCGCCTTTGAAATTGATGTAGTGCAGTTTCGAGCCGTCGAGGAAGCGCTGGCTTTGCTTGTCCCGGATCTCGGCGCCGTCTTCCCAACTGTCCCAGAGCCTGCGGACGACATCGAGCGCTTCCAATGTGTCGCGGTTGAGGGGCGCTGTATTGCCGGCGGGGAAGCCCTCGAGCGGGCCGATGACGCGCGCGGCGGCGTCGGCCTCTGCGCCGTAAGGCCGCTGGATCAGCAAACCGGCACGTCCTTCGGTGACATAATCGAGGGTCGCGACCGCGGTCGATACGTGAAAAGGCTCGAGAAAATTGAGGGGCGCGCCGGCGATGATGCCGATGTTGCGCGTGCGGGCGCCAAGCCAGTTGCCAAGGAGGATCGCGTCCAGCCCGTCGCCATCGGCCCGGGCGAACCCGTCGTGCAAGGTTACGAAGTCCGCTACCCCGTCGAGCCGCGTCGCGAGCGCGTCCCAAAAATCGTGCCGGCCGGTGCCGTGCGGGTTTTCGCGTTCGGCCAGGTCGAGGCCGATGCCGAGGTGAATCCCTGCGGAGTGTGTCATGTCCTGCTCCATGCTTCGGAAGACGGTCGTCGCGGCCATCGGCCGGGGTGAGGGCAACATCGGGAAAGGCGCTCGTCCGTGTCGCCGCTTGCGCCCGACGCCGGTGTTCCGTTCAAAAGCCTCATGCCGCGGTTTCCCTTTGGGAGAGCCGCGCGCTGATCTTGGCTTCCTGCTCGGTCTTGATCGCCGTCACGCGAGCCGTGGCCTCCTCGAAGGAGGCGGCGGGTTCGCGGATCGGCGACGTGGCGGGTTGGCCGGCCTTGGCGCCGATATGCTTTTCGAAGGGCAGGGAGCGGTAGAGCGCCGGATCGGCCTCCGGATCAAACAGCGGCCGGTAACCGAGCGAGAGATAGAGCGCGGTTGCCTCCGGTTGACGAAAGCCGGTGGATAGATAGGCGCGCGTATAGCCTTGCGATGCGGCGCTCTCCTCCAGGGCGATGACGATGCGGCGCGCAAGACCCTGGCGCCGCAGGTCGCCGCGTGTCCAGATGCGCTTCAGCTCCGCCGTTTCGTCGTCATGGCTCATGAAGGCGCCGCCGGCGATCGTTTCGCCATCGCGCAGCAGCAGGAGAAAATCGCCAAGCGGCGGCGCAAAGGCCTGCGGCGGATAGCGAAAAACCTCCGTGCGTGCGCCGCCGGGGCGGCCTGCGACGCCATAACGGCCGTCATATTCGCCGATGAGCGCTTCCAGCAAGGGTTGGGCTTCCGGCGCGGCGGAAGAAGAACGAATGATGACGTCGCTCAATGCATATCTCCGCTGAAGAAAAAGATGGTGTTTGCCAGGATCGGCGATCGCGAGCCGAGAGCCATGATGCGAGGAAGCGCCCGATCCGACGACGCCGTTTCTTCATGCGAGGATGACGGCGGCCCCGTTACCCATGCTTGGGGCGGGCGGGAGGCGACTATGCCTGTTTGGGATCGGTCGGATGTGAATGGCATGGTGTCTTGCTGGCACATGAAACTTCGTACGCATCTTCTAGCGCCATATAAATCATATAGTCTATAAATTAAATCAATTATCTTTTGCAGCGGTGCACCGTGACGACCGATCTGCGCTCGGCCGCTTGATGTCGCGACGCTGGCTGGTGAGCGGACATCGCGAAACGACCGGCCACGGCAGGCGCAAAGGACGAACGGATTTTTCCTCGGGCGTGGACGCGAGGGGCGCATATTTCTTTAATCTACTATTTTAGTGGACAATATTAGGCAATCACGGAAAGAAGGCCGATGGCGCGTTTAAAATCACGCCGGATGGGTGTCTTTCCTCGGTCAGCGCCGGATTGCCGGCCGTCAGCCACATGGAGATGCGAGATGCACCAGCATTCGGATGAAGGACTGAAGACGGCGAATGCGCCGAGGATCGGCGAAGAACCTTGGAGCGTCTTCGATTTCGCTCGTCGCTTCCGGCTGGAGAAGGCCGAGGAAAACCGTCTTCTGTCTCTCTTTGGGACCGAAGCGCCGCTGCGCGATCTTCTATCCAATGCAAGGCGGTTGTCGGCGTGAGGACCGTCGCCGGCGCAGGGGGGCGTATCGCTGGCGCTTGTGAGATGAGTGACGTGGGGAATGCGGCATGCGCGATGTGATGGACGATATTTTGCGGCTCGATGAAAGCTCGTTTGCGGATACGCGGCGGTATCGCAGGCAGGTGATCGAGAGGCTGGTTTGGGTGCTTGTCGACATTACCGAGCGGCAGGGCAGCGTCTACGAACCGAACCATCGCGCCCTGATCATGCGCTTGACGATGATCATCGGCGACATGACCGCGCGGATAACCCAGGCGGACAATGCGACATTCTCGGCAATCATCAGGGAGGCGGCGATGCTTGTGAGCCTGTTGCGGCGGCGCCAGCCGGAAACGGCCGTGTTCACCGTGCATTGATGGCGTGACGACCATGCAGAAGGCGGCACAGACAATATCCGTTCGGCACGACGAATTGCCGCTCGGCGGGTCGAAGATGGAGCTGACGGACGAGTTGGTCTCCTTCAGCCTGCGCGCCGAGATCGATCCCGGCCCCGACCCGCGCCGCAGGCCGATCAGCAATGACGAACTGGAAGCCCTGGCCGAGCGGCTTCATCGCGAGGCCGAAGGCGGCGCGCTTTGGGTCTTTGCCTATGGATCGCTGATATGGAAGCCGGATTTCGATGCCGTCGAATCTCGCATCGGAGCCGTCAAGGGCTGGCACCGGTCCTTCTGTCTGGAAATCGCCCGCTGGCGGGGTTCGCAGACGCAGCCGGGGCTCATGCTGGCGCTGAGGCGCGGCGGCCATTGCAAGGCGGTCGTCTTCCGTCTCGCCGATGACGACCGCCTCGGCCAGATCCGCCGCATGCTGCGCCGCGAAGTCGGCTCGCTCGAGGACGCGGCGACGATACGCTGGATACGGGTCCAGACGAAACAAGGCCCCGTACGCGCGCTGGTCTTCTGGGCGGACCCGAAGGGCGAGCGCGTCACCTCCGAGCTGCCGCTGGAGACGGTGGCGCGCGTGCTGGCACGCGCCTGCGGCCACATGGGTTCCTGTGCGGAATACCTGTATCTGACGGTCAAGCATCTGGAGGAATGGGGTATCCGCGACACGAACCTATGGCAGCTGCAAAAACTGGTCGCGGATGAAATCAGATCGATCCACAAGCTGGAGCGGCCGGTTCCCGCGTGAGATCAGGTCTGCCGATCGGTCAGGACAATCGCCGTCTTCGCTGGCAAATCATCCATACCCTATCCTATCTGACGGCTTTCCGTCCTTCCGTATGCCCTCCGTGTGAATGTGTCGGGCTGCGTCGTCGACGTCTATGGAACGATCCGTTGCAGCGCGGAAATGGTGTTGCCTCTTGGCAACATATCGCATGTTCTGCGTGCAATTCGAAATTGCATGCTTGCGAATCCCCCGTTCTTACGTATGATCACGCACATCCGCAAATCAA
>JASGEG010000510.1:0-4663 GCA_047606605.1 Rhizobium sp.
AAGCTCGATCCGCGTTTCGTCACGGACTATTCGGTCGGCAGCTTCTATTATTCCTTCGTGATCGGCTGCAACGCGGATGCCGTCAGCGCCTGCCCGAAGACCTGGGCCGATCTGTTCGACACGGCGAAATTTCCCGGCAAGCGCACCTTCTACAAATGGTCGGCACCGGGTGTGATCGAGGCGGCTCTGCTTGCCGACGGCGTTCCGGCCGACAAGCTCTATCCGCTCGATCTCGATCGTGCCTTCAAGAAGCTGAACACCATCAAGTCGGACATCATCTGGTGGTCCGGCGGCGCACAGTCGCAGCAGCTTCTCGCATCGGCGGAAGCGCCGTTCGGCAGCCTGTGGAACGGCCGCATGACGGCGCTTGCGGCGAGCGGCGTCAAGACGGAGACCTCCTGGAGCCAGAACATCACGGCCGCCGACACCCTCGTCGTGCCCAAGGGTGCCCCCAACCTGGAGGCTGCGATGAAATTCATCGCGCTGGCGACCTCCGCCCAGCCGCAGGCCGACATGGCGAAGGCCACCGGCTATGCGCCGATCAATATCGACTCCGCCAAGCTGATGGACCCGGAGACGGCAAAGACCTTGCCCGACCAGCAGACCGCCAGCCAGGTCAATGCCGATATGAAATACTGGGCGGAAAACCGCGATGCCATCGGCAAGCGTTGGTATGCCTGGCAGGCTGAATAGACCTGACCTTATCCGGAAGCGTTCCGCGGGCGGATCGTTCGCGGAACGGTAGGGGAAGGCCGGCACCCGCGAGGGAGACGGCCATTCATCCGCGCCCATGGCGGGAAAGGAGTGCCATGTCGACATATATGGATGCAGCCGGCGAAAGAGCGCCCGCGTCGCGGGCCGCCAGGCCCAATGGCTTCGGCGTCGTCATGCCGGCCCTGATCTTTGTCGGGATCTTCTTCGTCGTTCCCGTCGTGGCTCTCCTGTTGCGCAGCGTCATGGAGCCGGCGCCCGGCTTCGGCAATTATGCCGAATTGCTGGGCTCGGCGACCTATCTCAAGATCTTCGCCAACACCTTCATCGTTTCCGGCGTCGTCACCGTCATCGCGCTTCTGATCGGCTTTCCCGTCGCCTGGACGCTTGCGATCATGCCCACCCGGCTGGCTTCGGTGATCTTCGCGATCCTGCTGTTGTCCATGTGGACCAATCTGCTGGCCCGCACCTATGCCTGGATGGTGCTGCTGCAGCGCACCGGTGTCATCAACAAGATGCTGATGGCGATCGGGCTGATCGACCGGCCGCTGCCGCTCGTCAACAACCTGACCGGCGTCACCATCGGCATGACCTATATCATGCTGCCCTTCATCATCCTGCCGCTCTACGGCGTGATCCGGAAGATCGACCCCTCGGTGCTCCAGGCGGCTGCGCTCTGCGGCGCCAACCGCTGGCAGTGCCTGGTCCGCGTCCTGCTGCCACTTGCCGCGCCGGGCATGGCGGCAGGCGCGCTGATGGTTTTCGTCATGTCGCTTGGCTATTACGTCACTCCGTCGCTTCTCGGCGGTACGGCGAACATGATGCTTGCCGAACTGGTGGCCCAGTTCGTGCAGTCGCTGGTCAATTGGGGCATGGGCGGGGCCGCCGCCCTGGTTCTTCTTGTCGTGACCCTCTCCCTCTATGCCCTTCAGTTGCGGCTGTTCGGCGTGCAGAATACGGGAGGACGCTGATATGCTGCTCAATTTCGACCGTCTCGGCTGGTGGAAATATGTGCTTCTGGCGATCACCCTCCTGACCGCGGCCTTCCTGCTGCTGCCCATTCTCTTCATCGCCGCGCTGTCCTTCGGGTCGTCGCAATGGCTGATCTTCCCGCCGCCGGGCTGGACGCTGAAATGGTACGCGGAGCTTTTCGCCGATCCCCAGTGGCTTGCCTCCGCCTGGACGAGCTTCCGGATCGCCTCGATCGTCACGGTTCTTTCGGTGTTGCTCGGCCTGGTGACGTCATTCGGGCTGGTGCGCGGCACCTTCATGTTCCGGGACGCGCTGAAGGCGTTGTTCCTGACGCCGATGATCCTGCCGGTCGTCGTGTTGGCCGTGGCACTTTATGCCTTCTTCCTGCGTATCGGCCTTGGTGGAACCATGGTGGGTTTCGTCATTTCCCATCTCGTTCTGGCGCTGCCCTTTTCCATTCTGTCGATCTCCAACGCGCTGGAAGGCTTCGACAAGTCCATCGAGGATGCCGCCGTGCTGTGCGGCGCCTCGCCGCTGGAAGCGAAAATCCGGGTGACGCTGCCGGCCATCAGCCATGGCCTGTTTTCCGCCGCCGTCTTCTCCTTCCTGACCTCCTGGGACGAGGTGGTGGTGGCGATCTTCATGGCGAGCCCGACGCTGCAGACGCTGCCGGTGAAAGTATGGGCGACGTTGCGGCAAGACCTGACACCGGTCGTCGCGGCGGCCTCGTCGCTCCTCATCCTCTTGACGATCATTTTGATGGCGCTTGTCGCCGTCGCACGCAAGGTACTGAAATCATGAGCGAACCCTTCCTGAAGATCAAAGGCATCCGCAAGGAATATGGCCCGGTCGTCGCCGTTCACGATGTCAATCTCGAGGTTCGGCGCGGCGAATTCCTGACCTTCCTGGGACCGTCGGGCTCGGGCAAGAGCACCACGCTCTATATCTTGGCGGGCTTCGAAAATCCGACGAGGGGCGATATCACGCTCGACGGCCAGACCCTGCTGTCGACACCGTCGCACAAGCGCAATATCGGCATGGTGTTCCAGCGCTACACCCTGTTCCCGCATCTGACGGTCGGCGAGAACATCGCCTTTCCGCTCAAGGTGCGGCGCAAGTCGAAGGCCGAGATCGATGCGAAGGTCAAGGAGATGCTGCGGCTTGTCCGCCTCGAGGGTTTCGAGGACCGCAAGCCGGCACAGATGTCGGGCGGCCAGCAGCAGCGCGTGGCGCTTGCCAGGGCGCTGGCCTATGATCCGCCGGTGCTGCTGATGGACGAGCCGCTCTCGGCGCTCGACAAGAAGCTGCGCGAGGAAATCCAGCACGAGATCAGGCGCATCCACCAGCAGACGGAGGTGACAATCCTCTATGTCACGCATGATCAGGAGGAGGCGCTGCGCCTGTCCGATCGCATCGCCGTCTTCTCGAAGGGCGTCATCGATCAGATCGGCACCGGCCCGGAACTTTACGCCAATCCGCGCACGCGCTTCGTTGCCGAATTCATCGGCGACAGCGACTTCATCTCCTGCGATCTGTTGTCGTCGGACAACGGCCAGGCGACGATCTCGCTCGGGGGCAAGGCGGTGTTCAAGCAGATTCCCGTCCATGGCAGGGCGGCCTCCGGTGGCAAGGCCGCCCTGATGCTGCGACCGGAGCGCATTCGGCTGGGGCGCGGCAACGGAGCGGGCAGCGGCCTGAGCGCGACGGTCAGCGACATCACCTTCCTCGGCAACAATATTCATGTCGCCACGCAGACGGCTGCCGGCGAGGCGCTGTCGGTGCGTCTGCCATTCGGGCATGAAGCGATTTCCGGGCTTAGCCGCGGCGATAGCGTTCATCTCGAATTCGATCCCGACGCCGCCCACGTCTTTTGCTAGGCGATACGGGCCGAGACGAGACTTGCATCGTCTCGCCTCCAGTCTTTTCGTAAGAAAGCCACACCGCCCTGTGAGGAGACGGATTGGCTGGTTTTATTGCATTCTACGCATCGGCATTTACCGTTACGGCAGCGTGACGATCTCGACCCAGTTGGCGCCGGCATCGACCGGATAGCGCTCGATCGGGGTCAGCGCGCCGTTCACCTGGTCGATGGCATAGACAGCGATCTTGTCGGATTTTTCACCAGAAGCGACGAGGAACTGGCCCGACGGATCGATGCGGATGCCGCGCGGCTGCTTCTCGGTCGCATAATTGGTCACATAGCGCAGCTTGCCGGTCCCGCCACCCACCTCGAATAGGGCGATCTTGCTGGTGGTGCGCTCCGTCGTATAGAGGAACTTGCCGTTCGGGGTGATGCCGATATCGGCTGCCCACACCTTGGGTTTGCCGTCATCCGCGGGAGCTGCGGCCGGCGCGGTGGCGTTGAAGGGCGGGGGCGGCGGCGGCGCGATGCCCGGAGAAAGGCCTGCTGCGTCCGGAACCGATGCGACGCTTTCGATCTCGCGCAGTGTGCCCTTGGCAGGATCAAGCGCGTAGTGGATCACATGGCCGGTCAGCTCGGTCAGCACGTAGACCGATTTGTTGTCCGGGGAGATGATGATGTGGCGTGGTCCGAAACCCGGCTTTGTGGCGACCTGCGGTGGATCGTTCGGCTCCAGCATGCCCGTTTGGGGATTGAGGACGAATTGCAGCACCGCATCGGAGCCGAGATTGGTGGCGAAGACGAATTTGCCGCTCCGGTCGCCGACGATCGAATGCGCGTTGCGGCCGGTGAGGATCACCTGGCGCGCGCCATCCTTTACGAGACCATCCGCGGCGATGGGCAGCACGGCGATCTTGTTGCCGCCGTAGGAGGAGGTGAAGAGGAGGCGGCCCGACAGGTCGGTGGAGACATAGGGCATGCTGTCGGGCAGGGCCGCGACCGCTTCCTGCGAGAGCTTTCCGGTCTCAGGATCGATTGCCAGCGTCAGCACGCGATAGGGCTGGGAGCGGAAAGCTCTCGCAGGAAGCGGTCGCGGCCCTGCCCGACAGCATGCCCTAT
>JASGEG010000511.1:0-6923 GCA_047606605.1 Rhizobium sp.
CACGTCATAGGGGTTGGCGGCATAGTTCCGGGTAAGCCCGCCGAGCAGCGATACGAAACGCACCTCCTTGGCATTGACGCGAGACATGTGATGGACGGCTGACGACAGCGTTCGCCCGTGCCCGAGGCCGATAACCTTGTGGTTGCCGCCTTCGACCTCCCGTCGCAGGAAGCCGGCGCCGGCATGACCGAGCGCCCGAAATTCGAAGCCTTCCTCGCCGAGATCGGGTGCGACCTCACAATATTGCAGGCCGAAGCGCGCGGCGAGCTTCGTCTCCAACTCGACGCATTCGACGATATCGCCGTCGATCGTCACCTTGACCACGCCGTCGGCGACCGCCCGGGCGATCAGGCGATGCGCCTTGACGGAGGGTACACCGAGGCGCTTGGCGACTTCGGCCTGAGTGAAGCCGCCGGCATAATGCAGCCATGCCGCACGTACGGCCAGCGACTCGTCCGCATCCGTCATCGAATCGTCCCTTTCCCTTCGATCATGCCACTATCCCAACGCCTTGATCGGCGTTCGCGGCTAGATATGCAAGGCGTCAATGCCGCTGTCGATATAAGGGGCCCAGAAGGCGATGCTTTCGGCAATCTGCGCGACGACTTGGCGGTCGTTGGGCTCACGCTCCTTGAAGGACAGTTCGAGGCAGATCTCGTTGTCGCGCGCTCCGCCCTCGGCAAAGGCTGCGAGCAGCGGCGCGGGCTGGATGCGGCCCTTGGCGTTGAACTCGGCGGTGAACGGCCGGTGGCCACCCTTGTCCATCAAGCTCTGTTTGATGTGGATAATCGGCGACACCTTGGGCACGGCTCGGGCCCAGGCATAGGGATCGTAGTCGTCGGGATTGGCGGAGGTGACGTCGCCATGGTCGATATCCGCCATCATCCACATCGGCACGGCCAGACCGGCCGCCGTCAGACGCTGCTGCAGCATAAGGCAGGAGTCGATCGTCTCGCCGAATTCGCGGCCGATGCTCATCGGTTCCCAGAAGACATAGGAAAGACCCGCCGACTTGGCATGCTCGGCCACCTCGGCCCAGCAATCGATGGCGATCTTGATGAGATCCTCGCGTCGGTCAGGGTCGTCATAATCCTCATAGGTGAAAATGGCGAATTGCGTGCCGACGGACTGCCCGCCGAGATCGGCGGTGATATCGGCGAAGGTCTTGAACCAGTCCACATAATAGCGACGAACGTCTGCGTCGGGATGGCCGAAATGGTTCAGGCGTCCGTAAGGCCCGGTCATGCCCGAGGTTACGCGAACGCCGGTGCGATGCAGTGCTGCCCGCATCTCCCGGGTAAGGCGGCGGATAACGGAAGCCTGCCAGCTTGGATTGATGAATTCGTGGGTCAACTGGAGGTCACGGATCTTGAGGTCGCGCGCCACGGTTTCGATGAGGTCGTTTGGCTCGGCGAAGCGGTTCACCAGCGGGTTGGTGTTGAGGGATAGGGTCAGCGGCATGGGATCTGTTCCTCGGATGAGCGGATTGTCAGGCGGCCAGAGCCAGTTCGGTCTCGAACCACGCCGAGAAGTTTGCTTTTTCCTGTTCGCTCAGATGCAGTCCCTCCTTGGTGCGCCGCAGCAGGATATCGTCGGCGGTCTGCGCCCATTCCGACGCCGCCAGATAACGGGCTTCGGCCTCGTAGAGATGGCCGCCGAAATGGCGTCCGAGCCCGGCAAGCGAGGTGGCGTCGCCGACGAATTCCCTGGTGCGTGTGCCGTAGAGGTGGCCATAATGGTTCACGAGCGGGCGCGGCATCCACGGATAGGCGGCGCGCAGACTGTCGGCAAAGGCGACATAGTCGGCACCAGGGATATCGCCGCCCGGCAGCGTGGCGTCGCGCGTCCAGTCGCCACCCATCCTGGGGAAGAATTTCGCGAGCTTTTGCAGGGCATGCTCGGACAGCTTGCGGAAGGTGGTGATCTTGCCGCCGAAGACATTGAGGAGGGGCGTACCCGCTGTCTCATCGAGATCGAAGACGTAATCGCGGGTGACGGCGGATGGATTGCCCTTGCCGTCGTCAAACAGCGGGCGAACGCCGGAGAAACTTTCGATGACGTCGGAGCGGCGCAGCTTTTCCTTGAAATAGCGGTTCACGGCGGAAATCAGATAGTCGATCTCCTGCTCGTCGGCCTTCACTTCCTCCGGCTTGCCGTCATAGGGAATGTCGGTCGTGCCGATCAGGGCCATGTCGCCTTCATAGGGATTGATGAAGATGACGCGCTTGTCGTGGTTCTGCACCAGATAAGCCTGCTGCCCGCTCCAGAATTTCGGCACGATGATGTGGCTGCCCTTGACGAGCCGGACGTTGCGGCGGCTGTTGGAGCCGGCAACGCGGCCGATGATGTCGTTGACCCAGGGGCCGGCGGCATTCACCAGGACGCGGGCACGCACCGTGCGAAGATTTCCGTTGCGCTGGTCGCGCATCTGGACGACCCAACAGCCCTTGTCGCGCCACGCGCTGACGCAGGCTGTGCGCGTCAGGATCTGCGCTCCCTTGCCGGCGGCGTCGAGGGCGTTCAGCAGGACCAGTCGGGCATCGTCGACCCAGCAGTCCGAATATTCGAAGCCCCTGGCATATTGGTCGAGGATGGGTGCGCCTTCGGCATCGCGGTGAAGATCGAGCGAGCGCGTGCCGGGCAGACGCTTGCGGCCGCCAAGATGATCATAGAGGAAGAGACCGAGACGGACGAGCCAGGCCGGACGGTCGGTTGGGCTGTGCGGCAGCACGAAACGCATCGGCCAGATGATGTGGCTTGCGGAATTCAGCAGTACTTCGCGTTCGATCAGCGCTTCGCGCACCAGTCGGAATTCGTAATATTCGAGGTAACGAAGGCCGCCATGCACCAGTTTGCCGGAGCGGGATGAGGTTCCTTCCGCCAGATCGTCCTTTTCGCATAGCATGACGGAAAGACCCCGGCCCGCGGCATCGCGGGCGATGCCGGCACCATTGATGCCGCCGCCGATCACGAAGAGATCGAAGATTTCGGGTTCAGTCATTTCCATGCTCCTTGGGATGCCTTGCGCATCGACACATCACTTTGCTTTCACCGAGCCCATCGCCGCCTATGGCGCGAGGAGCCTGTCCCAGGCAGGCGCGATCGCCTGCCGCACTTGCACATAGGCGGAGAACAAGCGGTCGTAGCGGCGTGCTTCCTCGGCATCGGGAGCCTCCGCTTCGCCCAATAGCGGCGAGACCCATTCGGCGATGCAGTCGTCCATGGTCGGATAGGCGCCGATGGCAACCGCCGCCATCATGGCGACGCCGGCAGCACCCGCCTCCTCGCGCTGCGAGACCCGGACGGGAGCGTTGACGGCTGCCGACAGGGAGCCGCGCAATGCGCGCGAGCGCGCCGCGCCGCCCGTAAGCCGCAGTTCGGCGGGCATGCCGCCCATGGCCTCGTAGCAATCGCGAGTTGCCATGGCGAGCCCTTCGACGACGGCCCGCAGCAGGTCGGCAAAGCCGTGGCGCGTCGAAAGGCCGGTGAAGCCGGCGCGCGCATGGGCGTTGACGAAGGGGCCGCGTTCTCCCGCCTCGGAAATATAGGGATGATAGATGAGCGAGCCCGGCTTGCTTTCGGCAAACCACGCATTGATCCGCGCGATGAGATCGGAGGCGGCAACGGGAGCGCCCGCCTGCGACATGAGTTCGGCGGCGATCTGCAAGATCCAGTCGATGTTGATGGTCGCGCCCATGTTGGTCTGGACCTGGGTGACGATGCCGGGGATGGGCAGGGCGATGACATAGCCCGTCCCCTCGGCATTGAGCTGGACGTCGGACACGGGCGTTGCGCGCATATGCACGCCGGTCGAGCCGATCGTCGAGCAGGCCGCGTTTTCGCCGCTGCTGCGTACACCGGCGCCGAGCGCGGTCATCACCATATCGACATAGCCGAGGCAGACGGGCGTGCCGGCAAGCAATCCGGTCGCCTTTGCAGCCTCCGGCGACAGCGGATGCGTGACTTCCGTTCCTTCGATGATCTCGGGCAGCAGCGATCGCCTATGTTCGAGCCCGAGCGCGCCGATCACGACGGGGTCGTATCGGCGGGTGCGGAAATTGCCGAAGGTGAAGCTTGCTTCCGAGGGATCGGTGGCGCGAATGCCGGTCAGGTTCAGATAGAGCCAGTCCTTGCAATGCAGCGCCGTTTCCGCCCGATCGAGGAGCTCCGGCATGAAGCGATTCATATGGGCAAGCTGCGCGCCTTGCTGGCAGGTATTGAGGCCAGTGCCCGTGGCCTCGAATCGGGCGCGGCTGTCCGAATGACTACCGAGAAGAGTGACGGTCGCGGCGGCGCGGGCATCGAGCCACAGCCAGGCATCGTCCACCGGCGCGTTGCCGGCGCCGACCAGCCAGGTTCCATCTCCCTGGCCGGTTACGGCGATGGCGGCGGTGCGCGCGGCAAGGTCGATGACCTTTTCGCCTAGGCCGCGCAAGGCGCTGACGCAGTCGGACCATGTGCGCTGAAGCGACTGCGTGGCCGAGCCGTCTTCGCCCATAACATAGTGATTTCGCGCCGATGCCGAGGCGATCTGCCGGCCGGAAAGCTCGAAGGCCACGGCCTTCAGCACCGAGGTCCCCGCATCGATGCCGATGATGATCTCGTTGCCTCTAGACATGATGACGCGCGTCCGTCGCGATGGAGCGAGCCGCAACCGGCAATGCATCCGTTAAAAACATCTTACGCCTCTTCCTCCCGGCCGTCTCGAGCCCATCAGGTCCGACGCCTCGGTTCCTTCCCAGTGCCATACCCACTGATCTCCCGGCCTTCATTTTTCATGCCGCTGGCGGCCCGCAGTCCAGGCTTGAGTGTCGGCGGATATATAACATAGAGATATCATAGTGTATGTAATATTTTTCTGGTAATGTAATTTTTTTCATATAAGATAGCGACTGTCAACCTCGGGGAAGTGGCCGGATCGCTGTCGGCGCAAAGCGCTCGGTTGTGATCACGAGGATCTCGCGATGAAGATGCGAGTTGCCAGTCGGCTCGCCGCCGAGATTTTTAAATTATGAATATTCAATGGTTTAGTGAGAAATAGCTCCGCGGGATCTCTCATCCGCACGGTTATTTTTCCTGAGGTTGGCAACTCGAAATTCTGTGCGGCGGTTTTTCCTGTGTGCCGAATTGATGGTTGTGATCAACACGGGACGACTATTCGCAGTGAGAAAGGCCCGTTGACAGGTCTGATAAATTATAACATATGTTCCATCGTTAATAACACACTTATATCATAATCTCATGATGGATGATTGGGTGGTGACTTAGGGCGTCTGCAGGAGACAGGCGCTCGCATGCTGAGGAGGCTTCGATGAACACACTCTTCCCAAGCGATGGCTCGGCCTTGCGCCAGCGGGGCTTGCGGCCGCCGTCACATCCTTGTGCTTGCGAGCTCCGGCCAGGCCCCAGATAGGCCGCCGCGCCATCCATTCTTCCCGACAGGCAATCCGGCGAATGACGCCGAAGGTCTCCGAAACATGAATACACAGACTGAACACGCAGCCTTCAAGTCAGGCAATACCAAGCTCATCGTCGCGAGCATCGCGGCGGCGGTCATCGTCATCGGCGCGATCGCCGCCGATACGAAGGTGGTGAAGGTCGGCTCCGAGCATGATGCGCGCGAGCAAGCCTTCTCGCCGGAAACCTATGGCGCTCAGGAGTTTCCGAAGATCCAGGCGGATGTCGAGAAGCGCGCGGTCGATGCCGCGATGCTTTCGGGCGCTGTGCTTGCCGACAAGAAGGCTACGGGTGAGAAATATGGGGTGGCAACCAGCACCGGCCCGGTCATGCCGGTCTCCTTCACCGGCACCTTCGGCGCCCGCAAATCCAATTATAACGAAATCAAGATCGACGGCCTTCCGGCCGACGTGACTGTCCGCGTCCAGACCGGTCCGGCGATCAACGGCACCGATCTGCGCGATGCCACCGGCGCCATCGAATTCGGCCAGTTCACCAACCAGATCGAGTATCAGGACGCTGGCTCGGCGATCAACAACGAGATGAAGAAATCGGTCCTTGCCGGCATCGATGCCGAGGCGCTCACCGGCAAGGCGGCGTCCGTCGTCGGCGTCTTCAAGCTCATCAATCCTAAGAATTGGCTCGTTACCCCCGTCAAGGTTGACGTGAAATGAGTGGGGCGCCGCGGATCGAGGGTACGAAGGGCGAGGTCGTCCTTGCCGCCCGCAACATCACCAAATCCTATGGCAGCGTCCATGCCCTCAAGGGCGTGAATTTCGACATCCATCGCGGTGAGGTCACCACTCTGTTCGGTGAGAACGGGGCGGGCAAGTCGACGCTGATGAAGATCCTCTCCGGCGTCGTCCAGCCGACCTCCGGCGAGATCGTCCTCGATGGCAATCCGATTGCCTTCTATTCGTCCACGCATGCGCGCGCTTGCGGGGTGTCCATCATCCATCAGGAACTGAGCCTCGCCCCCAATCTCAGCGTTCGCGACAACATCTTCATGGGTCGCGAGATCATCAAGGGTGGTGTCGTCGATTTCGCCGAGGAGGAGCGCCAGACGCGCGCCCTCCTGGAGGAGCTGGAGGAGGAGATCGATCCGCTTGCCCGGGTCGAGGATCTGCGCCTTGGCCAGCAGCAGATTGTCGAGATCGCGCGGGCGCTGTCCGTGAACTCGCGCATTCTGATCATGGATGAGCCGACCTCGGCGCTCAGCGCCACCGAAGTGGAGGTGCTTTTCAAGGTCATTCGCGACCTGACGAGCCGTGGCGTGTCGATCGTCTATATTTCCCACCATCTCGAAGAGGCACTGCAGATCACCAATCATGCCGTCGTGCTGCGCGATGGCGCCATGACCGCCTATGCCGAGCGCAAGGACATCGATCTCGAATGGATCGTGCGCAACATGGTCGGCGACAATTTCGATCTCGGAAGCCCGCCGACCGGTCACAGGATCGGCGATG
>JASGEG010000512.1:0-16711 GCA_047606605.1 Rhizobium sp.
CCTTCAATTTCCGCAACCAGCTGGAAACGCTGCCGTCCTACAGCAAGCTGGTCGACCTGATGGCCGAGGTCCTCGAATGCGAGGTCACCTGGCACGAAGAGGACAATAGCGGCCCGACGGCCGCCATCAACGCGATCGGCTCCGGCCCCGCCGACGAGAACGTGCTGGTGACCGACATGCTGGTCAAGCCGGGCGACACGATCGAAGTCGGTCAGCTCGTCGCCGTGGTCGAGGCAACCAAGGCTTCGGTCGAAATCTGCGCCAATATCGGCGGCGTCGTGCAGGAGGTCTTCGCCAAGGTCGGCGATCAGGTCGCCACCGACAGCCCGCTGCTGACCGTCGATGCCGACCGCGACCTCAGCGAGCGCAACTTCGCGCTTGCCTCGGAAGTCCAGAACAAATTCGTGCTGCGCCGCCTGAAGTCGCATGCCATTCCGGCGCTGCGCCGCCATTCCGGCAATTTCACCGAAATCGCCGTCAGCGGCATGGGCTTTGCGACCGGCGCCCGCCGGGTCAGCAATGAAGAGATCATCCACAATTGGCCGAACCGGCGCGCCGAGGAAATCTTCGCGCTGACCGGCATCAAGAGCCGTTTCTGGGTCGGCCCCGGCGAAGGCACGCTGAGCCTCGCGACCAAGGCGGTCCGCGATCTCTTGCGCCAGACCAATACGACGATCCACGACATGGACCTCGTCATCGCCGCAACCGGCACGCCCGATATCGCCACGCCATCGCTGGCAAGCCGCGTTGCGGTCGCCGTCGCCGAAGATGGCGTGCGGCCCTCGCTTGCCGCCTACGATATGGGGGCGGCCTGCTCCGGCTATCTCTACGCCCTGCAGCAGGCCTATGATTTCATCGCCCAGCAGAACGACGCCAAGGTGCTGATCGTCACCTCGGAAGTGCTGTCGCCGCTGCTCGACATGAGCGACTTCTCCACCGCCATCCTGTTCGGCGACGCCGCCACGGCCTGCCTGGTGACCAGCCGCGACATGGCCCGCAACCCGCTCTTCGCCGCCAGCCGCCCGGTCATCAGCGGCCGCCCGGAACCGGGCGAGCTGCTCTACGTGCCGCTGCCGGACGATGGCGTGATTGCGATGAACGGGCGCTCGGTCTTCACCGAGGCGGTACATTCCATGTCGCGCTCGATCGAGGATGCCTGCGTCGATGCCGGCCTTGAGCTCGCCAATCTCGACCTGCTGGTGCCGCACCAGGCCAACCAGCGCATCATCGACACCATCTCCAAGCGCAGCGGCCGCCCGGCCCTCAGCGTCATCGAGAATTACGGCAATACCAGCTCGTCGAGCATCCCGCTCGCCATGATGCACATCGCCAACGAACGCAGCGAGCCTCTCAGCCTCGGCCTCGTCGCCTTCGGCGGCGGCATGACCTCGGGCGCGGCCATCGTCCGCACGATCAAGTAACGCCAACGGCGTCAGGCCGGCCAAAATAAAACCCCGGAATCCGCAGAGGATTCCGGGGTTTTTCGCAGGTTCGGAAATCTGCGCGCCTTACGGCTTCGGGCGGTTTCTCAGCGCCTCCGCCTCGGCATAGAACTTCTTTTCCCATTCCTTGTGATTGTCGAGGCCTTCCTTGATGAACGGCGTGAAGATCGCCAGGTTCATCAGCGCCCAGTTGACGATGCGGGCCGGGAATTTCAGCGGCTTGACGAAATCGACGAACAGCACGACGCGGGTCTTGTCCGTGTGGTTCCAGGCTTCGTGCTCATAGGCGTCGTCGAAGATCAGAACCTTGCCTTCCTGCCAGTGGCAGACCTGCTTGTCGACGCGGATAGCCAGCTTGTCCTGCGGCTCCGGCACGATCAGGCCGAGGTGCAGGCGCAGCACGCCGTTATAGGGGCCGCGATGGGCCGGCAGATGCTTGCCCGGCTCGAAGATGGAGAACATCGCCGTGGTGAGGCCGGGGATCTTCTGAACGGCCGCCCAGGTGTTGGGGCATGCCTTGATATTCTGCTCCGACTTCACGCCGAAACCGAGGAGGAAGAAGGTCTTCCAGCGGCTGTCGGTGGAAATGGTCTTCACATCCGTCGAGATGTCCTGGAAGGTCGGCAGCTCGCTCTGGCGCAGCAGCACCTTCTCGAGCTCGGCGCGGATCGCCGGATAATCCTTCTCGATCTCGGCCGCCCAGGGGAAGGTGGCGGCGTCATAGACCGGCGGATTGCCGAGCTTGGCATATTTCAGGTTGAGGCTTTCGGCCCAGGCGACGACGCCCATGAAGAAGCGTGTGACCGCGCTCGGGCGGTCCATCGGCGCGATGCCGGCCGTGCCAAAGGTTTGTTCCGGAGCATTCGGCTCGGTGGATGTGGGAGCTGGTGCGCTCAAAGTGCTCTCCGTCAAGTCTGTCTGTATAGGGGTTATCTGGGGAGGAAATCGGTTCCGGGGGATTCGCGTGGGATTTTCGAAATGGCAGCAGGCCTGGGATGACTGTATGTGCCTGATCCAATATCCGGGCTGCGCCCGACTCCTTTGTTATGCAATGATCATAATCGACGATTATATGAGTTCATTAGTCGAATTTCGCAAGAGAATCCGTTCTCAGGAGCGGTGCTTTGTCGCGCCCGCTTTCCATCGCCCGATTTTCGCGGATATTCACCCGGGAATTGGCGGAAATACGGCGAAACGGATCAAGGCAACTCGCTAGACGGTCTGGACCTGAACGATTAGCCGGACAATGACAAGTCCGGCAATCAGAGCCCCGATCGAGAGAAGAACCGACAGGGCGACATAGGCCACGGACGGCATCCATTGGCCGCGCTCCCAGAGCATGACGCTTTCGAGCGCGAAGGTCGAAAACGTCGTGAAGCCGCCGAGAATGCCGGTGGTCAGAAAGAGCCGAAGCTCCTGCGATAGACCGCCGCGAAAGGCGAAATATTCGGTCAACAGGCCCATGACGAACGCGCCGGCGACATTGACGATAAGGGTCCCCAACGGGAAATCGAACCCGAACAAACGGGCGGCCAGCTCGCTTACGCCGAGGCGGAAGACGCCGCCCAGGCCGGCGCCGAGAAAAACGACAAGATAGATCACGACAATCTCCCGTTGCGGCTCAAGGCCGATGTCCATGCCGGCGGCATTCCCGAAAGGCGTATCCTGACTTTCCGTTTTTGCGGTCACGTCCGCTGCTTGCGATCCTTCCCGTCGAGATCACGAATGTGGCGAAGCGGAATATCGGCGGGGATATGGCTGGACGCCGCGCTTTTTGCGATTCCCAGGCGCTGCGACAGATAGATGCTGGTATGGCCGCTGCAGATATAGGCAAGAAAGCAGGCCACGGCGAGATAGACCGCATGCGTGGCGCCGAAGAGCTCGATGCCCATGATCATGCAGGCGAGCGGCGTATTGGTGGCTCCGGCAAAAACCGCGACAAAGCCCAGCGCCGCGAAGAGATCGAGCGGCGCGCCGAGAATGGCGGCAATCGCATTGCCGAGTGCGGCGCCGATGAAGAACAGCGGCGTCACCTCCCCGCCCTTGAAGCCGGAGCTCAACGTCACGATCGTAAAGACCGCCTTCCAGAGCCAGCTCCAATAGTCGGCATGCGCCGGATCGAAGAAGCCCGGGATCGTCGCATCGCCGGGATTGGACGACCAGACGCCAAGGCCAAGATACTCGCGCGTGCCGAGCGCATAGACGAGGCCGATCAGCACGACGCCGGCGATCACCGGCCGCAATGGCGCATAGGCGCAGATCTTCTTGAAGGCGGCGCCGGCCCTATGCGAGGCTTCGCTGAAACAGCGGGCCATCAGCCCGAACAGCACACCGGCGACGCCGACCTTCAGCAGCAACAGCGCGTCGAGGTGGAAGGTCGCCGCCGGCATGCCGGCGAGGTAGGCGATATGGTAGCGGGTGTGTTCGATGCCCCAGGCCTGGCAGGTCCAATCGGCCGTGATCGCCGCCATCAGGCTGGGGATCAGCGCCTCATACTGCATCCGCCCGATGGTCAGCAATTCGAGCGCGAAGATCGCACCGGCAATCGGCGTGCCGAACACCGCGCCGAAACCGGCGGCGATCCCGGCCATCAGCAAAATGCGGACCTCGGCATGGCTCAACCGGAAAAGCCTGGCGAAGGCGCTGGCGATGCTGCCACCGAGCTGCACCGCCGTCCCCTCGCGCCCCGCCGAGCCGCCGACCAGATGCGTCAGCACCGTCGAGACCAGAATGAAGGGCGCCATGCGCAGCGGCACCCCGCCGCCCGGCTCGTGGATCTGCTCCACGATCAGATTGTTGCCGCCTTCGGAGCCTCGGCCGAAGCGTTGATAGGCCAGCACCATCAGGAAGCCCGCGACCGGCATCAGAAAGATCAGCCAGGGGTACTCGAAGCGCGCCGCCGTCGCCCGATCGAGGCTCCAGAGGAACAAGGCGCAGAGGGAGCCGACCACGGCCGCCATCGGCACCACCAGGACGATCCATTTGAACATGCTGCGCAATTGCTGAAAGCGATGATGAAAAAAATCGGATGCGGACATCAGTTCGCCCCTCCCGCAAGACCGGTTGCAGGCCCGTCGGGGATCAGAATGAAAAGACAAGGAAGGGATGACGGCTGGATTGCGGACATGACTCTACTCCTTCGTCCCATCGGACGGGTTGAGTAGGAGTCATCAGCGTCCCTGAAAATTCAGAGCAGCGGTTCGGCCACCATGGCCCGGCAGAAATCCATTACCGTTGGATTTTCAATACAGACAAGGGAGCGCTTCTGTCAATCCGGACATCCGGGAACGGTGATCGTTCAAACCGCTTTGGCAATCATCTCGATCGGAGCGAGCAAGCCATTGCCGACGGACATGCCGACATTGCCCACGCGTTCTGCCGCCCTCTCCCCCATCAGCGCGCCGAGACCCGGCGCCTGACCGCTGTTGTTGGCGGCGCTGGCGCGCATTTCCTGCGCCAGGCGGATCGCGAGCGAACTGCGATCCTGCTCGGACACCAACGAGAAGCCCGCCTCCTTGAGCAGGCGCCGATAGGTTTCGGGGCTGCGGACAAAGCTCGTGTCCGGCGTCATCGCCCAGGGCATGGGATAGGGCAAGGTACCCTCGCGCACCTGCATGACCTCATAGAGGCCGAACAGACCGCCATCGTGCAGCACACGCCGGATCTCGGCAAACAAGGTCGCCTTGTCCTCGATGTTCATGCCGACATGGATCAGGGTGGCGCGCTCGAAACTCCCGTCGGCAAAGGGCAGCGCCAAGGCGCTGGCCTGCCGGAACGAGACCTGCATGGCCATGCCGCAGCGCTCGGTCAGGACATTGGCGACCTTGACGAACTCCTCCGTCAGATCGATGCCGGTCACGACGCAGCCATAGGTGCTGGCAATATAGCGCGCCGGCCCGCCAAGCCCCGAACCGATATCGATGAGCCTGATGCCGTCGAGCAGGCCGAGATCGCGGGCGAACTCGCGCGTGGCCTCGCGCCGCCCGAGATGAAACTCGTCAATGCCGGCAAGGTCGTCGATGCTCAGATGATCGACGTCCTTGCCGCTCGCGGCAAGACCCGCAAGGATCGTCGTTTCCAACGACCCGTGCGTATAGTGTTTTGCAACCTCTTCCTCAGTGGACATAGCCTTCCTCCTCCGAAGGCGGCCATTTGAAGGTTACAGGCGGAATGGAAAGACCGTCACACCTTCAATTCCCGCCGCTCCTTTTCCGTGACCATGGCAAGATCAAGCACGCGCTGCAGGTTCGCCGCATGGCGGAAGCTCGGGTCCTGATGGCTACCAGTCATAACAGCATCGGCGAAACGCTGGTAGTTGGTCGGCACGGGCGGAACCTCGATCACCTTCCATGTAGCGCTCTCGGTGTCGTCGCCAAGGCAGCCGCGCAATTCCGAACCATTGGGGCTATGGGAAATCTCCAGCCCGCCGCGCTCGCCATAGATACGCAGCTTCAGCTCGTTGAGATGCCCCGTCGCCCAGCGGCTCGCATGCACGACGCCGAGCGCGCCGTTGGCGAAATCGACCGACATCGAGAAGCTGTCATTCGCATCGAGCGTATATTCGCCGATGCGCTCGTCCGGCGCCTTGTTGAAGGTCTTCAGCCGGGCAAAGACATGGTCGATATCGGTCGCAGCCCCATAGGCGGCGAAATCGAGGATATGGATGCCGATATCGCCGAGCACGCCGTTGGAGCCATGACCGGTGGACAGGCGCCACAGCCATTTGGATTCGCTGCGCCAATCGCCCCAGGCCCTGGAGACGAGCCAGCTCTGCAGATAGGAGGCCTCCACATGCTTCACCGTGCCGATCTCGCCCGAGATTACCATCTCGCGCGCCTTCTGCAACTGCGCGACATTGCGGTAGGTCAGGTTAACCATATTGACGACGCCGGCCCGCTCGGCCGCCTCCGTCATCTCCAGCGCCTTGTCGTAATTCTCCGCCAGCGGCTTTTCGCACAGAACATGCTTGCCGGCGGCCAGCAGCGGCAAGGTCGTCGGGTGATGCGCCCTGTCCGGCGTGACATTGGTCGCCGCGTCGAACTCGCCCCAGGCGAGCGCTTCGTCCAGCGACAGGAAGCGTTTCTTGATATCGAACGTATCGGCGAAGGCGGTCAGCCTCGTCGCATCGGTGTCGACGGCGCCGACGATCTCGACGCCTGGAATGCGAACGAAGTGCTCGGCCTGGTTCTTCGCCATGCCACCCGTACCAACGATTATGAGACGCATCTTATCCCTCAGCGGTAACCGGCTTCGCCGGCCTGGTGCAGTTTCGGACCCCGTTCGACGATCGGCTCCAATGCCTTTTCGACCGGCACGTTCGGCGCATCATGGATGCTTGCCTGCGTGCCGAGCGGGTTATGCGCCCATTTAACCGCGTTGATCAGCACCTTCTGCACGGTGTCGTTATGATAGGTCGGATAGGTCTCGTGACCAGGACGGAAATAGAAGATATTGCCGGCGCCACGGCGCCAGGTCATGCCGGAACGGAAGACCTCGCCGCCCTGGAACCAGGAAATGAACACCGTTTCCAGCGGCTCGGGAACGGAGAACTGCTCTCCGTACATTTCCTCGTTTTCCAGCTCGAAATGCTCGCCGAGGCCGGCGGCGATCGGATGGCGCGGATTGATGACCCAGAGACGCTCGCGTTCGCCCGCCTCGCGCCATTTCAGCGCGCAGGGCGTGCCCATCAGCCGCTTGAAGACCTTCGAGAAATGGCCGGAATGCAGCACGATCAGGCCCATGCCTTCCCAGACACGCCGGGCGACGCGCTCGACGATCTCGTCGTTGACTGCGCCATGATCCTTGTGGCCCCACCATAGCAGGACATCTGTGTCCTTGAGCCGCGCTTCGCTGAGGCCGTGCTCCGGCTCCTGCAACGTTGCAGTGGTTGCTTGGATGCCGGCATCGGCATTCAGGGCCTTGGCGATCGTGGTGTGCATGCCCTCCGGATAGATCTCGGCAACGACCTTGTTGGTCTGCTCATGAATATTCTCCCCCCAAACGACGGTGCGTATGGTCATTACAATGCTCCTCTAAAACCATTGAAATTGAGCGTGTTAGGTTATCCAAAGCGCTTTGGAAAACGGGCGTTCGCCAAACCTTTTTCGGCCTTCCAGCGCAAGACATAATCCGTCCGAAGCGATTTGACAAAGGCAAAAACAGCATCGGGAAACACCTGTGTTTTCAGTGCGACACGGATTTTGAAAAGAGGTTGACGACGAGGACGCCGGCGATGATCAGAGCAAGGCCGAGGATGGCGGCCAGATCGAGCTTCTGGCGGAAAAACACCAGTCCCACGGCCGAAATCAGCACGATGCCGAGCGCGCTCCAGATGGCATAGGCGATGCCGACCGGGATCACCCGCAGGGTGAGCGACAGGCAATAGAAGGCTGCGGCATAACATAGCAGCACCACGATCGACGGGCCGAGACGGGTGAATTGCTGCGACATCTGCAGCGCCGTCGTGCCGAGCACCTCCAGCACGATCGCCACCAGCAGCATCCCGTAGACCAAGCCGTTCGTCATCTAAGCCTCTCGATGTCCTTATTGTTGCGCAGTCGCGGACGGAAAGCCGCTGCGCATTTTTCCTGGAAATACTCTAAAGCTGTGTCAGTTCGATCAAACGTTCGACCAGTTTGACACGAGCGCTCTCGTCCAGATCGCTGCTCCCGAGCAAGTCGGCAAGCCACAGCCCGTCCGTCGCCAGCCTGACGATTGCCGCATCCACCGAGGAATCGGTACCGACATATTCCTCGCTGCGCTCGCGCACCCAATCGTGCCAGCGCTGCCGCAGATGTGGCTCGCTGAGCAACACCATCGTCACCTGCGCCCAATCCCTTGTCTCCTGCGGCTTGTCGCGCAGGGCAAGGCAGGCATGCAGGTAGCCGCGGGTGAAGCGGCCATGCGGCAGGGGATCTGCCCGCATCGCCTCCTCGATCGCCGCGTCCAGCTGCGCGATCAGGCTGTCGAACAGGGCTTCCAGCAGCGCATTCTTGTTCGGAAAATGATGCAGCAGCCCACCCTTGCTGACGCCGGATGCACCCGAAACCGCATCGAACGTCACCGCGACCATGCCCTTCTCGGAGGCAAGCCGCGCCGCCACCTCCAGTAATTGCCGGCGGACGACCAGGGGCTGCTTTTTTCTATGGTGCGCAGTAGACATGGCGACATAACATACCAATTGGACGGTTTCGTCAATGCCGGCTTTCACGCGAAGGCGAGCGACAGATCGCCTCAGCTCACCGCATGATGTGCGACATCGTTCTGGTCGAAGATCGTCAGCTTCCGGCCATCCACGGCAAAGGCAATCGGCGCACCCGCGCTGATCGTGCTCATGCCCGGGTCGGTCCCGATGATCTTGGAGCCGTCCTTCAGCCGGACATGCACGAGCGACCGGTCGCCCAGCCGCTCCACCGTCTCGACCGTGCCGCTGATGTCTCCCCGCTCCGGCGCCGTCGCCACCAGATATTCGGGCCGGATGCCGAGCGTCAGCTCCGATCCCGCAGCCCCCTTCAGCGGGATCGACGTCTTGATCCTCGAGCCGTCGGGAAGCACGGCCGTGGCAACGCCGCCCGCCACGTCGACATTGGCGACATTGACGAAATTCATTCCGGGTGAGCCGACGAACTGGGCGACATAGCGCGTGGCCGGGCGCGTATAGATCTCCACCGGCGTCGCCACCTGCTCGATCTTCTTGTTGTTCAAGAGCACGATCCGGTCCGCCAGCGTCATCGCCTCCACCTGGTCGTGGGTGACGAAGACCATGGTGGCGCCCAAGCGCTCGTGCAATTGCGCGAGTTCGACGCGGGTGCGGGTGCGCAGGCCGGCATCGAGATTGGAGAGCGGCTCGTCGAACAGGAAGACATCGGGCTCGCGCACGATGGCGCGACCGATGGCGACGCGCTGGCGCTGGCCGCCCGACAGCGCCGAAGGCTTGCGGTCGAGCAGATGCGGCATTTCCAGTATCTTCGCCGCCGCCTCAATGCGCTTGTCGATCTCCGCCTTCGGCGTCTTGATGTTCCGGAGGCCGAAGGACATGTTGTCGCGAACCGTCATATGCGGGTAGAGCGCGTAGGACTGGAACACCATCGACACGCCGCGCTCGCCGGGCGGAAGCTGGTCGACACGCCGGCCGCCGATCCAGATCTCGCCTCTGGTGATCGATTCAAGACCGGCGATCATTCTGAGCAGGGTCGACTTGCCGCAACCAGACCCGCCGAGGAAGACGACGAACTCCCCGCGCTCGATCGTCAGGTCGATATCGTTGAGAACCTGGACCGCGCCGAAATGCTTGGTGACGGATTTGATATTGATTCCTGCCACTTTTTCCTCCTCCGGAAGAATTGAACTTCATCAGACTGCCGCTTTTGCTTGATCTCTCCGGCATCCCGACCAATGGCCCGGGGATGTCGGAGGTCTTCGGCCTCGTCTATTTGACGGCCCCGACCGCCACGCCGCGCGTCAGCGTGCGCTGGAAAATCAGGAAGAAGATCACCGTCGGCGTGACGCCGAGCAGCGATGCCGCCGCGATCGCCGTCGGGTCCGACGTATTGGCGCCCGACAGCACGCCCATGGCGACCGAGACCGTCTGGTTGTTGTTGGAGACCAGGAACACCAGCGGGATCAGGAACTCGTTCCAGGTCCAGATGAAGAAGAAGGTCGCCAGCACAGCCAGCGTCGGCCTGAGCACCGGCACGATCACCATCCACAGGATCTGCCAGCGGCTGGCATTGTCGATCTGCGCCGCCTCGATGATCTCGCGCGGGAATGTGCTCAAGACCGATGACAGCAGATAGGTGCCGAAGGCGGTGTGCAGCACGCCGATGATCAGGATCACCGACAGCATGGAATCGAACAGGCCGACCTGCTTGGACATATAGTACAACGGATAGATCAGGGCCTCCTGCGGCGCCATGATGGAGATCAGCAGCAGCACCAGCAGCGCCTTGCCGCCCCGCACGCGGCCGATGCCGATGGCATAGGCGTTGAGCAGGCTGAGGACGACGGCCAGAATGGCCGTGCTGCCGCTGATCACGATGCTGTTGATGAGCTTGCGGGTGAAATCGACATTCACCCAGAAGCTCTTGAGCGCGCTCAGGTCGAAACTGTGCGGGAGGGCAAGCGGGCCGTTCTCCGCATAGTCCGAGGGGGTTTTGATCGCGTTCAAGGCGGCGAGGACGAAGGGAAAGAGCGTGCCGGCCAGAAAGACGAGGAGAATGGCGAGGACGACCCAGCGGGCGATCCCCTTCTTCTGGTGATGATCGGAATGCATGTCCGATGCAACCTCGGACGAGAGGGAAACCGTCGCTGTCATCTCAATGTGCTCCCTCTGTCTGTTTGGATTGCATGCGCAGGAAGACGATGCCGAGCACGATGGTCATGGCGGTTTGCAGCGTCGCGATCGCCGCCGCGTAGCCGACGCGGTTCGTCGTGAAGAAATGATAATAGGACAGATAGGACGGCACGGTCGTCGCATTGTCCGGCCCGCCGGCGGTCAGAACGTAGATCGGCGCGAACACCTTCAGGGCGGCAATCAGCGTGGTGAGCGCCACCACGAAGATTTCCGGCATCAGCATCGGGATCGTGATGTAGCGGAAACGCCCGAACCAGCTGGCATTGTCGAGCTCGGCAGCTTCGTAGAGCGAGGGATCGACGCGCGCCAGCCCCGACATGAAGACCACCAGACAGTAGCCGACCTGAATCCACACGATGACGGCGGAAACGGCCCAGAGCGCATAATTCGCATCCCCCAGCCAGTTCCGCGCCATGAAATCGAGACCGATCGCCTTCAGGACCGCGTTGATGATGCCGATCGGATTGAGAATCCATCCCCACAGCACGCCGGCGGCGGTCAGCGGCAGGATCTGCGGCAGGTAGAAGCCGGCGCGGAAGAAGCTCGACAGGCCCTCGCTGAACTGCGCGCTGATATAGTCGAACAGCACCGCCGCCAGCACCAGCCCCAGAAGAATGGGCACGATCGTCATCGAGATGATGAACAGCAGCGTATGCTGGATCGACCCCCAGAAGGCCGCATCCGCGAGCAGCCGCTCGTAGTTCTGAAACCCTATATATTTCGGGGCGATGACACCGCCCTTCCAGGTGGTGAAGCTTATCGCGAAATTGGCGATCAGGGGGACAAGCACCAGCAGGCCGAACCCCAGCATTCCGGGGATCATGTAGAGGTAATACCCCGCCCGGCCGGTGTTTTGGGACTTCTCCATCGAATTCCTCCAGTCCGAGACAGCGAGACGGCGCAAAGCCGTCCCGCCGCTTTGAATTGCCCGATAGACTTACTGAGCCGCCGCCTGCGCGTCGTCGTAGGCCTTCTTGAGGCGCTCGGCGAACTGTTCCGGGGTCGCCGAGCCGTTCACCAGGCCGGTGGTCGCCTGGATCAGCAATTCATAATAGCCGGGGACCGGCCAGTCCGGATAAAAGCCGAGGCCGCCCTTGCCCGAGATCTCGTTGAAGAGCTCGACATTGCGCTTTCCGACCGCGTCGGTGATCGCTGCCGGGTCGGCGGCAATGGCAACGCCGCCAAGATTGGCCTGCTCGTTCTGGTTCTGCTTGTTCAGCACGAGGTCGATGAACTCGTAGGAAAGATCCTTGTTCTTGGCGCTCTTCGGCACCATGAACATGCTGCCCGTCGAACCCGTGCTGTATTTCGGGGTCGGGAAGACGAACTGGCTCCACTTGAAGGTCTTGATCGTGCTCGCAAAATTACCGTTGTTCCAGGTGCCGCTGACGAACATCGGCGCCTTGCCGGAAGAGAAGACGTTTGCGGCATCCTGGCCCTTGAGGCCGGTCGAATCCTTGGAAATATAACCCTTCTTCACCCAATCCACGACCTTCTGCGCGGCGAAGAGGAAGGGCTTGGTATCGAGCGGCGCCTTGAGGCCCTGATAGTTCTTGACCCAGGTATCGTCGGCCTGCGTCAAGGCTAGGGTGTAGACCAGATGCTGGGCGTTGGAATCCACCGTGCCGTAGGCAAGCGGCGTAATTCCCTTTTTCTGGAAAGCGTCGAGGGCGGCCTCGAACTCATCGAGCGTCGTCGGCACCTTGATGCCGTTGGCCTCGAACATGTCGATATTGTAGAAGACGGAGACGAATTCGGCATAGGCCGGGATGCCGATGATCGGGCCGGAACCGTAAATGCCGTTCTCGTCGTATTTGCTGAGCTGCGTGTTGGTCTCGTTGAGGATCTTGTCCCAGCCACGCGTCTTGAATTCGTCGTCAAGCGGCGTCAGCAGCCCCTGCGAGGCGACGAGGCCGGCCGTCGCATTGCCCTTGTTATATTCGAGCACATCCGGCGCCTGGTCCGAGTTCAGGATGAGGCTGCCGGCCTTCTGCAATTGCTCGAAGGTCTTCTGTTCGAAATTGATGTTGATGTCCGGATGCTTGGCCTTCAATTCGCCGAGCGCCTTCGTCCATGCCTTGGCTTGAGGCGTGTCGGGCAGTTCGTACCACCAGACGTTAAATGTCTTGCTCTGGGCTTGCGCAACGCCGGCGGCCAGCAGAACCGACATGCCGGCGGTGATCGCCAGCTTCGAAAACATGTTCATCTATTTTCCTCCACCATGCGAACCGTGACGATGTCAGTCCGATGGCATGGCTCGCGATGCCGTCGGCGTGTTCCTCTTGGTTTGCTTTCGTCCGCTCGCCCGCAGGCGGGCGGATCTCTTGGGCATCGCGACACTCCTCCGTTTCGATGCCTGGCAGCCCTAAGCCTCGTACCGGCCCGGACCGCTGAATTAACGCATAACTCTTCCCTTAAATCGATTCAGATTTAAGGAACCGGCCTTATTCGACGAAATCGCCACCCCGGCTTCTCTTCAAATAGTTCAGCCCGTGGATCTGGCCAGTCATCTCCAGCTCGTCGCGATAGACCGGATCGTGCCAGCCTTCGATGTCGATCGAGCCGGACCAGCCGGCCAGGCGCAATTCGGAAATGATGTCCGTCCAATTGCTGTCGCCGAAGCCGGGCGTGCGCATGAAGACGAACTTCTCCTTGCCGAAGATGCCGTGCTCGCGAATGACATCCCAGCGGATCGTCGCGTCCTTGCCGTGGACGTGGAAGATCTTGCTCGCCCATTTGCGGATCTGCGGCAGCGGCTCGATCAGATAGACCATCTGATGGCAGGGCTCCCATTCCAGCCCGAGATTGTCGTCCGGCGTCTCGTTGAACATCAGCTCCCAGGCATCGGGATTGTGCGCGATGTTCCAGTCGCCGGTCGCCCAGTTGCCGTCCATGGCGCAATTTTCGAAGGCGATCTTGATGCCCTTGTCCGCAGCGCGCTTGGCAAGCTCGCTCCAGACCTGCCTGTAGCGCGGCAGGCTGTCGGTCAGCGGCTTGTTGCGGATGCGGCCGGTGAAGCCGGCGACGCAGGTGGCGCCGAAATGGTGGGCATTGTCGATGCAATCCTTCCAGCCCTGCAGCGTCTGCTGGTCGAGCTCCGTATTCTCGAGCGGATTGCCGAACATGCCGAGGGTCGAGATGGTAATGTCGCGGTCGCCGATGGTATCGAGGCAGCGCTTGCCGAGTTCGGCGAGATTCTGCCCCCTGGTTGTCTGCCAGAAGAAGGGTTCGAAGCTCTCAAAGCCGTGATCCGCGATCCTGGCGATGCCTGCCGCGGCATCCTCGTTGGTCGCCCTGATCATCGTGCCGATACGGATGGCCTTGGCCGGATTTGTCATGATCTCACTGTCCTTATGCTTAGATTTCGATACGACGGCCCGTTTTCGCGCTTTCGATCGCGCCGAGGACCATGGCGAGGCTATGGATATTGTCGCTGCTTTCGGTCTCCGGCCGCCGGCCCGTCCTCACCGCCTCGACGAAAGAGGCGATGACGCTGGCATGGCCATGCGTCTCATCCTCGTTTCTCGGCGGGGGAACATCGATCGGGCTGAAACCGCGCAGCAAACCGGGCTCACGACCAGCGACCGAGGCTTCGAAACTGTCTTCGCCGTCCCAGGTCAGCATGCCCTTGCTGCCGGTCAGCCGCCACTCGCTCTCCCAGCTCGTACGCTTGCCCTCGGCACACCACGAGCCGCGATAGCCGAAGACGACATCGTCCGAGAATTCGAACAGGGCATGCGCCGAAGCCCCATGCCTGTACCAGGAGCCGGCCGGGTTCTTCTCGATGCAATAGACCGCAAGCGGCACCTTGCCGGAAACGAAGCGGGCCGCATCGAACGTGTGAATCGCCATGTCGAGCAGCAGCACATTGTCCATCTCCTCGCGGAAGCCGCCGAAATGCGGGCCGAGGAAGAAATCGCAATGGATGCCGGTGAGCTCGCCGATCGCGCCCTCCTCGATGAAACGGCGCATGCGGCGCACGCCGGAGATGAAGCGGCGGTTCTGGATGATGGCATGCACCCGCCCTGCCTTCGCGGCGAGATCGATCAGGGCGGCACCCTCCTCCAGCGAGGTCGCCATCGGCTTCTCGCTCAAGACATGACATCCGGCCTTCAGCGCGGTCGAGACGACGCCGAAGCGGGCGGCCGGGATGACGACGTCGAACACCAGATCCGCCTTGGTCGCGGCGATGACCTCGGCAAGCTGCGAACCGATGACAGCCTCTTCCAGCCCGAATTCCTTTGCCAGGTTCTCGGCTGTCGCGCGATTGAGATCGACCAGGCCGACGATCTCGATGGTTTCGGCGAGCGACGGCGTCGAGGCGATGGCCCTGAGCCAGCCTTTGGACATAGCTCCGCACCCGCACAGAATGGCGTTGAATTTCACGATTTCCTCCAGCGAACGGTGTCAAAACTCCTCGTGACACGCATTCCGTAAACGTTTACGACCCTATGCGAAAAGATTTTCCTGTGTCAATAGAGGAGAAACACGGAAAATGCGGCCAGGAGGAAAATCGCAGTCGATGAAGGGAATTCGCCAGCTTGCCGAACATCTCGATATCTCCATCGGCACGGTGTCGCGTGCGCTGAACGGCAAGCCTGACGTCAACGAGGAAACCCGCAAGCGCGTGCTCGCCGCTGCCGAGGAACTGGGCTACGTCGCCAATCAATCCGGGCGGGCGCTGCGGCAGGGAACGACCAATGTCATCGGGCTGATGATCGAGTCCAACAAGGACATCGTCGAAGACAGCGACAACTTCTTCCTTGGCGTGACGCGCGGCCTGCAAAGCGTCTTCAGCCGCCATAAGCTCGACCTGATCATGCTGCCCTGCCCCAGCGACGAAGACCCTTACGAATATCTGAAGCGGATGGTGGCAAGGCGCGTCGTCGACGCCATGATCATCTCGGCGACGCAACGCACCGACAAGCGCATCGACCTGCTCTCCAAGGCGAAGATCCCCTTCGTCTCGCTCGGCCGCAGCCTTTCGAGCGGCACGTCCTCCTGGATCGACCTCGATTTCGACGGCGTCGTCAATTGCGCCGTCGACCGGTTGGTCGCCCACGGCCATCGCCGCATCGCCATCGCCGCGCCGTTGGGCGAGATCAATCTCGGCTATATCTTTCTGGAGGGCTACCGCCGCGCCCTGGAGCGGCATGGAATGGCCTACGACCCGTCGCTGGTCATCCGCGCCGAAACCACCGAACAGGGCGGCTATCATGTCGGCGACGCATTGCTGCGGATCGCCGAAAGGCCGACGGCGGTGATCCTGATCTACGAACTGATGGCGATCGGCCTCTATCGCCGGCTGAGCGAGGCCGGCATCGTTCCCGGCCGCGACCTCGCCGTCATCGGCTTTCGCGAGGAGCCGCGCGCCAAGTTCCTGCAGCCGGCGCTGACCTGCTTCCGCATGTCGCTGCGCGATCTTGGCGTCGCGCTCGCCGAAACCCTGCTCGCCACCATGCCCGCCTATGGCCACTTCTATCCCGACCGGCCCCGAACCGTGATCTGGCCGCTGCAACTCATCCCAGGAGAAAGCGACAATTTCAGCCTGGCGCCGTCAAGATGAGGCGCAACAGCGCCGAAACGCCGCATGGCGCCGTCAGCCGTTGCGATCGCCGCTACGAATTGCCATGTAGGGCCTGAAGCAGGTCGCGCAAAAGCGTAGAGCGGTTTTGCGACCACGACATGCTCAAAATCAAAGACCTGAAGTGCAGGGAGCGACTCTGAAAGATCGCGATGCGCTTTAGCGAATGGGAACCGGCATTTGAGCGAAGAGACCATCACACTTTACCAGGCGATCGGCGGCGATCAGACCGTGCGGGCGCTGACGACGCGTTTCTACGACCTGATGGACACGCTGCCGGAAGCCGTCAACTGCCGCGCCGTGCATCCGCCGAGCCTCGAAGGCTCCCGCGAG
>JASGEG010000513.1:0-8240 GCA_047606605.1 Rhizobium sp.
CCTCGATGCTGGTCTCGATGTCGTGCAGGTTGCTGCCGTTGCGCTTGGATTTTGCAGAGTGGAAAATGGATGTGGCCATGGTCTTGCTCCCTTGCGTCGTTGGCGTCTCCGGCCGGTGCTGGAAAAATGCGCCGGTCGTTCGTCACGGATGTTGCCAGACATAGCGCCTTTGCGTGCGCAGATGGTTGATCTGGATCACTATTCTTCAACGCGGCGATGCAACGAAAGGTTCCAGTCCTGGCACTGGGCGAGGATCAGCCGGCGAGTGCGCTATGAGCGAGAACGAAGGGAGCGCCGTCGGCGGGAACGCGGTTGACCCGCAGCGCGCAGCCGAAGACCTCCTCCAGATGGCGATCGGTCAGCACGTCCGCGACGGGGCCGGAGGCCTGCAGCCGCCCGTTCTTGAGCAGCAGCATCCGGTCGGCGAACAGTGCGGTCAGATTGAGGTCGTGCATCACGGCGATGACGCCGCCGCCGCGCTGGCAGAACTGCCGGGCGAGCGACATGATCGTCAACTGGTGGCTGATGTCGAGGCTGGAGACCGGTTCGTCGAGCAGCAGCCAGCAGGGCTTGCCGTCGATCTTGGGCTCGGAAATCTGGCAAAGCACGCGCGCAAGCTGGACGCGCTGCTGCTCGCCGCCGGAAAGCTCCTGATAGGAGCGGCCTTCGAAACCGGCGAGCCCGACGGAGGCGAGCGCCTCGGCGGCGATGCGCTCTGCTTGTTCCGGCAGGCGGTTGCGTCCGGTGGTCAATCCCATGCGGACGATCTCGCGGACGTTGAAGGGAAAGGAGATGGAGCTCGCCTGCGGCAGCACGCCGCGCATCTGCATCAGCTGCCAGGGCTGCAGGCTCGCGACCTCGGCTGCGTTGAGCCGCACCGATCCGCGATAGGCAAGCTCGCCGGAGATCGCCTTCATCATCGTCGTCTTGCCCGAGCCGTTCGGCCCGCAGATCGCCGTCAGCGTGCCGGGTTCGGCGACGAAAGAGACCTCGTGAACGACGGTTTTGCCGGCAAGCCGGACGGAAAGGCCGGAGACATCGATCATCGGCGGCTCACAGGCTGAGCCGCGAGCGCTGCCGCAGCAGCATCCACAGGAAGAACGGTCCGCCGACGCCGGCGGTGATGATGCCGATCGGCAGTTCGGCCGGCGAAACGACGGTGCGGGCGGCGACGTCGGCCACGAGCAGCAGCGAGCCGCCAAGCAGGGCGGAGGCCGGCAACAGGAAACGATGGTCCGGGCCGATCGCCATGCGCAGCACATGCGGCACGATGATGCCGACGAAGCCGATGCCGCCGCTGACGGCGACGGAGGCGCCGACGACCGCGGCGACGCTGACGATGGCGATGTTCTTCAGGCGCTGGACGGATACGCCCATGTGAAAGGCGGCGGCTTCGCCGAGGGTCAGCGCATTGAGCCCGCGCGCCATGAAGGGCAGGGGCAGCAGGGCGAGGACGATGATGGGGCCGGCGGCGGCGATCTTGCTCCAGGTGGCGCCGGCAAGTGAGCCCATGCTCCAGAAGGTGAGGTCGCGCAGCTGCCGGTCGTCGGCCATGTAGATCAGCAGGCCGGTTGCGGCCAGCGCCAGCGAACCGATGGCGATGCCGGCGAGCAGCATGGTGGCGATGGACGTCTGCCCATGTCGGGTCGCCACCCTGTAGAGAAACACCGTCGTCGCGAGGCCGCCGACGAAGGCGGCGACCGGCAGGGCGAATATGCCGAACAGCGACGCCACCGGCGCCAGAATGCCGGCGCCGAGCACGATCATCGCGACCGCACCGAGGCTGGAGCCGGCGGAAATGCCGATCAGGCCCGGATCGGCCAGCGGATTGCGGAACAGGCCCTGCATGACCGCGCCGGAGACGGCGAGCCCGCCGCCGATCAGGAAGCCGAGGATGGCGCGCGGCAGACGGATGTCGAAGATGATGATGCGGTCGCGGCCGCTGAGCGCGGTCTCGGCGCCGTGGCCGGCCAGGCTGGCGATGACATCGATGATCGAGGCGTCCGACGCACCCACGGTGATCGAGAAGGCGAAGGCGAAGACGGAGGCGATGACGAGGCCTGACGTGACGAGCAGCGCGAGCGCGGTGCGGTCGCCTTCACGGCGGCTGGTCCCATGGGAGATATGCTTGAGCCCAGGCACGACCTCGCTCAGCGCCATGTCAGCCTCCGTAGATCGCCGCGTTCAATTCACGCACGGCGCCGGCCGTGCGCGGTCCGAAGCCGAGCAGATGCAGACCGTCCATGCGCACGATCGCCTTGCTGCCAGCGGCGGGCGTGAGCGCGATCGCCGGCTGCTTCAGCAGGTCTTCATCCTTCATCGACAGCGGGCCTTCGCGATCCATGATCAGGATCACGTCGGGCTTGGCTTCGATGATCGCTTCGTCCGTCAGCGGCTTGTAGCCGGAGAAGCCGGAAACGGCATTGATGGCGCCGGCGAGCTGGATGATGCCGTCGGCGGCGGTCTTGTCGCCCGAGGCGAGGATCTTGCCGTTCTGGTTACTCAGGATGAAGAGCACGCGCTTGCGCTCGGCCTGTGGGCGCTTCCCGGAATTGGCGATGGCGGCGTCGAGGTCGGCGGCGACCTTGCCCTCGAGCGCCTTTGCCTTGTCCGGTACGCCGAGCAGCGTGCCGACAACCTCGATCTTTTTCAGGATGCCGTCGCGGTCGTAAGTCTGAGGCACGGTTTCGAAGGGAAGGCTCGCATTGCGCAGCACGGTCAGCGCTTCCGGCGGGCCGGAGCCGTCGACGGCGATGATGGCGGTCGGGTTGACGGCCAGGATGCCTTCTGGCGACAGCGCCCGCATGTAGCCGATATCGGGCAGCTTGCGCGCCGCTTCCGGATAGGTGCTGGTGCTGTCGCGGGCGATCAGCCGGCCTTCCTCGCCGAGCGCGTAGACGATCTCGGTGACGTCGCCGCCGACCGAGACGAGGCGCGAGGTGTCGATCTTCGCCGCTTCGGCCGCATGGGCGCGCTGGACGAGGCCGTAGCCGCCCTTGATCGGGCTTGCCGGTATCAGCGGCAGGATCATGACCACGGCGGTCAGCGCGATCTCCCAAAGCCGGATGCGCTTGACGTTCTTCAACATCCTCATGGTTCGATCCTCAGGCGGCAACGCTGGCGTCGGCTCTGGTCAGGTCTTCGATGATGGCGCGCCAGTCGCGGCGCTCGTCGAAGCCTTCCTGCCGCTTGCCGAAGAACTGGATGATCATCTCGCCCTTGGCATTGTAGGCTTCGAGCGAGGTGACGTGGCCGTCCTTGGTCGGCTTGCGCACGGCCCAGGTCTCGGCGATGTGGTCCTGGCGCAGATGCAGATGGAAGGTCGGGTCCATGATGTTGGCCCATGGGCCCATGGTCGCGACATTGAAGATCGGGCCGGAGTGGATCTGCACCGTGCCCTCATTGGCGACGAAGCACATGATCGGCAGGCCCTCGCGCACGCAGGCCTGCATCATCTCGACCACCGCGCCGGGGCCGAGCTTCCAGGCATAGTCCTCGCCGACGGCGCGGATCGCCGCCTGCCGGCCGATCTTCAGCCGCTTGAGCATGCCGAAGAACTGATGCGTGTCCGTCATGCGGCTCCAGTGGTCGCGCAGTTCGTCGCGGCTGATATCGCCGTCGATCTCGCCATTGTCGTAACCGGAGAGATCCTCGCGGAAATCCTGCGACTGGTCCTCGAGCCGCAGCGCGGCGACCATGGCGTGATAGGCTTCGACATTCGAGGCGGGACGCAGATGCACCTTGTGCACGGCATTGCCGGCCTTGTCGAAGAATTGCAGGCTGAGCCGCGTCTGCGCCTCGTCCGTCTTGGTGACGGCAAAGCCATGCGCCCAGCGCGTCGGAAAGATGCGCAGATCGATATTCTCGCCGAGCACGATGGCGGCCTGCACGCCCGATTTGATGTTCTCGTAGACGCCGATCTTCTCGTGGACGGCGCTTTCGTTGCGCGACAGCGCCATGACCTCGCCGAGCGAGGCGATGCGTTCCAGGAACCGATTGGCGTCGGCATCGATGCGGATGGCGGAAATGCCGACTTCGGCGGCGACGAGCGCCGCTTCGGAAACGCCGAGCCGGGCTGCGATATCGCGCTCGCGCATTGTCGCATTCTCGGCGCGGAAGGCGCGGATGTCGGCGGGGGTGGGGCGGGTCGTCTCGGTCATCTGCTATGCCTATTTGTTGAGAATGAGTTTGCCTTGGCGCGTGATCTTCATCCGGTAGATGACGCCCTCATGCTTGATCATGATTTCGGTCTGGCCGCGGAAAATATCCGTGCTCTCGACCATTCTAATTTGCGGTACGGCCGCCGGCGGCACCCGCTGCGTTGGGGTTTTCTCAGCAATCATCTGCTTGGTTTTGTCTGAAAATTCATAGGGGACCGGCTCTGTTCCGGCCAGATTTATCTTGACTCACATACTCATGGTTTCCTAAAGACGCAATAGAAGACTGTTAGAGTCAAGTTTAAAATTTAAGGTGGTGCGCGTCGGCATCCAATGCTCGGCCCGCGATCGCCAAGAGATAGTTCGGGAGTGATTGCTGATGTTGACGAAGACGATCCTGGCGGTTGCCGCCGGCGGCCTGTTTGCCATGGCATCCTCTATCCCGGCTTTTGCTCAGGATGCGGCCGCTGCCGCGCCGGCTGCGAGCGCACAGAAGCTTGACGTCGAACTCAATGCGCTGGTGCCCTCGCAGAAGGGCTGCATGATGACCTTCGTCGCCGAAAACGAGCTGGGGACGCCGATCAGCAAGATCTCCTTCGAGCTTGCCTTCTTCAACGACAAGAACGCCGTCGACCGCGTCACCGTCCTCGATTTTCGCGACCTGCCGGTCGGCAAGAAGCGGGTGCGGCAATTCGATATGCCCGGCGTGAAGTGCGAGAGCGTCAGCCGCATCATCGTCAACGATACGCCGGTCTGCGACGGTCCGGCGGCGGGCGCCTGCAAGGCTGCGCTGACGACGCGCTCCCAATTGTCCGTTCCATTCGAAGGCTGAGACCATGGCACGCCGCTCGGTCCAGGTTTCCATCGAACGCCGCCGCTCCGGCGATGACTTGAATGACAACTATCCGAGCGTGCTTCCGGGCCATGAACTGGCCGGTCTCGACGGCCTGCCACGTCCGCCGACCGCCGAGGCGGTATCGCATTACAGCCGCTTCACCCAGATCGGCTCCTTTCCCCAGCATCCAAGCGAGCCGCTACCCGCCGAAACGGGCGAGGCTCCGCCGATGGAGGCGTCACCGGATCGGCCGCAGGCAGTGGCGGCTGGCGGCATGGGGCGGCTGGCTTTCGCCAGCGCGGGTTCTTTCCTGTTTCATGCGGCTGTGGTCGCCATCTTGCTCGTGGCCATCGTCGCGACGCCGGAAGAGGCGCAGGAGGAGGCCGGCGATACCGTCAGTGTCGTCATGATCGGCAATTCAGATGCCGACCAGATGGCGGCGGGCGAGGAGAGCCCGGAACAGCCACCCGAAGAGGTGACGGCGGAGGCCGTGCCGCCGGAAACGGTGCAGCCGACGGAAATCACGCCGGAAAATGTTCAGCCCGTCGAAGCGGAAGCCGTCCAGCCGACGGAGACGGAGGTCCAGCCGACCGAGATGGCGGAGACGATCCCGCCGACCGACCAGCCGCCAATACTGGCAACGCAGGCGCCTGCCGAGACCACAGTGATACAGCCGGAACAGGCCGTGCAGCCCGTCGAGCCAACGCCCGAGGTCGTAACGCCGGTCGAAAAGCCGAAGCCGGTCGCGAAGCCAAAGGAAATCGTCAAGAAGGCGGTGCCGAAGGTGGCAAAGGCGAAGTCGGGCTCCAAGGGCGAGAGCGAGCAGGATTCTAGGAGGGGATCTGTTGAGGGAACAGAGACTGCGCAATCCGATACGACTTCGCAAGTAGATGCCCGTCGAACGGGCTCGGGTAGCGCGGCCGTCGCCAATTATCCGGGAAAGATTCAATCTCGCATTCGTCGTGCTGTCCGTCTGTCATCCAAATACGAGAAGGGTATAACAGTGCGTGTGCGTCTAACGATCGGCGCAAATGGCGACCTGGCTTCCCTTTCCGTTGCGCGGAGTTCCGGCGTTCCCGAGCTCGATGAAGCCGTTACCAGCGGCGTTCGGCGCGCCGCGCCATTCCCGCCGCTGCCCCCGGAATGGGGCAAGCCGAGTTGGACATTTACACAAGAAGTGCAGGTGACCGGGCGATAGTTGCGTCCGTTGTCTTGAGAACCAGGCGGTGTCGCCTTGCCGGTCGGGTCGAGGTGTCGCGCTGGAAGGTAGATGCGACAAAATATGATAAAAATCCTCAACTTTATACTTTACTCCAAAACTCATGTTTAATATGGTCGCCTCGCGCTCGACGGAATCGGGCGCGAGAGAGCAACCAGCAAACGGGTGATGCATGGCGCGTAAGGGGAAGAAGGATTTGGGCCGCGGGAGCCGTGAGGTGCAGGCGCCGGCGCAAGCTTCCGGAAAATCCAGTCTCGACGGGCGTAGCTTCCTCTATGTCGGCGGCCGGGATTGCCAGGTGGCGCATCTGCGTCAGATCGCCAGCAATTTCGGCGCCGAGCTGATCCATCATGATGGCGGCCTGCGCGAGGCGGTGTCGCGCATCGATACCGTTCTGCCCTCCGTCGACTGCGTGTTCTGCCCGATCGACTGTATCAGCCACGATGCCTGCCTGCGCGTGAAGACCGGCTGCAAGAAGTTCGGCAAGGCCTTCATTCCCCTGCGCAACGGCAGCAAGTCGAGCCTGGAGCGGGCGCTGACGACGATGAACGAACGAGATTCCTCCCGATGAACGACAAAGGCCCTGACGGGTTCATGATGATCGGCCTGCACAAGCTGGCCGCGCAGAACGGTGACGGCCTGGTGCCGGAACTCTATGAATTGCTGATGCGCCGCGCCGAAGAGCAGCGGCGGGCCCCCAACGTGACGGCCTTTCCATCCTGGCAGGTGCGCCTGCCGGGAGAGCGATCGGATCTATCGCCGGATATGCCGAATATTACGGCGCGCGATGGCACGAATGTCATTGCCTTTACGCCTCTCCCGGGCAAGACTGTCGATCGCCGCAAGAAGGTCTGATCGCCGGGAGAACCTGCATGTATATCGCCATGAACCGTTTCAAGGTCGTTATCGGTTCGGAGATTGCTTTCGAAGCTGTTTGGAAAGACCGTGATTCCCGCCTGGGCGAGGTTCCCGGCTTCGTGGAATTCCGCCTTCTGCGCGGAGCCGCCAATGTCGAGGAAGGCTATACGCTGTTTTCGTCGCACACGCTCTGGCGCAGCGAGGAGGATTTCCTCAACTGGACGAAATCCGAGAATTTCCGCGCGGCACACCGCAGTGCCGGCGACAACAAGGCGCTCTACTGGGGACCGCCGCAGTTCGAAGGGTTCAATGTGGTCGCCGGGGTTTGATGCCTGGGTGGCGCCTATCTCAACCACCGGGGCGAGATAAAGCCCCGAATTTGCGGCGCCTCAAACTCCCACCGTCCTCTTCCTGAAGAAGGCTCCAAGCGCGACAACAACCCATCCCGCCACCATGCCCATCCCTCCGGTCGGCGCGGCCATGGGAAACAGCGAGCTGCCGAAGACATGGCGGCTGACGAGATCGCCCGCGAAGATCAGCGTTCCCAATCCGAGCAGGACCGCCGCCAATGGCGCGGTGCGGATGCGGTCATAGCCGGCATGGAGCGCCAGGAGGGCAGGGGCATGCGCCAGGCTCATGGTCGAGGCCGAGCCGAGGAAATGCGTGTCGCCGCCATGGGATGCGGCGGCCGCGAGCGCCACGCCGGCGGCGCCGAGGAGGCCGGCGACAAACAGGGTGAACGGACGGATTGTGGCGCTGAGGCTCATGATGATTCCTATTCCCTGTTCTGCATGTGAAAGGCGAGCCGTTCGATGGGCTCCCAGACGATCGCCCGCAGCTTCTCGTTCTCGATGGTCTCGTCCATGGCGCGGCGGAAGCAGAGCAGCCATTCGTCGCGCTCCACCGGGCCGATGGCGGCGACGAAATGGCGGCTGCGCAGGCGCGGATGGCCGCGTTTCTCGATATAGAGCTGCGGGCCGCCGAGATAGCCGGTCAGATATTCGTAAAATTTCTCGCGGGAGCCTTCGAGGCTCGGCGGATGCACGGCGCGGCAGTTGACGGCTGACGACGCGTTTCTACGACCTGATGGACACGCTGCCGGAAGCCGTCTACTGCCGCGCCGTGCATCCGCCGAGCCTCGAAGGCTCCCGCGAGAAATTTTACGAATATC
>JASGEG010000514.1:0-4793 GCA_047606605.1 Rhizobium sp.
CGGCGCGACGGACAGGCCCCTCCGAATGTCTCTAGAACCTGTCCGTCGCGCATGGCCTACCTTACGATCGTCACATAATGCACCACCCCGTCGATAATTGGGGCAGTCTGCCATGCTTGGTTCTGGAAAAACCTTGTTCCATTCGCCAAAAGGCTGATTTGCGGTCAGCAGGATGGATCGCCGCTCGTAGCGTGTCAATCCGCATGGGGTCCCGACGCCGATACGCATTATAACTCCTTGTAATCATTTACGCCGGTGGGGTCGTTTCGCGATGCTGAATCACACCCGGTCTCAGGCGAAGAGCTGCGCGGCAGTGTCCCGCCAGCTCAACGCCCGGCTGGTATCGATGGAGGCCCGGTCGAACGCGCCCGCCGCGGCAAAGGCTTCGAGCGCCGAGGCGGCGTTCCCCGGATCGTAGGCCAGCACATGCGGCCGCCCCACCGCCGCGAAGGCCGGTGCGACGATAGGCAGGCGGCAATAGGTGTACTGGATCATCTTCAGGCTGGATCGGCTGAGATAATCCGCCCCTTCCGCGTTGCGATAGGGGGCGATGCCAATATCGGCATGGCGGATATAGGCGGCGATCTCGGAAAAGGGCACCTCGCCATGCGTCACCACATTGGCGAAAGGCCGGCCAAGCCGCGCCTTGCGCCCGAAGAGATGGAACGTCCAGTCGGGATTGCCTTCGGCCAGCACCGCCAGCACCTGTTCGTCGAACAGCATGTCGCCGACGCTGACGGCATTCCGGCCGGCGCCATAGGGGCTTTGCGTCGCGGCGTCGAACACATCCGTCGTGATGCCGTGCGGCAGGAACAGCACCGGCACCTCCTCCGCCATGTCGGCGCGCTGCGCCTCGGCCAGAATGTGCATCGCGTCATATTGGTGGAGGCTCGCCTCCCACACCTCGCGGAAGCAGGGATGCGCGCCGATGGTCTCCAACTGATCGGCCGCGTGGTAGATCAGCCGGGCCTTCGGCGCCAGACGCCGGATCAGCGGCGCGAGCAGCACGGCGATGCCGCTTTCGATGAGGATATGGCTGTAGCCGGGCAGGCGCGCCCGCACCGCCTGCGGCAGAAGATGGCCGTAATGGCGGAAGAACAGACCGCTCAGACGGTTGATCCCGGCCGAGCGCGTCGCGAAGGGATGGATGAGGCTCACCCATATGAACTCGTCGCGGCCCTCGCCGAGTCTTACCCAGCGGTTGACGGCGCGCGAGCGCGCATAGGTCCAGCGGCCGTCATCGGAAAACCGGCTGGCGAGGCTCAGCCTCAGCGACAGGAAATCGGCGCGGCCGCCATCGGCATTCAGCGCATCCGCCAGGAAATGCAGGTCCACCTTGCGCGGAGCATCGGCAAAGTGCTGGCCGGTCACGAAAAGCACGTTCTTCAAAGGCGTTTTCCCTCGGAAACAGGGACGCGCCCCATCGCGTCGTGATAAACCTCCAGATACCGGTCTGCCACCCGGTCCCAGGAGTAGGAATCGGCTTCGCTCACCAGGGCCGACCGCTGCGCCTGCCCGCCAGTCGAAAGCCCCGCATATGCACCGAGAATGGCCGCCGCCGCCCCGGCCGGATCGGAGAAATCCGTCAGCGCGATCGCCGGATACCGCTCGACGAGCAGGCGATAGGCGTCGTTGGCCTGCAGCACGGGTTGCAGGCCGGCGCTCATCGCCTCGACCTCGGCCAGCGAGACCTCGCCCGGCACGCCGATGATGTCGAGCTTGCCAGCCGGCATCGTCGCGGACGAGGACCTGCAGCGCATCGAGAAGCCTGTCGATGCGCTTGTGAGTGAAAAACGGCCGATGGTCACCAGCCGCTTCACCGGAACGCGGCTGGCGCAATCCCTGAACTTGGCGATATCCGTGCCGTTCTCGGTCAGCACGCTGCGGCCGGGCGCCACCTTCGCAAACAGCGCGGCATCCGAACGGCTGCATCCGACGATGCGGGCATAGACGGACGACGACAGCCGCGTCGGCGTGCGGAACCAGATTTTCTTGATAAGCGCGTGCTTGCCGGTGTGGAAGAAGCCGCCATGGGTGGTCGCCACCATCGGGCGGCGATGCAGCGGCCAGCCGAGCGCCCGCGCGTCGAAGAAGAAATCGACGCCATGCACATGCACGAGATCGGCCAGATAGCGGAACACGCCGGGCGCCAGCGGATAGCGGCTCGATCCCTTCCAGCCGATCCGCCCCACCTCGATGCCATTCAGCACCTCGCGGGCCGGCAGACGCTGGTCGGGCGCCACGAACAGCCGATCGAGGGTGACGACGCGTACGCGAAATCCCCGGCCGGCAAGCGACCGCTCGATATTCATCACCACGTCCTCGAGGCCGCCGCGGTTCGGATGGAACTGGCGAACGACATGGACGATCAGCGGCCCCACGGCCGGGGACCGCTCCGTCGGGCTGGAAACGCTTATGGATCTAGGGATCACCGACACGCAACACTATGGGCCAGAATTCATCTCTGAGAAGGTGCGGCCCTTGGCAAGGGACGAAGCCACTTCCTAACCCGGCAGTCTTTAAGAACCTCTTATCAGTTACAGCGTAAAATGACGGATCGTATCTTTCACCGGAGGCACGAACCGGTTAGCGCTCCAGCGACGGGCAGGTGAGCGCCGCCTTGGAGCGGTCCTTCAGAACCGGCAGCAATGCCTGAAGCTGCGGCTTGTCGCGACCGTCCGACGGCTGGATGTTCAGCGGCTCGTCCTTCGGCCACCAGTCGCCAGCCGCCCAGTAGGCCCAGCCGGTCCACACGTCGCGGTTCGCCTCGATCACGCCCACCATGTCCTTCAGCGCGGCGATGCACGCCGCCCCGGCCGGCGCGCCGAACTCGCCGAGATAGCCGCGCGCTCCGCGGTTGCGCAGCCACAGCGTGAAATCCTCAAGCGCCGCCACCGCATCGGCCCCACGCTCGCAGCTTCCCTTCGTGCCGGAGAAATCGCCGTCGAGATATTGATGGACCTCATAAGCGAAGTTGCGGCCCGCATCCACGAACCCGGTCATCACCGTGGCATTGGCCCCGCCATAGGCATCGGAGCGCCAGCTATGGGCGCCGGTCCAGGCGGTGCCGGGCACCAGAACGAGGTTCTTCGCGCCCGCCTTGCGGATCGCCGCCGTCGCCGCATTGGCGCTTTTCAGCCATTGCATGGCGGAAATATCGTGCGGCTCGTTCATCAGCGCATAGGTGACGTCCGGATCGTTGGCGAAGAGTTTCGCCAGCCGGCCCCAGAAATCGGCGAAGGCCTTGTCCGGCACCGCCGTCGAACCGACCGGCTTGCCCCCGTAACGGGCATAATTGTGCGGATCGAGCACCACGCCCATACCGCTCTGCTTGATGGCGGCCACCGCCGCCTTTAGCCGCTTTTCTTCCGGCGCATCGAAGGGGTGCTCTAGCGCCGGCTGAAGCCGCTCCCACAGGAAGGGCAGCCGGACCGAGGTGAAGCCGAGCACCGCAAAATGCGCGATCGTCTCCCCGGACGGGTAGATATAGTCTTTGCCGTAATCGTGCCGGCCTTCGCCGAACTCGGCGCCGGCGAGATTGATGCCGCGAAAGCAGGGGGCGGCTTCCGCAATCAGCGGCTGGAGGCCCGCCAGGGCGGCAAGCGAGGCGAAGAGAAAGCGGCGGAGGCGGAAAGGCGGGGTATCGGAAACGTTCATCGGATCACCCGTAACCTTCGTTCTCGACAGGACGGGCGCATCATCCGCCCGGCGGCCGCCAGAGTGGCGGAACCACGACCTTATCGCCGCAAATGTCTACGGCAAGGTTACCGAAGGCCAGGGCAATCGCTTCAGGTTAATTTTGTTTGGGATCGATGATGGTTTGGAGGTAGTCGGGATTTAGATTTGCTTTTTTTCTGCGGACCTTGATGCTGTTCTTATCGTTTGGGTTTCGGATAAGGTTCATGGCCATATGTTTGACTACGACCATGTTTTGGGGTCCGAAGCCGGTGCGCAGTCTTGCGAGATCGTCATGGAAGACGACGTCGAGCACCCGGTGAAGGCGGTTTTCGATGCCCCAATGCGCCCGGACGGCGGCGGCGAAGGCCTTGAGACCGAGCCTGGCCGAGCAGAGATAGTAACGGCGTTCGGTCTCGACCTTGCCGTCGCGCTCGGTACGGCTTTCGACCATGCCGATCATGGCGCGATGGGGAAAGCGGGGTTCATCCGGATAGCGTCGATCCGACCACAGCCAGTCGACGTCGTGGCAGATGGTATGGCGGCGCTGTTCAAGGCGGCCATGGTCGTTTTTGACGGTGATGTCGTCCTGTTGGATCATATGGGGCGCAGGATCGGCAAAGAAGGCGGCGACATCGGCATGGGTGGCCGGTCGGTTGGCCTTGAGGGCGAGGAGGTAGTCGCCGCCGCGCCGGACGATGGTCTCGGCAATGGCGGTCTGGGTGCCCATGGCGTCGATGGTGACGAGAGCGCCGGTCAGTTCCAGCCGCTCCAGCAGCAGCGGAATTGCGGTGATCTCGTTGGATTTGGCATCGGTCGCTTCCTGAGCCAGCACCAGGCGCTGACGGCTGGCCCAGGCCGAGACCATATGCAGCGGCGCGCGCCCCTGCGCCCGTGCATGGGTGCGCCGTGAGGTCTTGCCGTCGATGGCGATGATGTCCGGATCGCTGTCGCGCAAGGTGTCCACCCAGCACACGAAGCAGGCTTTGAACAGCTCCGCGTCAAGCGCATTGAGGACGTCGTTGAGCGTGTCATGGGAAGCAAGACCGCGCTCATAGGGCAGGAAGCGTCTCAGGAAATCCATCCGCTCCTCGCCCCATAGGCGGATTTCGACGAAA
>JASGEG010000515.1:0-22264 GCA_047606605.1 Rhizobium sp.
GCTGCCCTTCAACTTCACCAAAGCTTGAGCCTATTGCTACGCAAGGATTGCGTCCGCAACCCAGATGGTGGACGCAACCGGCCGCAATCCCTTTTACATCACAAGGAACCGAAAATCGCGCTTACGACCTTGATGGTCGCCCTGACCGTGTATTCGTCCGGCCAGGTCGACAAGATCGACAGCAATCTGGGCACGATCAACGACGTGAACAGCGTGAAGCAGCGCTATGCGATCAACTATCGCGGAAGCGTGCACGATCGAGCCATCGCCATACGCGATGTCGCTCTCGTCACATCCGAGGACGAACGCAAGGAAGCCGTGGCCCGGATCGAGAAGCTGGCGGCGGCCTACGCCGAAAATGAAAAGCGCATGGCGGACATGATCGCCTCTCCGGCGGGCGCGTCTGCCGAAGAGAAGGCCATTCTGGCTGAGATCGCCGGCATTCAGGCGAAAACCAATCCGCTGGTCGCCGAGATCATCGCGCAGTATGGCGATGGCAAGGCGGAGGCGGGCCGCAAGATCTTGCTGGACGAGGCCCGCCCGCTCTTCGTTGCATGGCTCGGTGCGATCAACAAGTTCATCGACTACCAGGAGGCCCTGAACAAATCCGTCGGTGCGGATGTCCGCGGCACGGCGAGCGGCTTCAGATCCCTGGCCTTCACCGCCTTGGGGGTCGCGGCGCTGCTGTCGATCATTGCCGCCGCCTTCACCGCCCGCACGATTGTCGGTCCGTTGGCGAAGCTTCAGCAATCGCTGAAGGCCATGGCCGAGGGTCATCTTGAGGGAGACCATCGCCTGGAGGCGCGCGGCGACGAGATCGGCACGCTCGCGCGCGCGGTCGCCGCACTGCGGGACGCCATTTCCGCAAAGGCGGAGCGGGAAGCGGATACGGAAGCCAAACGCGCTCTTTCGGAGCGTCACAAGCTCGAAGGCGAGGCAAAGGAACGCAGCGCGCTTGCCGCGCAAACGGACCAGGCCGTCAATCAGCTTGCCGACGCATTGCAGGCCCTGGCCGACGGCGACCTGACCCGGCAGATCACCCATCCCTTCATTCCCTCGCTCGATAAATTGCGGGGCGACTTCAATAGCGCCGTGACGACGCTGCGCGGCGCGATGCAGAAGGTTGCTGAAAACGCCAGCGCGATCGCTGCGGGGGCGCAGGAGATCCGCTCGGCCTCCGACGACCTTTCCAAGCGTACGGAGCAGCAGGCCGCATCCGTCGAGGAAACGGCGGCCGCGCTGGAAGAGATCACCACCACCGTGACCGATTCCAGCAACCGCGCGCAGGACGCGGGGCAGCTTGTCCGCAAGACCAAGGACAATGCCGAGCGCTCCGGCTCCGTGGTTCGCGACGCCATAGAGGCCATGGGCAAGATCGAGGCTTCGGCAGACGAGATCGGCAACATCATCGGCGTCATTGACGAGATCGCCTTCCAGACGAATCTCCTGGCGCTCAATGCCGGCGTGGAAGCCGCGCGCGCCGGTGACGCGGGCAAGGGATTTGCCGTCGTCGCCCAGGAGGTGCGCGAACTCGCGCAGCGCTCCGCCAAGGCGGCCAAGGAGATCAAGGATCTGATCCACGCCTCCAACAGCCACGTCACCAGCGGCGTCGCGCTGGTCGGAGAAACCGGCAAGGCCCTGCAGGAGATCGTCGGTCAGGTGCAGCAGGTCGACGGCAATGTCGGCGCGATCGCCGTGGCCGCGAGAGAGCAGGCAACGGGGCTGAAGGAAGTCAATACGGCCGTGAACGCGATGGATCAGGGGACGCAGAAGAATGCGGCCATGGTCGAGGAGACGACGGCGGCGGCGCACAAGCTCGCCAAGGAGGCGGATGCCCTGTTCCAGCTTCTTGGCCAGTTCAATATCGGCGTGGCCGGGTCGTCGCAGCGGGCAGCGACCGCCTCGATCCCCACCCTCATTTCGCCTCCGGCCCCGGCTTCGCCTTCAAGCCGCCCGACCGCATCCCCGGCACGCCAATTGTCGGCAAAACTCGCACGATCCTTCAATGGAAATGCTGCGACGGCAAATCAGGACTGGGAAGAATTCTGATCCTGTAATCCGCAAGGCTCCGGCATCGCTGATCCGGCAAAGCCGACGGATCAGCCATCCATCGGCCGTAGGCCCGGCGATCCCGGGCATATCGCACCCAGCTCGAAGTCTGGCCCCATCCGTCGACAACGACGGATGGGGTTTCGCTTTATTTTCCGATGCAATGGATAAAATATTCACCCATATGGTTGACTATATGGCGCGATATTATATATTCAACCATATGGGTGAATAAATGGACGACGATGCGCTGTCACGAATTCTGAAGGCCGCCGGCGATACCACCCGGCGACAAATCTTGACGCTGCTTGTTCAGGAGGGAGCGTTGAGAGTGACGGCGCTTGCCGCTCATTTCGAGATGTCGCTGAACGCGGTTTCCAAACACATCAAGGTGCTGGAGGAAGCCGGTCTCGTCACCCGCAGAACCTTGGGCCGCGAGCATTTCATTGCCGCGGAGCTCGAACCGCTGAGGCTGACTGAGAGCTGGTTCGCGCAACTCAAGTCGATCTGGGACCTGCGCCTGTCGGCGCTGGAGAACCTACTCGTTTCGAAGGATGACAGAGATGACTGAGCTTGAATTGACAGTGAGCCGCAAGATCGCGGCATCGCGGCAGAAAGTATTCAATGCCTGGCTTTCCCCCGAAATGCTGGCGCAATTCATGCGCCCGCCGACCGGAGATGCAGCGCCATCCAAGGTCAAGACCGATCCGGTCAAGGGCGGCCGGTTTTCGATCGTGATGGTGACGGCCGAGCGGGAAATCCCGCATGCCGGCACCTATCTGGAGATCGATCCCTATTCCCGCCTCGCCTTCACCTGGGAGTCGCCCTATTCGCTCGATGACAGCGTGGTGACCATCGATCTTGCCGAACTCGGCCCCGATACGACCGAAATCACCTTGAAGCAGGTGAAGTTCCGCAGCGAGGAGGCGCGGCAGGGCCATACCAGGGGCTGGAACTCGATCCTCGACAATCTGGAAGAGAGCCTCGCCTGATATCGGCGGGCATCCCGCTCTCAAATACCGGCTTGCCAGCTGCGCGAGCATCGCGCAATCTGCGGTATCATGTTTCATCGACGGTAAGCACCATGACCGCAGCTCTCGACGACGAAGTCTTCCTGCGCCGCTCCTTCGAGGTGGCGGCGCGGGCGCGCGTGAACGGCAATCATCCGTTCGGGGCCATTCTGGTCGGACCGGACGGCAGCGTGCTGATGGAGCAGGAAAACGCCTATAATCCGACGCAGGACATGACCGGGCATGCCGAGCGTGTGCTGATGACCAGGGCCTCGCAGCAATATTCGCCGGGCTTTCTGGTGCAATGCTCGATGTACACCTCGGCCGAACCCTGCGCCATGTGTGCCGGCGCCGCCTATTGGGCCGGCGTCGGGCGTGTCGTCTATGGCCTGAGCGAAAGCCAGTTGAAGGCGATCACCGGCAACCATCCGGAAAATCCGACGCTCGACCTGCCCTGCCGGGTGGTCTTCGAGGCGGGACAGCGCAAGGTCGAGGTGGTGGGGCCGATGCTGTGCGAGGAGGCGACGGCGCTGCATAACGGCGTATGGTGATCCGGCTTTGCCGGATGCCCCTCGTCCCGACGGCACGTGCGCACCGGATTACGCTCGATCCTGTCAAATGCTTGACATCTGCAGGCATAACTATGCAATGCTTATCATCATGATTGCGCCGGGCAAAGCCCTGCCGTTCTTACCCCGCCGATATTGACCCCAGGAATTGATCGTTCGCCCGTGGCCGTTTGACGGCCCGCACGTGTTCACACCGGGCTGGAACCGTCAGAAAGGAATGCCCATGTCCACCACGGTCGATCGTTCCAGACGCCCGCTGGTCATCGTCTCGATCATGCTGGCGACCTTCATGGTCGCGATCGAGGCGACGATCGTCGCCACCGCCATGCCGCGCATCGTCGGCCAGCTCGGGGGCTTCACCTATTACAGCTGGGTCTTTTCCGCATTTCTTCTGGCGCAGTCCACCACGACGGTGATCTACGGCAAGCTGTCGGATATTTTCGGCCGCAAGCCGGTGCTGATAAGCGGCATCCTCATCTTTCTGGCCGGCTCGACGCTGGCGGGCTTTGCCTGGTCGATGGCCTCCCTGATCGTCTTCCGGCTGCTGCAGGGTCTCGGCGCCGGCGCGATCCAGCCGGTGACGATGACGGTGGTCGGCGATCTCTACAAGCTCGAGGAACGCGCCAAGGTGCAGGGCGCGCTTGCCAGCGTCTGGGCGGTCTCGGCCGTCATCGGGCCGCTCGCCGGCGGCATCATCGTCGATCACCTCTCCTGGGCCTGGATCTTCTGGCTCAACCTGCCGCTCGGCGTGCTGACGATCATCGGCCTCATGCTGTTCCTGCACGAGCAGGTCACGCCGGGCAAGGTCAGGATCGACTATCTCGGCACGATCCTGTTTTCCATATCGATCGTCTCGCTGCTGGTCATCCTGACCGAAGCCAATGCGGGGCTCGGCGTCCTGGCTCCATTGGCGGCCCTTTTCCTCATGAGCGGCGTGTTGTTCATCTGGCAGGAGCGGCGGGCGGCCGAGCCGATCATCTCGATCGCACTCTGGAGCCGCAGGCTGATCGCCACCAGCAACGTGGCCACGCTTTTGGCCGGCATGGCGCTGATCGGGCTCACGACCATCCTGCCGATCTATGTGCAGGGCGTGCTTGGACGCACGCCGCTGGTGGCCGGCTTCACGCTGACCATGCTGATCGTCGGCTGGCCGCTGGCGGTGATGCTGGCGAGCCGGCTCTTCCGCGCCTTCGGCATCCGCATGACGCTGCGCGCCGGCAGTGTCATGCTGCCCTTCGGCTCGATCTTTCTCCTGCTGCTGACGCCGGACAGCAGTCCGGTGCTGGCGGGGGTCGGTTCATTCCTGATGGGCTTCGGCATGGGCCTCATCAGCCTCAGCAGCACCGTGCTGGTTCAGGAAAGCGTGGAGTGGTCGATGCGCGGCAGCGCCACGGCCTCGATCATCTTTTCGCGCAGCCTCGGCAGCACGCTCGGCGCGACCGTGCTCGGCGCCATCCTCAATATCGGCATCGTCCATTTCGGCAGCGGCGATCTCGCCGTCAAGCTGCATGAGGTGCTGAACCAGCCGAGCGGTCTTTCCGATCTCGCTGCCGATCCGGCAATCCGCAGCATCTTCGACGCGGCCCTGCATTGGACCTTCTGGGGTGTCGCCACCGTCGCGATCCTGACCTTCGCAACCATCTGGCTCATCCCGGTGACCCATGATGCCGGCCGCCGGCAGATGTCGAAGACGGATGCACAGGAAGCGATGACGCATTGAAGGCTGCGGGCGGGCCCCGGGTCTTGTTGTCCCATGCCGTGCCTCGGTCTCGGGCCGGCTCAGAAATCGTAGTGGCTGACCCGCCAGGAATCGAGCAGGCGATGCGAGGCCTTCAGCGCCGCGTCGGGGTCGCGGGCGACGATCGCGTCGAGGATAGCCTTGTGATAGGGCAGGGCACGCTTTTGTCCCTCGGCCACTTCGTCATGGCTCGACAGCGTGCGGTTGGCGTAGATGGCGACGGCGATCAAGTCGATGAGCTGCGCATAGATCATGTTGTGCGTGGCGGCGAAGATTGCTGTGTGAAACCGCAGATCGGCATCGGCATTGACGTTGATGTCGCCGATGGTCGTCGTGAGATCCTCATAGGCTGCGGCGATGGCGGCGATGTCCTCGTCCGTGCCGCGCGTGGCGGCGCGCGCGGTCGCCTCCGGCTCCAGCACCCGGCGCAGATCCTTGATCGCGCGCATGATTTCCACCGACGGCCCGGTCTCGTAGTACCAGACCATGACGTCGGTATCGAGATGATGCCAGTTGGAGCGCTCCTTGACGCGGGTGCCGACACGGGTCTTGATCTCCACCAATCCCTTGCCGGCCAGACATTTCATCGCCTCGCGGATGACGGTGCGGCTGATGCCGAACTGTTCCACCAGATCGGGCTCGTTCGGCAGCGTCGTGCCGACCGGATAGGTGCCGCCGACGATGCGGCGGCCGAGCTCGTGGACGAAATAGCCGAAGACGCCGCGGCGCGGGATCGTGCCATATTTGCGGACATAGGCATCGAAGGGTGACTGCGTGACGATCAGTTTCGATATCGGGGTCGCCGGGGCAATCGTTGCATCAATGCCATGTTTCATCAATTGGGGCTCTCATGTCTGTTCGCAGAGGCGATACGAGCGAAATTGTCAGCTTGTAGGCACTCAGGCTGGCTTCACGCTGATGTCTTGGCTCGTTCGCCGCGGGTTTCCTAGTGGGTCGATCTCGGTCCGGTCGTTCTCATTGCGCCATGCAACGGCGGAAAATCCTAACACGACAAACACAGGCGTGCCTACTGGTGCGCGATTAAACGTCTTGGTTGCGAAAACCCGGCGGACGCGAAGATGCGGGTGCGCCATGCCGAGGAGACGGGCCGTCACATCGCCACGCGGGGCGTCATGCCAAACGTGATCGCAGCGGTGAATGGTAGGACGATTTCTCCTATCGGAAACGGCGCCGGCGCGCTACATGCTTTAGCCGTGAGGTGGATTCGGAGCAGCGGGAAATGAACGATATGTCGGCACCGGGGGACGAGACGAAGCGGATGTCCGGCTCCCGGCCGCTATCGATCGCGCTGCTTGTCGCCGGCGCCTTCTTCATGGAAAATCTCGACGGCACCGTCATTGCCACCGCCCTGCCGCAGATGGCCGCATCCTTCGGCGCCCGGCCGGTCGATCTCAATATCGGCATGAGCGCCTATCTCCTGACGCTCGGCATCTTCATCCCGATCAGCGGCTGGATCAGCGACCGTTTCGGCGCGCGCCTTGTCTTTACCTCCGCCATCGTCATCTTCACGCTGGCCTCCGTCCTTTGCGGCCTGGCCGACAGCATCGGCTCCTTCGTCGCCATGCGGATTCTTCAGGGCATCGGCGGCGCGATGATGGTGCCGGTCGGCCGTCTCGTGGTTCTCAACAACACGCCGAAGGACCAGTTGATCTCGGCCATTGCGACCATCACCTGGCCGGCGCTGGTGGCGCCCATCCTGGGGCCGCCACTCGGCGGCTTCATCACCGATCATGCAAGCTGGCGCTGGATCTTCTTTCTCAACCTGCCGCTCGGCATCGTGGCCTTCGTCTATGCGCTCATATTGATCCCCGAGACGAAGAGCGCCGCACGTCCGCCCTTCGACTGGACGGGCTTCGCCGTCAGCGGTTTCGGCCTGGCAAGCCTGATGTATGGCCTGGAGCTGATCGGCCGGCCCGATCCGGTCTGGCTGGAGGCCTGGGCCTATGTCGGTGCCGGCCTTGTGCTGCTTGCCGGTGCGCTGTTCCATTTCCGGCGTAGCGAGCATCCCCTGATCGATCTCTCCGGGCTGAAGCAGCCGACTTTCGCTGTCACCATTGCCGGCGGTTCGCTGTTTCGCATCGCCATCGGCGCCGTGCCCTTCCTGCTGCCGCTGATGTTCCAGGTCGGCTTCGGATTGAGCGCCTTTCACGCCGGCATGCTGACCCTGGCGGTCTTTGCCGGCAATCTCGCCATGAAGCCGGGCACGACGCCGATCCTCAGGCGCTTCGGCTTCAAGCCGGTTCTGGTGGTCAACGGCATTCTCAACGCGATCTTCATCGCCGCCTGTGCGCTGTTTTCCCCCGATACGCCGCTCTGGTTCATCGTGCCGGTGCTGTTCATCGGCGGCATGCTCCGCTCGATGCATTTCACCGCGCTGAACACGATCGCCTTCGCCGATATCGCGCCCAAGCAGATGACCGGCGCCAACACGCTGTTCAGCACCGCCTTTCAATTGACCATGGGAATGGGGATCGCCGTCGGTGCCATCGGTATCCGCATCAGCCAGGTGATCACCCCACCGCTGGCCTTGACCGGCATTCCCGCCATCGACTTTCGCTTGGTGTTCGTCATGCTGGGGATTATCGCTTTATTGGCCGTTCTCGATTGCCTGTCGCTCGATCCGAAGGCCGGCGACAATGTCTCGCGCAAACCGAAGGCTAGTACGAAAAAATCGGCCTGACCGGTCTCCTTGGATAGGGATGGTCAGGCGCAAGCATTTCCGCGCGGCGGATCAATAATGATACTGAATGAGGTCGTAGTGTAGCAGTACTGCGGGAATTGCGATGAACAGCATGAGCAATAATGCGATGCTCGCCGTGCGCAGCATTCTTATCCGGCGGGTGCGCTGGCCGGTCCAGTCATATACCATCTTGAGCGTCTCCTGTTCCGTGCCCGCTAAAGAGGCCAACAAATGGAGCGCTAGTCAATATTACCAATATGATTTGTCGTAGAATAGTATTGGTAAAATACATGCTAATATTAAGATATTTGTGGATGCTCCTGGCCCTGCGAGGCGCCGAGGCAATTTGCCTCCGGCGCGGACGGAAAGACCGTTTTACGATGGCGGCCGTGGCTATATAACGAAGGGAAGATATTCCGCGGTTGTGCGGGAACGGGTATTGCTTGGGAAAGAGGACAGATGTGATGAGCAAGGTGCGTGCTTTGGTGCTGGAGCGCCAGCATGAGTTGGCGATCCGCGATATCGACCTTCCGCAGGAGGTCGGGCCGGCCGAGGTGAGGATCAAGATCCATACGGTCGGCGTCTGCGGATCGGACGTTCATTATTACACCCACGGCCGCATCGGCCCCTTCGTCGTCGAGGCGCCGATGGTGCTTGGCCATGAGGCGGCCGGCACGGTGGTCGAGGTCGGCGCCGGCGTTTCGCATCTGAAGGTCGGTGACCGCGTCTGTATGGAGCCCGGTGTTCCCGATCCCAATTCCAAGGCAAGCCGTCTCGGCATGTACAATGTCGATCCCGCCGTCACCTTCTGGGCGACGCCGCCGATCCATGGCGTGCTGACACCTTTTGTCATTCATCCGGCCAATTATACCTTCAAGCTGCCCGACAATGTCAGCTTTGCCGAGGGGGCGATGGTCGAACCCTTCGCGGTCGGCATGCAGGCGGCGAGCAAGGCGAAGATCGCGCCCGGCGACACCGCCGTCGTGCTCGGCGCCGGTCCGATCGGCACCATGGTCGCCATCGCAGCACTTGCCGGCGGCTGCGCCCGCGCCATCGTTGCCGATCTCGCCCAGCCGAAACTCGATATCGCCGCCCAGTATCAAGGGGTGATCCCGGTCAATATCCGCGAGAGCAACCTGGTCGAGGAGGTCAAGCGGCTCACCGATGGCTGGGGTGCGGATGTCGTGTTCGAATGCTCGGGTTCGCCGAAGGCCTGGGAAACCGTGATGGAGCTGCCGCGTCCGGGCGGCGTCATCGTCGCCGTCGGTCTTCCGGTCGCTCCGGTCGGCTTCGACGTCTCGACGGCGTCGACGAAAGAAATCCGCATCGAGACGGTTTTCCGCTACGCGCATCAGTATGAACGTTCGATTGCGCTGATCGCGTCCGGCCGCGTCGATCTGAAACCGCTCATTTCCGAGACCTTCCCTTTCGAGCAGTCCGTCGAGGCTTTCGACCGCGCCGTCGAAGCCCGGCCCGCGGACGTCAAGCTGCAGATCGTGCTCGATCCGTAAGCCTGCCTTTACGTTGCCCTGCGCAGGCAGGGCGGCGTTTTCCGCCCGCTTTGCACGTTGGCATAGACGGCCCGGCAAAAGCGATGCTAGAGCATGTCACGTAAAAGTGTTGAGCGGTTTTGCGCTCACGACATGCGCAAAATCAAAGACCTAAAGCGCAAGACGCGAATCTGAAAGATCGCGCCGCGCTTTAGGCAGCCTGAACAGGCAATAAGAGGTGGTAACGCCGCAAAACGGGAAGGGCCGGGAGTGCCGCACGACGTCGCTTTGATCGCATTGATTGCCGCCGGCTTCGGATTTGCGGCTATTTTCGGCTATCTCGCCGACAGGCTGCATCTGCCGCCGCTGGTCGGCTATCTTGTTGCCGGCGTGATGATCGGTTCGGCAACGCCGGGCTTTGTCGCCGACGTTTCCCTTGCGTCGCAATTGGCCGAGATCGGCGTCATCCTCTTGATGTTCGGCGTCGGCCTGCATTTTTCGGCCGCCGACCTGCTTGCCGTGCGCGGCGTCGCCATTCCCGGCGCGATCGGCCAGATCGCCATCGCCACGCTTCTCGGCATCGGCTTGGCGTCGCTGTGGGGCTGGGGGATCGGTGCCGGCCTGGTCTTCGGCCTCAGCCTTGCCGTCGCCAGTACCGTCGTGCTCCTGAAGGCGCTGGAGGAGCGCAATCTGGTCAGCTCCACCAATGGCCGCGTCGCCGTCGGCTGGCTGATCGTCGAGGATCTGGCCATGGTGCTGGCGCTGGTGCTGCTGCCGGCCTTTGCCGGCGTTCTCGGCGGCCATGCCGATGCCGGCGGCCACGCAAGCACGGGGCCGATCGGGCTGACGATCGCCGTGACGCTCCTCAAGGTGGCGGCCTTTGCCGGCGTTGCGATCTTCATCGGCCCGAGGATCGTCCCCTGGCTGCTGACCTCGGTCGCGCGCACCGGCTCGCGCGAGCTCTTCACCCTGTCCGTCCTCGCCATCGCGCTCGGCATCGCCTTCGGGGCGGCCGAGATATTCGGCGTTTCCTTCGCGCTCGGCGCTTTCTTCGCCGGCCTGGTGATGAGCGAATCCCATTTGAGCCATCGCGCGGCGGCGGATTCCCTGCCGTTGCAGAATGCCTTTTCGGTTCTGTTCTTTGTGTCCGTCGGTATGCTGTTCGACCCATCGGTGCTGGTGCGCGAGCCGCTGATGATCCTCGGTGCGCTGGCGCTCATCATCCTGGGCAAGGCCGTGATCGCCTTCTGCGTGGTGGTGCTGTTGCGCTATCCGCCGAGCATGGGTTTTGCCGTCGCCGCAGGCCTTGCCCAGATCGGCGAATTCTCCTTCATTCTTGCCGGCCTCGGCGTATCGCTGGGTCTTCTGCCGCGCGAAGGGCAGGACCTGATCCTTGCCGGCGCGATCTTGTCGATCACGCTCAATCCATTGGTGTTCATCGGCGTCGAGCGGCTGGAGGCATGGGTCTTTGGCCGCTGGCCGGGCTTTGCCTCCGGTTATGGCCGGTCGAGGAGCGACCGCCTGCGCGACCAGCTGGATGTCATCGCCATGCAGCGCGAGGAGCGCGACCGCCAGCATCATCTCGAGATCGAGCAGTTGATCGAGACGTTCCCCATGTTCGCCGCTCTCGACGAGGGCTCGCAGGAAGAGCTGCTGCTGCTGTTCCGGCCGAGGTCGGCCCTTCCGGGCGATCGCGTCATCCGCACGGGCGACCGCGGCGACAGCATGTTCTTCATAGCCTCCGGCGCGGTTGAGGTGCAGCTCGAGGATGACGAAATCCCGCTGGGAGCCGGCGCCTTCTTCGGCGAAATGGCGCTTCTGACGGGCGCGCGGCGCACCGCGGATGTGGTCGCCGTCGATTTCTGTCAGCTCTTCGTGCTGGAGCGGCGCGATTTCAACCTGTTCATGTCGCGTCATCCGCAATTGCGCGCCGCCGTCAGCAGCATGGCGCAGGAGCGTCAGGAGATGAACGTATCGCGCAATCAGCGCCGGGACCAGTCGCTGGACGCCGGCTGACGCATGGTCCAGCGATGCTATCGCCGCTTCAGCCAGTTCTTCGACACGCGGCAGGCCATCGTATAGGCCGGATCGAAGACATTGCCGACATCGTATCGCACGACCTGACCGAGCAGATGGCTGGCGGCCGTCTTGTCGAGGCCGTAATCGGCCTCCAGCCAGCGCAGCATTTCGCTGGTCGCATGCTGCAGCGCCTGGTCGAGCGGCCGGGCATTGCCGATGGTGAAGATGTCGTCGGCGGTTTCGCCGCGCGGCCAGACGATTGTCCTGTTCTTCTCGACGCTGAGCCGCACGCTCACCTCGAAACTGGTCTCGATGCCGGTGCCGACGATCTCGCCGTCCCCCTGCACGGCATGGCAGTCGCCGAGGAAGAAAAGCGCTCCGTGCGCGGAGACCGGGAACCAGATGGTCGTGCCGGGTCCGAGCAGGCGGTAGTCCATGTTGCCGCCGAACTCGCCGCTGGTCGCCGTCGATATGGCCTGGCCGAGAGACGGCGCGACCCCGAAACAGCCGATCATCGGCGACAAGGGCAGTATCAAATCCTCCAGTCCGGCAACCGGTTCGGCAAGACGCGCCGTCAAGGCCTCGCGATCGATCGTCCAGATCGCGTTATCCCTCTGCGGCAAGGCACGCACGTCGCGTGGATCGACGACATTGCTGGCGAGGACGCTGCCGGTGAAGCCGGTATCGCGGGTCGGGACCATGGCGAGAATTTCGACCCTGAGCGAATCGCCGGGCTCGGCACCTTCGACGAAGACCGGGCCGTTCATCGGATTACCCCTCGGGGCTCGCTGAACGCCGTCCTTGTCATGGCCCGCAGCGTCGAGCGTCTCGGTAATGACGATATCGCCATCGGCGATATGCAGGGCCGGGGGAAGAGAGCCGATGACGTTATGATAGCTGGTCGGAGCGAAGCGATGCGTTGCCATGGAGCGTCTGCCTTGTCTGGACTTCGGTAGGCGCAATCTATGCTGCTATCGCTTGCTGCGAAAGGCGCGGAATGGCGCAGGCCCTACGAACCGACGAAATATCGCCGCCGCTTGGCCTTGTAGCTCTTTTCGTCGAACTGGCTGCGCAGCCAGTCGTCGGGGTTCGCCTTGAGATAGCCGGCATCCGGGTCCTGCCGGTTGGCCTCGGTGAGTTTCTTGACGACATAGCGGGCATAGTGATGGTCGAAGATGCGCATGAACTCGCCGAAATAGATATCGGCGACGCGGGTGTCGCCGCGGACCACGATCATGTTTTCGTCGTTGATGCGCTGCGAGGGCTGGCTGAAATTGGCCGAGCCGCTGACGACGAGCGGATCGTCGCTCAAGGGGTCGACCAGCATGAACTTGTCGTGGATGTAATCGTTGCTGTTGAGCGGATTGTCGCGCTCGGTCAGGAAGTTCGCCAAAGCGCCTGCTTCCAGCCGACCGCCGGCGGCGAAGAGGACGTCGCGGTCTCGGCCGATGATCTCGCCGTCGCCGAGATCGTCGTCCTTGACGATATAGCGCAGCACGTCATTGTTCTGGGCGATCACCTTGCTGAAGACCTTGTCGAGATTGAAGGCCAGCGTAATGCAGGAAATCTTGCGCGCCTCGCCCATGCGGTCGGCGTACCATTGCAGGGATTCGCTGCTATCCTTTTCGTCGCGCGCGCTGAAGACCGGCGTGATGCTGTTCGGCTTGGGCTTGCCAGGCGGCAGCGGCGTCAGTGCCCGGTTCTTCGGCCGCAGCTTGGTCGGCGTCAGGTTCTGCGAGAGTAGCGTCCAGTATTCGAGATAGGTCTCGGCGATTGCCGGGCTCCAGACGATGTGGCCGACATTCGAATGTCCGAAGATGCCGCCATCGGAAATATTCGTCGATCCCGTCCAGACCGCGATCGGCTTCTCGTCCTTGAGCAGGATGATGAACTTGTTATGGCGGATGCCCTCCGTCACCGTGCGCGGAATGACGACCTTCATTTCGTCGAGCCGGGCATTGTGGATGACCTCTTCGTTCGCCGCCTTGTAGGTTTTCTCGTCGTCGAAGACGATCTTCACGTCGGCGCCCGCCTCCACCGCCTTGGCGAAGGCGTTTGCGACCGGCTGGTAATGGAACTCGTAAAGTGCGGCGCGCAGCCCGAAGCGATGGTCTTCGGCGAGGCCGATGAACTTGATCAGCGCCTCGAAGAGGCCGCGCGAGAGCCACACCATTTCCTCGGCGGTGGGATTGTCGGCATCGGGCATGCGGTTGCCGAAGCGGCGGGCATAGGCCTGCGAGCCGATGACGCCGCGATTGAAATAGACGTCGTGGCGCGCCTCGTCGTTCTTCTTGTCCGGGTTCAGCAGATATTCGAGCTCGGTGGCGATCTCGACCGTGACGGACGAGGCTGTGTCGAGCTGCAGCATTTTCACCGTGCCGTAGACCGGAACGATCTGGTAGCGATAGGTGTGATCCGTCTCGGCGGTATAGTCGGCCCATTGGAAGCTCTGCACCGGATGGTCGGCCGTGCTGACCGGCGTGCCCGGCGGCAGGCCGCGATCCTTGTCCTTGAAGCGCTTGATGCCGGTCATCCAATAGCGCTCGACGACCGCGCCGTTCTTCAGTTCCTCGCGCTGGATGGCAAAGCCCATCAGTCCGGTCTTCTTGGCATCCTGTCCCGGAAGGAAATCCCAGGCCAGGATGACCACATAAGTCCCCGCGATCGCGCGGGCGCGCAGAACGCCGCTTTCAGCCGTTGCTCGCATGTCCCATTCTCCCCCAGTTCACCGACCTGCGTCCCCAGCAGCGCACGTGATCGATATGCCGTGTTCGAGGCTCCTTTCGGTGGTCGGCTGGTTGATGGCGATCCGCTTTACGGCAAGTCGGCAATCCCTGACGGGATGCCATGACCGCGCGCCCGTGCCGGCCAGTTTCGGATAGCTTATCAACTCTCATGCGAACGACGAAAGAACAGCATCACCCATTTGGCGAAGATAGCGCTTAATCGTAACAACCGGAAGAAGGTTTGATGTTCGCAGAAGAGATCCTCATTCCGGCTCGTTTCCGACCGGTATTTTTCGGCTGGCGATGAAGAAGGGTGCGAGGCGGGGAGTATCTGGAGGCATTGGCGCAAAACTTTCCGATGAGATCGCATATTTCGGAATAAATTTGCACGGCCTTTCCGGATTCTGGCACAGTGCGTTTTGTGCATAAAAACTATCGTCTTTATGATCCTTTCATCGACTGAGCGTTGCTCGCTCATTTCCATCGAGGGGACATAGATGAAACATTCCATCGCAAATCTATTTGCGGCCGCCGTTCTGCTGCTTGCCGGTCAGAGCTTTGCCGACACGCTGAAGGTCGGCGTCGTGCCCGGCGTCTACGCCGATTCCATCGAGGCGCTCGTTCCGGAGGCCAAGGCCAAGGGGCTCGATATCCAGATCGTCGAGTTCAGCGACTGGACGACGCCGAATGTCGCGCTGCAGTCGGGCGATATCGACGTCAATTATTTCCAGCACAAGCCCTTCCTCGACAATGCGATCAAGGAACGCGGCTATGATTTCACCAGCGTCGGCCAGGGCGTTCTCGCCAATATCGGCCTCTATTCGCTGAAGCATAAGGATTTCGCCAGCATTCCCGAAGGCGGCACGGTCGCGATCGCCAACGACCCGGTCAATCAGGGCCGCGGCCTGTTGCTGTTGCAGAAGGCCGGCCTCATCAAGCTTCGCGACGGCGTCGGCTTCAAGGGCACGCTGGACGATATCACCGACAATCCGAAGAAGCTGACCTTCAAGGAAATCGAGGGCCCGCAGCTGGCACGCGTGACCGGCGACGTCGATCTTGCCCAGGGCTATCCGCACTTCATCGTCGCCGCCAAGACCTTCGATCCCTCCTCCGGCCTGCTCTATTCCGGCGTCGACGACAAGCAGTTCGCGATCGTCTTTGCCGTCCGCAAGGACAAGGCCGACAATCCGGCGCTGAAGGAGCTGGTCGCCCTCTATCAGAATTCCACGGCGGTTCGCGACGCCATCCACAAGGCCTTCGGCTCCGACAACAAGCTCTATACGCTGCCATGGCTGCCGTAATCGACAACGATATCGCCTGGTCCGCGCCTCGCTCGGGGCGCGGACCGGCGGCCCCGCCGGAACAGGGCGACGAGCCCGGGCGCCGCCCGGGTTCCGTTGCGTTCCAGGCGGTCGGCAAGACCTATAGCTCGTCGGCGGGATCGCTGCAGGCGCTGCAGGGCATCAGCCTCGACATACCGGCCGGCGCGATCTACGGCATCATCGGCCGCAGCGGCGCCGGCAAGTCGAGCCTCATCAGGACGATCAACCGGCTGGAGAAGCCGACCGAAGGTCGTGTCCTGATCGACGGTCAGGATATCGGCGGCCATGACGAGGATGCTCTGGTCGCCTTGCGCCGGCGGATCGGCATGATCTTCCAGCATTTCAACCTTCTGTCCGCCAAGACCGTCTGGGGCAATGTCGCTCTGCCGCTGATCGTGGCCGGCCTGCCGCGCCGCCAGATCGAGGAGCGTGTCGCCGAGGTTCTGGCGCTCGTCGGGCTTCAGGACAAGCACAATGTCTATCCCTCGCGCCTGTCCGGCGGCCAGAAGCAGCGCGTCGGCATCGCCCGCGCGCTCGTCCATCATCCGGAGATCCTGCTGTGCGACGAGGCGACGTCGGCGCTCGACCCCGAGACGACATTGTCCATCCTGCAATTGCTGAAGGACATCAACCGTCGTCTCAACCTCACCATCGTGCTGATTACCCATGAGATGAGCGTCATCCGCGAGATCTGCGATCACGTCGTCGTCCTGGAGCAGGGGCGCATGGTCGAATCCGGTCCGGTCTGGCGTGTCTTCGGCAATCCGCAGCATGCCGCCACCCGGGCCCTGCTGCAGCCGCTGCATCGCGATCTCCCTGAGGATATTGCGCGGGGGCTGCGGTCCCAGCCCGATCCCGCCCGCAAAGAGGATGCGATCATCGCGCTGTCCTATACCGGCGAGGGCGGCCTGGAGCCGGATATCGCCGCGATCGCCGCCGCCATCGGTACGCCGGTGCGGTTGCTGCAAAGCGCGCTCGACCGGATCGACGGCCATGTTCACGGACAGCTGCTGATCGCTGCGCGCCGGTTCGAAATCCGCCGGCCGTCTCAACTGGACGGTCTGGCGCATGAAACAAGGATATTGGGCTATGTCGACAGCGATGTTTGAACGCCTGTGGCAGGCCTTGCTCGACACTGTCGTCATGGTCGGCGTCTCGGCCGTGGCTGCACTTCTGGTCGGCATTCCGCTGGCGGTGTTTCTGGTCCTCTCCGGGCCGGGCGGCCTTATCCAGGCTCCGCGCCTGAACCGGGTGCTGGCGGCCTTCATCAACGGCTTTCGCGCCACGCCCTTCATCGTGCTTCTGGTGGCGCTGCTGCCGCTGACGAAGCTCGTGACCGGCACGACGATCGGCGTCTGGGCGGCGATCGTGCCGCTGTCGATCAGTGCGACGCCCTTCTTTGCCCGCATCGCCGAAGTCAGCCTGCGCGAGGTTGATGGCGGGCTGATCGAGGCGGCCCAGGCGATCGGCTGCCGCCGCTGGCATATCGTGCGCCACGTGCTTCTGCCGGAAGCGCTGCCCGGCATCATTGGCGGTTTCACTATCACCATCGTCAGCATGATCGGCGCTTCCGCCATGGCGGGGGCCATCGGTGCCGGCGGTCTTGGCGACATGGCGATCCGCTATGGCTACCAGCGTTACGATACGACCGTCATGGCGATGGTCATCGTCGTCCTCATCGCGCTCGTCTGCCTCGTGCAGTTCGCCGGCGATCATGCCGTCCGCCGCCTGCGGGCGCGCTGACATTATCTTCGGGAGTTTTCCATGACCGATGCCTTCCCCACGGGCTCGACCACCACGACCACCGGCAATTCAGCGCCGCGCCGTCCTTCCCCACCCTGGCCGCCGCGTCTCATCGAAACCGACGAGCAGGCGATCCGGGCCGCCGAGACGCTTGCCGAAACCTTCCGGGTAGGCGCTTCGGAGCGTGACCGCGAACGGCGTCTGCCCTGGGAGGAAATCGAGCTTTATACGCAAAGCGGCCTCGGGGGCATCACCATCCCGAATGCCTATGGCGGCGCCGAGGTCTCCTATGCCACGCTCGCCAAGGTCTTCGAAATCCTCTGTGCCGCCGATTCGGCGCTCGGCCAGATCCCGCAGAACCAGTTCGGCGTGCTTGGGCTGCTGCGCGAGATCGGCACGGAGGAACAGAAGCGCCGCTTCTACGGCGATGTCCTGCGGGGGTATCGCATCGGCAATGCCGGGCCGGAGCGCGGCCGCAATGCCGTCAATGTCAGCACGACACGGCTTAACCGGACGCCGGACGGGTTGCGGCTGACGGGCCGGCGCTTCTATTCGACGGGCGCAATCTTCGCGCACTGGGTTCCGACCCGCGCCGTCGACGATGAGGGACACGCGGTCCAGGTCTGGGCGCCCTATGACGGGGCCGGCGTCCATGTCATCGACGACTGGTCCTCCTTCGGGCAGCGCACGACGGCGAGCGGCACGGTGGAGTTCACCGATGTCGCCATCGGTGAAGAGCAGGTCTTCCCGGTCTGGCAGCTCGCCGATCGCCCCGGCATTTCCGGTCCTGTCTCGCAGCTCATCCAGGTGGCGATCGACGCCGGCATCGCCAGGGGCGCGATCGAGGACACCGTCGCCTTCGTGCGCGATCATGCCCGCCCCTGGATGGATTCCGGGCTGCAGTCGGCCAGCGACGATCCGACCATCATCCACGAGATCGGCCATCTCTATACCGAACTCCATGCCGCGCAGGAGGTGCTCTATGCCGCGGGTCGGGTTCTCGACGAGGTGGCGCGCGAGCCGGTGACGGAAGCCTCGAGCGCACGGGCCTCGGCCGCCGTCGCCGAAGCCAAGATCCTGACGACCGAGATCGCGCTGGAGGCCAGCGAGAAGCTCTTCGACCTGGCCGGTTCGGCCGCGACCCGCGCAGCGCACAATCTCGACCGGCATTGGCGCAATGCGCGGGTGCATACGCTGCACGACCCTGTGCGCTGGAAGTATCACCTGCTTGGCAACTACCAGCTCAACGGCGCCTTTCCGGCCCGTCACCAGTGGAACTAGGAGGCGAAACCATGACCGACATTCCCGCCTCCGTTCCGGCTCTGTCCGCCCCGCCTCCGTCCCGCCCCGCCGATCGTATCGCAGACGACGCGCAGGTGCTTGCGGTCGCGCAGCAGCTTGCCGACGACTTCGCCGCGACCGCCTCGTTGCGCGATAGCGAGCGGCTTCTTCCCTGGGCGGAGCTTGACCGCTTCAGCGGCAGCGGCCTTTGGGGTATCAGCATTCCGCGCGCGTATGGCGGCGCCGGCGTTTCGACGAAGACTTTGGCAAAGACCATCGTCACCATCGGTGCTGCGGACGGATCGCTGTCGCAGATCCCGCAGAACCACTATTACGCGCTGGAGGTGCTGCGCGTCGGCGGATCTGAGGAGCAGAAGGCTTTCTTCTACGGTCGGGTGCTGGCCGGCGAGCGGCTCGGCAATGCGCTCGCCGAGATCGGCCAGCGCGACTTCAAGCGCCGCACGCGGCTGCTGCGCGAGGCGGGCGGCTGGTATGTCGACGGCAGGAAGTTCTATTGCACCGGCGCAATCTATGCCCATTGGATTCCGACCCTCGTCGTGGCGGAAGAAGAGGCCGGACCCGTCACCTATCTCGCCTTCGTGCCGAGAAACGCGCCGGGCGTCAGCATCTTCGACGATTGGGACGGTTTCGGGCAGCGCGTCACCGGCAGCGGCAGCGTCCTGTTCGAGCGGGTGCGGGTGGAACCGGAATGGGTGGTGCCGTTCCAGGCCTCTTTCGAGCGGCCGACGACCATCGGGCCCGTCGCGCAGATCATGCATGCGGCCATCGATCTCGGCATCGGCTTCGGCGCCTATCGGGAAATGCTGCGCTTCGTGCGTGAACGCGCCCGCCCCTGGCTGGACGCCAAGGTCGAGAATGCCGCCGACGATCCGCTGACGCTGCATCAGGTCGGCAATGTCTGGCTGCGGCTGCGTGCTGCCGAAGCGCTGCTCGACCGCGCCGCATCCGAGGTTGACGCCGCACAGGCCGACATGACCGAGGAGAGTGTCGCGCGCGCCTCCGTCGCGGTGGCCGAGGCGAAGATCCTGGCGACCAAGGCCGGGCTTCTGGCGGCCAACAAGCTGTTCGAGCTCTCCGGCACCTCCTCGACGCTGGCCGACGACAATTTCGATCGTTACTGGCGCAATGTGCGCACGCATACGCTGCACGATCCCGTGCGCTGGAAATACCAGGCGGTCGGCAATTATTATCTGAACGGCAAGCTGCCGCCGCGCCACGGGGCGATCTAGGTTCTCGACGCCATGAAGAAACAGATCCTCCTCAACGCCTTCAACATGAATTCCGTCGGCCATATCAATCATGGCCTCTGGGCGCATCCGCGCGACCGATCCCGGGAGTACAGGACGCTCGACTATTGGACGTCGCTTGCCAAGACCTTGGAGCGCGGCCTGTTCGATGGGATATTCATCGCCGATATCGTCGGCGTCTATGACATCTATCAAAACTCCGTCGACCTGACCTTGCGCGAATCCATCCAGCTTCCGGTCAACGATCCGCTGCTTTTGGTCTCCGGCATGGCGGCGGTGACGCGCCATCTCGGCTTCGGCATCACCGTCAATCTGAATTCGGACGCGCCCTATCTCTTCGCCCGTCGCATGTCGACGCTCGATCACCTGACCGGTGGCCGCATCGGCTGGAACATCGTCACCGGCTATCTCGACAGCGCTGCCCGCGCCCTCGGCCAGGATGGCCAGGCCGATCATGACAGGCGCTACGACCGGGCCGACGACTATCTGGAGGTGCTCTACAAGCTCTGGGAGGGAAGCTGGGACGACGATGCCGTGCGGGCCGACCGGCAGGCGCGCATCTTCGCCGATCCCGCCAAGGTCCGGCCGATCCATCATCGCGGTCCCTTCTATCAGGTTGACGGCTATCATCTCGCCGAGCCCTCGATCCAGCGCACGCCGGTGCTCTATCAGGCCGGCACGTCGGGGCGCGGCCGGCAGTTCGCCGCAAGACATGCGGAATGCGTTTTCATCACGGCGACGGACAAGAATGCCGCGCGGACGACATCGCGCATCCTGCGGCAGGCGGTGGTCGATGCCGGGCGGCGGCCGGACGACATCAAGATATTCGTCGGCATCACCGTAATCCCCGACCGTTCGCGGCAGGCGGCGCGGGAGAAATACGAGGACTATCTCCGCTATGCGAGCCCAGAGGCGGGACTGGCGCATTTTGCAGCCAGCACCGGCATCGACTTCTCACGCTACGGGCTCGACGAGCCGATCGCCTACGGCACCTCCAACGCCATCCAGTCGGCGACGCAGCTTGCCCAGCAGCGCGGCTGGACGAAGCGGCAATTGCTGAAGGAACTCGCCGTCGGCGGCCGTTACCCCGTCATCGTCGGCGATGCCGGCGAGGTGGCCGAGGAGCTGGAAAGCTGGATCACGGAGGGCGAGATCGACGGCTTCAACCTGACGCGCACCGTGGTGCCGGAGAGTTACGAGGATTTTATCGACATCGTCGTGCCCGCCCTGCAGGATCGCGGCATCTACAAGACGGCCTATGGCGAGGGGTCGCTGCGCAATCGGATTTTTGGCGAAGGCGACCGCCTGCCGGCCCGCCATGCTGCGGCCTCTTTCCGACATGTGCGGCAATAGACAGCCGAACCGGAAACGATATCGTCCCTATCGGCCGCGGGGCAATCGCATACGAGATGAGCTCGTTGCCACGCAACCCCTTTTCCCCAGCGGGGAGGTGCCCGTTAGGGCGGATGAGGGGGTGAGGAGCAAAGCGACGAGAGCCTTGAGCGGTAAGCGAAAGGTAATCCTTCCTATGTCGCGCCACCCCCCTCATCCGACCCTTCGGGCCACCTTCTCCCCGAGGGGAGAAGGAACTTCCGGCACCGATATTCCTCATATGCCATACCCCTGTCATCGACCGGGTCGGCCGATGCGAGATGACTGCCGACGAAACCGGATTTTCGATGGCAGTCACGCTTCAAGTATAACGGCCGATGGCGAGATCGGTGGCGTCTATCTCCGGCTTGCGGCCGGAGACGAGATCGCTGATGACGCGGGCCGAGCCGCTGCTCATCGTCCAGCCGAGCGTGCCGTGGCCGGTGTTGAGGAAAAGGCCGCCAATCTTCGTCGGGCCGATCACCGGCGTCCCGTCGGGCGTCATCGGGCGCAGGCCCGACCAGAAGGATGCCTGCGCGACGTCGCCGCCGGGGAAGAGGTCGGTGACGGAATGTTCGAGCGTGCGCCGGCGCGCCAGGCCGAGATCGTTGGTATAGCCGGAAATCTCTGCCATGCCGCCGACGCGGATGCGGTCGCCCAGGCGGGTGATGGCGATCTTGTAGGTCTCGTCCATGACGGTCGATTCCGGCGCGCGGGCGGCGTCGGTGATTGGGATGGTCAGCGAATAGCCTTTGACCGGATAGACCGGCAGCGTCATTCCGAAGGGCTTGACGAGGAGCGGCGAGTAGCTGCCGAGCGCCACGACGACGGCATCGGCGCCGATATGGTCGCGATCGGTAAAGACGCCGCGCACCTTGCCAGCTTCGACGTCCAGCCCCTTGATATGGGTGCCGTAGGCGAAGCGGACGCCGAGTTCCTGTGCCTTGACGGCCAGGGCATTGGTGAATTTGAAGCAA
>JASGEG010000516.1:0-8201 GCA_047606605.1 Rhizobium sp.
ACCCGAACTTCGACTGGACGATCCCGAAGCAGGGCGCGCTGCGCTGGGCGCAGTCGATCGGCGTCTTCAAGGACTCGAAAAAGCAGGATCTCGCGCTGAAATTTGTGCAGTACATCGTCAGCCCCGAGGGGCAGGCACGGCTTGCGACCTCCTCTTGCTATTGGGCGATGCCGGCCAACGCCAAGGCGGGCGAGCATCTGACCGACCAGCAAAAGACCGCACTGCGCTGGGACAAGCAACCCGAATACCTTAAAAACTCGCAGCTCTACCCCGTCGTGGATGCCGGTATGGATGCGGCGATGCAGGACATCTGGACGGAAACGCTTCAGAAGTAAGCGCTTTACGGCATATCGCCCGCTGCGCCGGGAGGTATGCCGGTCATTTCCCGTCTCAAAGGCTGCCATGCGACCCACGCCGACAGGCTGCAGCGCAAGAGGAGTGTCATGCCGATGCCGAATGTCTTCGAACGTGCGGAGCGCCGCAAGGCCTGGGCCTTTGCCCTGCCCGCGCTGCTCTGGACGGGGGTCTTCTTCCTCGTGCCGTTCGCCTATATGGCGGCGATCAGCTTCTGGACGCGGCAGGGGCGCGAGATCGTCGCGACCTGGACGCTCGACAATTACGTCGCCTTCTTCGACAAGGCGTATTTCTTCAAGGGCCTCGTCGTCTCGCTGGAGATCACAGCGACCGTGACGATCATCTCCATCCTGCTCGCCTATCCGCTCGCCTGGATCATCGCCGAGCGCGTGCCGAAGAAATGGCAGCGTTTTGCCCTCGTCATGGCGATCCTGCCCTTCTGGACCTCCTATGTGGTGCGCTCCTATTCCTGGCTGCTCGTGCTGTCCAAGGGCGGCGTCGTCAACCAGGCACTGCTGTGGCTTGGCGTGATCGCCGAACCGCTGGAGCTCTCGGCCAACCGAACCGGTACGGTGATCGGCTTCGTGCATTTCTTCGTCATGCTGCTGACGCTGACGATCTACGCCAATCTCATCCAGCTGTCGCCGAACTATCGGCGCGCCGCAGCCGACCTGGGAGCGAACGCCTTTCAGATCTTCTGGTCCGTCGTGCTGCCGCTGACGCTGCCCGGCATCATGGTCGGCGCGTTTCTCACCTTCGTGCTGTGCATCGGCGATTACATCACGCCCCAGATCCTTGGCGGCAACAACGAACTCGTGTTGCCGCAGGTCATCATGCTGCAGCTCGGCAGGCGCGCGGATTTCCCGATGGCAGCGGCCCTTTCCCTGGTGCTGATGGTCATCGTCACGCTCACCTATGTCATCTGCGCACGCTGGCTCAAGATGGAAAGGACCTGACCATGCGCCATCTTTCCACCGCGCTTGCGGTGCTTTACGCCGGCCTCGTCTATCTCTTCATCTTCCTGCCTGTCGTCGTGCTGGTGCTGTTTTCCTTTCAGGACGGCACGCTGCCCGTGCCGCCGCTGAACGGCCTGACCTTGCGCTGGTACGAGGCGATCCTTGCCGACGGCAAGCTGATGGCCGCGCTCGGCAATTCGCTCGTCGTCGCGTCGATCTCCTCGGCGGTCGCCTGCCTGCTCGGCTTCCTCGCGGCCTATGCCTTCGCGCGCTACACGCTGCCGGCCTCCGGCTTCCTGCGCGGCCTCATCGTCGCGCCCATGACGGTGAGCACGCTGATCATCGGGCTCGGCCTGCTCTCCATGCTCAATGTTACCGGCATGAGGCTGTCACTCCTCACGGTCGGCATCGGCCATGTGGTGATCAACCTGCCGCTTTGTTTTGCCATCATCTATGCCTCCATGGGCGGGCATCAGGTGAATATCGAGCGGGCGGCGCGCGATCTTGGCGCGAAGGACTGGCAGGTCATGCTGCTCGTTACCGCGCCCATGCTGCTGCCGTCGATCCTCGCCGCCTTCTTTCTCTCCGTCACCTTCAGCTGGGACGAGTTCATCGTCGCCTTCCTGCTGTCGCGTTTCGACGTGACGCTGCCCGTCGAGATCTGGAGCATGCTGCGCTCCGGGCTCAATCCCAAGACCAACGCCATCGGCAGCGTCGTCTTCCTCATCTCCATCGCGCTCCTCGTCGTCATGGAACTCATCGTCTTCCGCAAAACCGGGAAAGCCTCATGACCGCCGATGTTTCCATCCACAGCGCCAGCAAGGTCTTCGGCACGTTCCGGGCGCTGGACAACGTGTCGCTCGATATCGCCGCCGGCGAGTTCATCGTGCTGCTCGGTCCCTCGGGCTGCGGCAAGACCACGTTGCTCTCCATCCTTGGCGGCTTCATCGAACCGAGCGCGGGGACGATTTCGATCGGTGGCCGCGACATGACGCATGTCTCGCCGGCCAAACGCCCGACGACGACGATGTTTCAGGATTATGCCCTCTTCCCGCATATGTGCCTGCGCGACAATGTCGGCTTCGGCCTCAGGATGAGCGGCATGGGCAAGGCCGCGCGTTTCGAGAAGGCCTTCTCCTATCTTGACCTCGTCGGCCTCAAGGCATCGTCGGCCAAGAAGCCGCACGAGCTGTCCGGCGGCCAGCGGCAGCGCGTGGCGCTCGCCCGGGCGCTGGCCGTCGATCCGCACGTGCTTTTGCTCGACGAACCGCTCGGCGCGCTGGACCTCAAGCTGCGGCGGCAGATGCAGGACGAATTGAAGGCAATCCAGAAGCGTGTCGGCACGACCTTCGTGCATGTCACCCACGATCAGGAGGAAGCGATGGCGATTGCCGACCGCATCGTCGTGATGAACAAGGGGCGTATCGAGGATGTCGGCACGCCGGCATCGATCTATATGCGCCCGCGCTCGCTGTTTTCCGCCGGCTTCATGGGCGAGGTCAATTTCCTGCCGGCCAAGATGCGCGGCATGTCTGGCAATGAGGCGCAGGTGGAAACCGCGCTCGGCCGCGTCGCACTTCCCGCCTCCGCCTTCGTCTCAGGCCTGCCCTCGGCCGGGAAAGACGTCACGCTCTGCATTCGTCCGGAGCATTTCCGCGGTGCGCATGCGGATGCGCCGACGGTGTCGCTCGGTCGCGGGCGCATTAGCGGCAGCGCCTTCTTCGGCACGCATCACCGCTGCCATGTCGCGGCGGGTGATACGGTGCTGACTGCGCATCTTCCCCAGACGGACAATCCTGAAGTCGGCGCCGAGCTTGACCTTCGACTGAAGGCGGACAGCATCGTCGCGCTTGAGGACGGAGCGGGAGTGTAAGGTCCATGCAGCGCATCCTCCCGCAGGATTGGTACAGCGTTCGCCGCCTCGATGACGGCGTGACGGCGATCTGCGAGCCTTATATCCAGGAGTTCTACCGCTGCAACATCTGGCACATCCGCGGGCGCGACCGCGACATGCTGGTGGACAGCGGCATGGGCGTCGTATCGCTCCGGCAATGGGTGCCGCTTGTGACGGAGCGCTGCCTGATCGCGGTCGCAAGCCACACCCACTTCGACCATATGGGCTGCCATCATGAATTCGAATGCCGCGCCGTGCATTCGGCCGAGGCCGACCTGCTCGCCGATCCGACGCGGCAAAACACGCTGGCCGATCCCTATGTCACCGACGGCATCTTCGATGCGCTGCCGCCCGAACCCTATTGCTCGACATGCTACGCGGTCAAAAAGGCGCCCGCCACGCGCATCATCGAAGACGGCGATGTGATCGATCTCGGCGATCGCGTTTTCGAAGTCGTCCACACGCCCGGCCATTCTCCGGGCGGCATCGCGCTCTACGAAAAAGCGACGGGAATCCTGTTTTCCGGCGACATCCTCTACGATGGTCGGCTGATCGAGGACGCCTATCATTCCAACGCCGACGACTATCTTGCTTCGATGGAGCGCCTTTTGAAAATTCCCGCCCGCATCGTGCATGGCGGCCATTTTCCAAGCTTCAGCGGCGAACGCTACCGCCAATTGATCACCGATTGGCTCATCGAGAAACAGAAGACGATCTGACGGGAAGGAAAAGACGCATGCTCGACAAACGCAAATTCTACATCGACGGCCAGTGGGTTGATCCGCTGAAGTCCAACGATCTCGAAGTCCTCAACCCGGCGACGGAAAAGCCGATCGCGGTGATTTCCATGGGAACGGCCGCCGATATCGACCGCGCCGTCGCCGCCGCCAGGAAGGCGTTTGCGCGCTATAGCCGCACCAGCGTCGAAGAACGGCTGGCGCTGCTTGAAAAGCTGCTTGCCATCTACAAGCGCCGCTATGATGAAATGGCCCGGACGATCACCATGGAGCTCGGCGCGCCGATCACCATGAGCACCGAGCAGCAGGCCGATGTCGGCATCGGCCATCTCCAGGGGTTCATCGATGCCCTGAAGCGCGCGCATCTGCGCGAAGTCCTGCCGAACGGCGACGTGCTGCTGCGCGAACCGATCGGTGTCTGCGGCCTGATCACGCCCTGGAACTGGCCGATCAACCAGATCGCGCTGAAGGTCGTCCCGGCGCTGGCGACGGGCTCGACCTGTGTTCTGAAACCGTCGGAATTCACGCCGCTCAATGCGCTGCTCTATGCGGAAATGGTGCATGAGGCCGGCTTCCCGGCCGGCACGTTCAATCTGGTCAACGGCGATGGCCTGAACGCCGGTGCCGCTCTTTCGAAACACAAGGACGTCGACATGATGTCTTTCACCGGATCGACCCGCGCCGGCATCGCCGTCAGCAAGGATGCCGCCGATACGGTCAAACGCGTAACACTGGAACTCGGCGGAAAATCGCCGAACATCGTCTTCGAAGACGCGGATATCGAAGATCGCGTCACCGGCAGCGTGCTGGAATGCTTCAACAATTCCGGCCAGTCCTGTGATGCGCCGACACGCCTGCTGGTCCAGACGTCGATCTACGACAAGGCTGTCGAGATCGCCAGGCGGGTCGGCAAGCAGGCCAGGGTCGGCAATCCGGCGCAGGAGGGCAGCCATATCGGGCCGCTGGTCAGCGATATCCAGTTCGGCCGGGTGCAGGCGCTGATCGAGGCTGGAATCGCCGAGGGCGCGCGCCTTCTCGTCGGCGGCGCCGGCAAGCCCGAAGGCTTCGAGACCGGCTATTTCGTCAAGCCGACGATCTTCGCCGACGTCGACAACACGATGCGCATCGCGCGCGAGGAGGTATTCGGCCCGGTCCTGGCAATCATGCCGTTCGAGACGGAGGAAGAGGCGATCGAAATCGCCAACGACACCAATTACGGACTTGCGGCCTATATCCAGACCGGAGACCCGAAACGCGCCGAACGCGTCGCCTCACGGCTTCGCGCCGGCATGGTCCACATCAACGGGGGACCTCATCGCTACGGCAGCCCGTTCGGCGGCTATAAGCAGTCCGGAAATGGCCGGGAGGGCGGCCTGTTCGGGCTCGAGGATTTCCTCGAAGTGAAGACGGTTCACCAGCCGGATGCCGCCTGACGGCGGCTCGGGGACCCATTTGACGTTCAATCCCACAATGCTGGGCGAGAGGCATTTGAAACATGACAGTCTTTAATCAGCCGCTTGGCGGCAACGAAATGCCGCGCTTTGGCGGGCCCGCCACCATGATGCGCCTGCCGACGCAGCCGAGCACCGAAGGCCTCGACGCCTGCTTCGTCGGCATTCCAATGGATATTGGCACCTCCAACCGGCCGGGCACGCGTTTCGGGCCGCGCCAGATCCGTACCGAGAGCTGCATGATCCGCCCCTACAACATGGCGACGCGCGCCGCTCCCTTCGACAGCCTGCAGGTCGCCGATATCGGGGACGTCGCGATCGACACGTTCAACCTGCCGAAATGCGTCGACATCATCACCAATGCCTATCGCGACATCATCAAAACCGGCTGCAAGCCCCTGACGCTCGGCGGCGACCATACGCTGAGCTATCCCATCCTGCGCGCCATGGCGGAAAAATACGGCCCGGTCGGCCTCATCCATGTCGACGCCCATGCCGATATCAACGAGCACATGTTCGGTGAGCCGATCGCCCATGGCACGCCCTTCCGCCGCGCGGTGGAAGCCGGCGTGCTCGATACGAAACGCTGCATCCAGATCGGCGTGCGCGGAACGGGCTACGCCGCCGACGATTTCGACTGGCCGCGAGAGCAGGGCTTCCGCGTGGTGCAGGTGGAAGAGTGCTGGCACAAGTCCCTGACGCCGCTGATGGAAGAGGTCCGCGCGCAGATGGGCGACCGCCCGGTGTATCTGTCTTTCGATATCGACAGCCTCGACCCGTCGATTGCGCCGGGCACCGGCACGCCCGAGATCGGTGGCCTCAACACGATCCAGGCGCTGGAGATCATCCGCGGCTGCTGGGGTCTCAACATCGTGGGCTGCGATCTCGTCGAGGTGTCGCCCCCCTACGATCCCTCGGGCAATACCGCGATCACGGCGGCGAACCTGCTGTTCGAAATGCTCTGCATTCTGCCGGGCGTGCAAAGACGATAGCAAAGCCGACCGCCATCGGCACGCTGCCGGAGCACTATCTCTGCTCAAGGCCTCGATTGGGGCCGGACCGGTATCCTTCGCCCTGCTTGCCCATTTGCGGAGCGGGAAGCCTGCCGGTTCGCAGGCCATGGTCGTGGATTGCCCAGACTTTCCAGCCGAGCCTGCTTATGCCGCAATCGTTGCGGCATAAGCAGGCGCAAGCGTCATTCCACCGAACCGCCCAGATATGTTGCCGCGACGCGTGAATCCTGCGCCAACACCGCTGCCGTCCCCTCGATGACGATTTCTCCGCTGTCCATCACGTAGGCGTGTCCGTCGTCGAATGATTTGAGACTTTTTGGGCTCTGGAAGATTGGAGTTTCCGGCTCGGATTTTGGGTTGATTTAAGCCGCTTTGGCCTGGTGGTTCAAGCGGCGCTGTTTGATCGTGTCTCGTTTGATCCTTTCGCGTTCGAGCAGAATGGTCTGGCCGCGTCCGAAGTAGACGTCAGCCGGAGTGAGATTATCGAGGCTCTCGTGGTATCGGCGATGATTGTAGTGCTCGACGAAGGCCGCGATCGGGGCTTCGAGGTCTTCCTGGAAGAAGTAGTTTTCGAGCAGGATGCGGTTCTTCAGCGTCTGGTGCCAGCGTTCGATCTTACCCTGCGTTTGCGGGTGGCCGGGAGCGCCGTGGACCTGGTCGATCTTGTATTTATCCAGCCATTCGCCGAGATCGGACGCGACGTAACACGGGCCGTTGTCGGACAGCAGGCGCGGCCGGTGCTCAACCTTGACCTTGTCGCAGCCTGAGGCGGTCAATGCCAGGTCGAGCGTATCGGTGACGTCATCCACCTTCATGCTGGTGCACAGCTTCCAGGCGATGATGTAGCGGGAATAGTCATCGAGGATTGTCGATAGATAGAACCAACCCCAGCCGATAACCTTCAGGTAGGTGAAATCGGTTTGCCACATCTCGTTCGGCCTCGTGGTCTTGTCCTTGAACTCATTATTGGCCTTGATGACGATATAGGCTGGCGACGTGATCAGATCGTGCGCCTTGAGCAGGCGATAGACCGAAGCTTCTGACACGAAATAGCTTTCCGTGTCGGTGAACTTCACCGCCAGTTCGCGCGGCGACAGATCGGCATGATCCAGCGCCATATCGATGATGCGATCCCGGACATCGTCGGGGATACGGTTCCAGACCCGTGACGGAGCCGAGTGCCGATCTTCCAGTCCCTCAACACCGTGGGTCTGGAAACGATCATACCAGCGATAGAACGTCGGCCGTGGAATGCCGAGCTTGTCGAGTGTCTGCCTGGCTGGCAAATGAGACTGCTCGACCAACCTGATGATCTCAAGCTTTTCGGTGGCGGGGTATCTCATTCGTCGCCGCCCCCATCCCCGATCATGCTTTTTTTAAGCAGGCGATTTTCCAGAGTGAGGTCGGCAAGCGCCTCCTTCAGGTCACGGCTCTCACGGCGCAGCGCCTTCACCTCGTCACTGGTGGCCGAGCGAGCGGTGTCGCCTGCAAGGCGCTTCTTGCCCGCTTCGAGGAATTCCTTTGACCAGCTATAATACAGGCTTTCGGCGATCCCTTCACGGCGGCAAATAGCGGCAATGCTGTCCTCGCCACGCAAGCCTTCCAGAACGATGCGGATTTTCTCCTCCGACGAATGGTGCTTGCGCGTCACCCGGCGGATGTCCTTGATCGTCTTCTCGGCCGCCGATGTCTGCGGCACGGTTTTCTGTCTCATCTTCGCTTCCTTTGAATGAGCTACGATGAGCCGAAAATCCTCTCTTCTCAATTAAACCAGTTCTGTCTCAAAGGCGTTGATG
>JASGEG010000517.1:0-2858 GCA_047606605.1 Rhizobium sp.
GGCCTGCGTCAGTGTTTCCAGGCAGTGACCGCCGAGATTGTTCATCAGTTCGGAAAGCTCTTGGTCCGAACGCCGCTCGATCAGGGCCGTCACATCGCCCTGGTCGCCGATCTCATCGAGAAGACGGCGCCGCCAGGCGGCGCCACCCTGATAGGTGAGCGCGGCATAGAGCTGGTTCGGGCAGGTGTCGATCCAGTCGCGCAGCCTCGCTCCGCCCGGCTCGGCGAAGGCCGCGCGCTGCAACGCACCGTGCTTGACGATGACGACATCCCAGCCGAATGCCTTGAAGATCGCCTCGATGCGCTGCCACAGCCCCTCGCGCACCACGCCGTCGAGGCTCTGCCTGTTATAGTCGATCACCCACCAGGTGTTGCGCAGATCATGCTTCCAGCCCTCCTGCAGGCATTCATAGACATTGCCCTCGTCCAGCTCCGCATCGCCCACCAGCGCGATCATCCGGCCTTCGGAACGTTTCTGCGCCCAGGGCTTGGCGGCCAGATAATCCTGCACGATCGATGCGAAGGCCGTGACCGCGACGCCGAGGCCGACCGAGCCGGTGGAGAAATCGACGTCGTCGACATCCTTGGTTCGGCTCGGATAGGATTGCGCACCGCCGAAACCACGAAAATTCTGAAGCTTCTCGCGAGTCTGGTTGCCCATCAGATACTGGATGGCGTGGAAGACCGGCGAGGCGTGCGGCTTGACCGCGACGCGGTCTTCCGGCCGCAGGACATGAAAGTAGAGCGCGGTCATGATCGAGGCCATGGAGGCGGAAGAGGCCTGATGACCGCCGACCTTCACCTCCCCCTTGGCCCGCAGATGATTGGCGTTATGGATCATCCAGCAGGATAGCCAGAGGATCTGCCGCTCGATGGATTTCAGCTGTCCGATATCAGTGCTTGCCACGACCGTCCCCCAGTCTTGCGCTTGCGTTCACCCGAATGTCCCCGGCTGCTTGTCGCTTTGCTCTGGGAAGCTTCCGTCATGCACGGACTTTCCGGCCGGCCTTTGCCGGCCGGAAAGAAGAAGGTCGCAGTCCTAGCCGTTGCGGAAGGTGTAGGCGTAGCCATTGATCGCCGGCGCGCCGCCGAGATGCGCATAGAGCACCTTCGATCCCTCGGGGAAGTAACCCTTCTCCACCAGATCGATCATGCCCTGCATGGATTTGCCTTCATAGACCGGATCGGTGATCATGCCTTCGAGGCGCGCACAAAGCCGGATTGCTTCCTTGGTCTCGTCCGACGGCACGCCATAGACCGGATAGGCATAATCCTCGATCAGGACGATATCGTCCGACGAGAGTTCGCGGCCAAGCTCGACCAGTTCGGCGGTGCGTTGTGCGATCTCCAGCACCTGTGCCTTGGTCTGCGCCGGCGTGAAAGAGGCGTCGATGCCGATGACCTTGCGTTCGCGGCCGTCCTTGGCAAAGCCGACCGTCATGCCGGCATGGGTGGACCCCGTCACCGTGCAGACGACGATATAGTCGAACTTGAAGCCGAGCTCCTCTTCCTGGGCACGGACCTCCTCGGCAAAGCCGACATAGCCGAGACCGCCATATTTGTGCACGGAGGCACCAGCCGGGATCGGATAGGGCTTGCCACCCTTGGCCTTGACGTCGGCGATCGCGTCTTCCCAGCTCTGGCGGATGCCGATGTCGAAGCCTTCGTCGACCATCTGCACGTCCGCGCCCATGATACGGCTCAAGAGAATGTTGCCGACGCGGTCATAGACGGCATCCTCGTGCGGCACCCAGCTTTCCTGCACCAGCCGGCACTTGAAGCCGATCTTGGCGGCCACGGCCGCGATCATGCGCGTATGGTTGGACTGGACGCCGCCGATCGACACCAGCGTATCCGCATTGGAGGCGATCGCGTCGGGAATGATATATTCCAGCTTGCGCAGCTTGTTGCCCCCGAAGGCAAGCCCGGAATTGCAGTCCTCGCGCTTGGCGTAAAGCTCGACCTTGCCGCCGAGATGCTCGGAAAGCCGCTCCAGCTTCTCGATATGGGTCGGACCGAATGTGAGCGGATAGCGCTCGAATTTCTCCAGCATGAATTCCCCTTCAGCTTGTCGTGACACGGGGAAGACGCTAACATCACTTGGATGAAAGGTGCTCTCAAAGATGAAGCACGAATTATTTTATTAAAGCGTATTATCTTGCAATGCAGATGTTATCATCCGCTATAGTCATTCTTTTCGGAAGAATCTTTCATGCAGAGTGAATTGGACCGTATCGACCTGAAAATGCTGCGTCTGCTGCAGAAGAACGGCCGGCTCAGCAATGCCGAACTCGCCCAACTCGTCGATGTCAGCCCGGCGACCTGCCATCGCCGCACGCAGCGCCTGTTCGAGGAAGGCTATATCAAGACGGTAAGGGCGATGATCGAGCCGCAGAAGGTCGGGCGCGGTGCGCTCGTCATGGTCGGCGTGGTGCTCGACCGCTCGACGCCGGAAAGTTTTGCGACCTTTGAGAAGGCGGTCGCCAAGCTGAACTTCGTTCTCGACTGCAATCTCGTCGCCGGCGATTTTGATTATTTCCTGAAGATCCGCGTCGGCGACATGGCGGATTTCAACCGCATTCACGGCACGCAGTTGATCGCCCTGCCCGGCGTGCGGCAAACGCGCACCTTCTTCGTGATGAAGGAAGTCGTCGACAACGCGCTATTGGATTTCTAGCAAGCCAGAACCGGCCGCACATCCGCGCGACCGGTTTTCGCAATTCTATTTTTGCCGCTCAGACGAGCCCGGGAACGATCAGCACGAGCCAGGCGACGACCGGCCCGATAAGGGCGATCAGGGCGCTGTAGATCAGCAGGATTTTCAGCACGCTGTCCCGCTCGCTCTCCTGCGCATTGGCA
>JASGEG010000518.1:0-4417 GCA_047606605.1 Rhizobium sp.
GCGTCTGCGCTCGCCCTGCAAATTATCCCGGACATCGCGTGTCGGAATCGCGCCTAGCCAAACGTCTTCAAGACAAACAGGCGATGGAGAACGACGATGACGATTACAATTACCGCCTTTGAAAACTCCCCTGATCGCGGCAAGGGTCTGGCGCGTGACATGCGCGTCCGCTGGGCCCTCGAAGAAGTGGGCCAGCCTTACGATGTGCGACTGCTTTCGTTCAAAGCGATGAAGGAACCCGCGCATCTGGCACTTCAGCCGTTCGGGCAGATCCCGACCTATGAAGACGGCGACCTCGCGCTCTTCGAGTCGGGAGCGATCGTGCTGCATATCGCGGAGCACCATGCCGGCCTCCTGCCGGACGATGCGAATGCCCGGGCGCGCGCGATCGCCTGGATGTTTGCCGCACTCACCACGGTGGAACCGCCGATCTTCGATCGCAGCCTCGCCAATATCCTCGAGCGCGAAGAGCCCTGGTACGAGCAGCGTCTGCGTGTCCTCGAGAACAATATCCGGAAACGGCTGGACTGCCTTTCCGCCCGGCTTGGCAACGCCGACTGGCTTGACGGCGCATTCAGCGCCGGTGACTTGCTGATGGTGACCGTGCTGCTCAGGCTGCGGGGATCGGGCATGGTGGAGGCATACCCCAACCTCTCCGCCTATGTCGCCCGCGGCGAAGAACGGCCTGCCTACAAGCGCGCATTCGCTGCTCAACTGGCGGTTTTCACCGCCGCTTCGACCGGCTGACGAAGGCTCGTGCGCAACATGTCGCAGGCTTCCGCTGTCAGCCTGCTCCTCCGGCAAGATAAGGCATGACCTCGACTACGCCGCGATAGATCATGTCGAGCGAGACATAGAGGATGATCGCAAGGCCAATGTAGGCGATCCAGCGATGCCGATTGAGCAGCCGCGCGATCAGATTTGCGGCAATGCCCATGAGGGCGATCGAGAGCCCAAGCCCGGCGACCAGCACGCCCGGATGCTCGCGCGCCGCCCCGGCGACGGCCAGAACATTGTCGAGCGACATGGAGACATCGGCGATGACAATCTGGGTCGCGGCCTGAAGGAACGTCTTTTTGGGAGTATCCGCGGCATCGGCCGCCTCTGCCTCCTCATGGCCGGAACGAAGCTCGCGCCACATCTTCCAGCAGACCCAGAGCAGGAGCAGGCCACCGGCCAGAAGCAGGCCTATGACCGCAAGCAGGTAAACCGCGACGCTGGCAAAGAGGATACGCAGAACCGTCGCGGCCAGGATGCCGACGACGATCGCCTTCCGCCGCTGCGAGGCTTCCAGACCTGCTGCTGCCAGACCGATGACCACGGCGTTGTCGCCCGCAAGAACGAGGTCGATCGCGATGACCTGCAATAGTGCCGTCAGGCCGGCCGCCGTGAATATCTCCATCATGACGAACTCCATAGACGGTTCCGGGCGGATGACGCAAGGGGACGCCGGACGCCTCCATCGGATTTGGAAGGGCTGAAACTAAAGTGCGGATAGGCCGCCGAACCTGCAACGACCGGTAGAGAACGGGCGATGCGGTGGAAGACGGTAAACGGGACCGTGATCCCGACGAACCGATCGCCAGTGACCATCGAGCCTTCGAAGGCGAATGCGACGGATATATCCAATAAAAGGCGGGCTGATTCAAAATAATATTCCGTTGCCGCCGGTCCCCGCTTGATCGATTGACTGGCGATGCATTAAATTCTCTGCCGACTGTTCTCGATATCAAAAAACGCGATATGTGGATTTGAAGGATAGCGATGAGCAATATTTCGAACTCCTCCGGATTTTCCGCTCGTATTCACAAAATACTGAGAAGCCCCTTGGGCGAATACCAAACCTATTCTTTGGCAGGCCGGTTACACGATGAGGATGCACCGCGGACGGAGCGCCGGCTCCTCTATGTTTGCGGCTTCGCACCCCATCCCAATTCGAGTTCCTCGGGGCAGAAGCTCGCCTTCGCGAAAATCGAGGAATTTTCCAAATCCTTCGCCAGGATCGATGTCCTGTACTTTGTCAATGAGCTGGAGGAACTTGACGCCGGCCGCGTTCTGCCCCCCTGGCCCACCAATGTCGGCGACACGATCGCCATGCCGATCACGAGGAGCATGCGGATCGCCGCCGGCCTGTTGATGCCGCATCTGCCGATGTTCGTATCGGTGCGCCGGCTTGTGGCCGGACGGGAAATCGCCCAGCGCCTGTCTGATCCCACCTATACGGATTTCTACAGCGATTTCTCTCAAGGCGCGGCTGTGCTGTCGCGCCGGCAATTGGCGCGCTTCACCGTTCGGCAGCATGATGTGGTCTCGAAGCTTTATGGTCGTCAGGCCGACAATGCCGGCGGGCTGAAGAAACTCTTCTACCGCATGGAAAAGGCGAAGACCCGGGCATGGGAGCGCGGTGTATGGGCGAGCGCCGACGGGATCGAAACTCTTTCGGAGGAGGACGCGGCGCTTATCCGCCATACGCATCCAGCAACACCGGTAAAATGCGTGCCACCGACGACGACCGTTGCACTGAACCCTCAAATGCGCACCGCCGCCACGATCGTACCCGGACGCATGATCTTCTTCGGAAACATGTCGCGCCAGGAAAACATCGATGCCGTCGTCTGGATGGCGAGCGATATCCTGCCGCGCATCCGCCAGCGCCATCCGCAAGCCCATCTTTGGATCATCGGGGCACATCCATCGGAAGAGGTATTGGCCCTGTCAGGGCCATCGATCCATGTGACGGGGTTCATCGAATCGCCGATGGAACTGTTTGCGCAGGCCGAAATCGCCGTCGTTCCGCTGAGGCTCGGATCGGGTGTCAAGATCAAGGTGATCGAGACGATCGCCGCCGGCATTCCGACGATTACGACGCCGGTCGGCGCCGAGGGCATCCCCTCGCACGGCTTGCTCACGATCGCAGCCTCGGCGGCGGAATTTGCCGACGGCGTCTGCCGCATCCTCGCCAGGGAATGAAAAAACGGGCCGCCGTCGCAACACAATATCCCGTCACACCCGGTGGACGGCGGTGAGCTTCAGCCTGTCCCTATAGGCCGGCATTTGTGCCGAGGCGCGCACCGGATCGCGCAGAAGCTCGGCGAGATTTACCGCCAGCGCGCTGGCATGGTCGGACAGGCATGTCAAATGATGTCCCGGCAATTGGACATGGCGAAAGCTGCTGGCCAGCCGCGACCACTGGGTTCCGTCATAAAGCCCGCATCGCCGCCCGCTGTGATCGAGCCCCGTCGAAAGAACGACGATCGGCGTTGTCGTCGGCGGTGGCAGATAGGCTGCGCTTGCGGCCAGATAGACGCTGCGCAACCCCGCACTCGTTTGCCGGATACGATGCTCCTCGATTGGCGCCGGCTCCGCGGTCCTGGCGGCACGCCTCAACTGCTGTCTTGCAAGCGTACGCATCAGCCGCACCATATCGTCCGGCGGCAGGCGAAGAGTTCGGCCGATATTCCAGAAGGCGTTCATCAGGTGGCCGAAGGCTTTCTGCACCTCCGGAGAACGCCGCTCCACCGTGGCGAGGGTCATGGCCATCGCTTGATGCAAATGCCTGTAGGAGGGCCATGTATTCAGCGCCGGCGGCTCGACCATCAAGATGAACTCGACCTCGCCGCCCTGCTGCTTGAGCAGCCGGGCGCATTCGTAGGCGACCAATGCGCCGTTGCAGTAGCCGCCAAGCCTGTAGGGCCCGGCGGGGCGGTAGGCGAGGATGTCTTTGACACGTTCCCTTGCCATCCATTCGATGCTTGGGTGCAAACCCGGATCGTCAAGCGCATGCGGCGCAAGGGCGGCAATGGGATAGCGGCATTCGGCGGCCAGGCGGCGAACGTAAAATCCACCCATCTCGAAATCACCATGCAGGAAGATCAGCGGATTGCCCGCCATCTCGGCATTGTATAGTTTCAGCGTTTCGCTTTCCTGCGCGCAGGCTCTGCGCCAGAATCTCAGCTTTTCAAGACGACGGCCCCTGATGTCGTCCCTTAGCCTGTCTTCGTCATTCATGTTTCCCCCCGTCACCCGCTCTAGAGCAATTCCCGGAAAAATGCGCAGCGGCTTTCCGTCCGGAATTGCGTCAAAACAATAGGCTGGAGCGGTTCAGTCATTCCGTGAAACACTGAACCGCTTTAGAATACCGGCTGCACCAACAGCGGCGCCAGATGCAGCGGCCGCGTGGCCTTTCGCTTGGAATGAATATCCTGCCACACTCGCTCCACCTGATCGGTCGTCAGCTGTGTCGCTCTGGCGGTTTCCTCCACCCCGAGCCCCTCGTTCAGCGCATGGAGGCACAGATCCATGCGGTCATAGGGCAAGGCGAAGTAGAATTCTTCCTGGGTCTGGGCGAGCGACCATGTATCGGTCGTCGGCGGTCTGCGTCGGACCTCGTCCGGCACGCCGAGATATTCGGCAATCA
>JASGEG010000519.1:0-11097 GCA_047606605.1 Rhizobium sp.
CCGTGCGCCGATGTCGGGATCAGGCAGATGTCGCGATGTCCCTCGCCATTGGCAATGTGGTAATTGCGGATGGTCAGCAGGCCGGCATATTCACCCTGCGCCCCGGAATTCGGCTGCATGGAGAAGGCGTCATAGCCGGTCACCGCGCAGAGCTTTTCCGTCAGATCGTCGATCATCTCGCGATAGCCGAGCGCCTGGTCGGCGGGAACGAAAGGATGAATATCCGAGAATTCAGGCCAACTTATCGGCAACATCTCAGCCGTTGCATTAAGCTTCATCGTGCAGGAGCCGAGCGGGATCATCGAGCGATCCAGCGCCAGATCGCGGTCGGAGAGCCGGCGAATATAGCGGGTCATCTCGCTTTCGGCGCGGTTCATGTGGAAGATCGGATGCGCCAGATATTCGCTGGTGCGCAACAGGGTCTTCGGCAGGCGGTAGGACGGCTCGAAATCGGCGAGGCGGAAATTGCCGCCGAAGGCGCGCCAGACGGCTTCCAGCGTCGCCGGCCGCGTGCGCTCGTCGAGGCTCATGCCGATCCTAGTTTCACCGACCTTGCGCAGATTGACGCCCTCGGCGACGGCGGCGCGCAGGATGAGGCCCTGCATGTGCCCGACTTCGACCGTGATCGTATCGAAGAAACTTTCGGGCTCGACGGTATAGCCGAGCTTCTCCAGCCCCTTGGCCATCAGAACGGCTTTCTGGTGCACCTGCTGGGCAATGGCCTTCAGCCCCTGGGGGCCGTGGAAGACGGCATACATCGAGGCCATGACGGCCAGCAGCACCTGCGCCGTGCAGATGTTCGACGTCGCCTTTTCGCGGCGGATATGCTGCTCGCGCGTCTGCAGCGACAGGCGGTAGGCGCGATTGCCGCGCGCATCGACGGAGACGCCGACCAGGCGGCCGGGCATGGAGCGCTTATAGGCGTCCTTGACGGCCATATAGGCCGCATGCGGGCCGCCATATCCCACAGGAACGCCGAAGCGCTGCGACGAGCCGACAGCGATATCGGCACCCATTTCGCCAGGCGATTTCAGCAGCGTCAACGCCAGGAGGTCGGCGGCGACGACGGCGATGGCGCCGGTCTGGTGCAGTCGGGCGATCAGGCCGCTGAAATCATGGATATGGCCATGTGTGCCCGGATATTGGAAAATGGCGCCGAAGACGTCGACCGGATCGAGATCGGTGAAGGGATTGCCGACGATGACGGTCCAGCCGAGGGGCTCGGCGCGGGTCCTGATGAGCGCGATGGTCTGCGGATGGCAATCGGCATCGACGAAGAAGGCTTTGGCCTTGGATTTCGCCACGCGCTCGGCCATCGCCATGCCTTCGGCGGCTGCGGTCGCTTCGTCCAGCAGCGAGGCATTGGCGACGTCGAGGCCGGTCAGATCGGAAATCATCGTCTGATAGTTCAGCAGCGCCTCCAGTCGACCCTGGCTGATTTCCGGCTGGTAGGGCGTATAGGCGGTGTACCAGGCCGGATTTTCCAGGATGGTGCGCTGGATGACCGGCGGCGTGATCGTGCCGTAATAGCCCTGGCCGATCAGCGACACGAGAACCTTGTTCTTGTTGGCGGTCTCGCGCAGCTTGTCGAGCGCCTCGCGCTCCGTCATCGGGGCGCCCCAGGCGAGCGGCGCCTTCTGGCGGATGGACGGCGGCACCGTCGCGTCGATCAGCTTGTCGAGGCTGCCATAGCCGATCACGCCAAGCATATCGGCCATTTCCGATGGAGACGGACCGATATGGCGGCGATTGGCGAAATCGTAGGGCTGATAGTCGGTGAACGTGAATTCCGTCGGCGTGGTCATTATGCAATGAGCTCCTTGTAGCCGGATTCATCAAGCAGAGCATCGGCATCGGCAGGGTTGTTCAATTTCAGCTTGAAGAACCAGCCGTCGCCCAGCGGATCGGAATTGACGAGTTCGGGATCGTCCACGATGGCCTGGTTGATTTCGGTGATCTCGCCATCGAGCGGACAATAGACCTCGGAGGCCGCCTTGACGGATTCCACGGTTGCCGCATCGTCGCCTTTCGAGAATTTGGCGCCGACTTCCGGCAGTTCCACGAAAACGAGGTCGCCGAGTTGCCCTGCGGCATGCGCGGTGATGCCGACCGTCGCAACGTCGCCTTCGATGTTCAGCCATTCGTGTTCTTCGGTGAATTTCAGCATGGATAATCCTCTCTGGCGTGACGCTTCAACGTTTGTAGGTTGGGGTTATGAACGGCAGGGCAGAAACCGCGACCGGCAGGTACTTGCCGCGCACTTCCGCATAGATCTGGGTGCCGGGCTCGGCGAAAGCGGTGGGCAGGTAACCCATGGCGACCGGAGCTTCGACGCTCGGACCGAAACCGCCGGAGGTGACTTCACCGATCTCGGTCTTGCCTTCGGCATCGGCGTAAAGCTTGGCATGGCCGCGAACCGGGGCCTTGCCTTCCGGCTTCAGCCCGACGCGGCGGCGTGAGGCGCCTTTGTCGAGTTCGGCGAGGATGCGATCACTGCCGGGGAAACCGCCGGCGCGAGCGCCTCCGGTCTTGCGGGCTTTCTGTATCGCCCATTCGAGCGCCGCTTCGACCGGCGAGGTCGTCGGGTCGATGTCGTTGCCGTAGAGGCAGAGGCCGGCTTCGAGGCGCAGCGAGTCGCGGGCACCGAGGCCGATCGGCTGCACGTCGGGATGCTCGAGCAGCCGCTTGGCGATATCCTCGGCCTTGTCGGCCGGCACGGAGATTTCGAAACCGTCCTCGCCGCTATAGCCCGAGCGTGAGACGAGGCAGGAGACGTCGTGCAGCCGACAATGGCGGACATCCATGAATTTCATATAGGCGATGTCGGCCCAGAGTTCGGCGAGAACCGAAACGGCGCGGGGACCTTGCAGGGCGATCAGGGCGCGATCCAGTAAAGCGACTTCGCAACTGTCGCCAATATGATCTTGAAGATGCTTGATATCATCGGTCTTGCAGGCGGCGTTGACCACGACGAAGAGATAATCGTCCATATGGGTGATCATCAGGTCGTCGAGGATGCCGGCCTTGTCGTCGGTGAAGAAGCCATAGCGCTGGCGGCCGTCCGCCAGGCCGACGATATCGACCGGAACCAGGCTTTCCAACGCCAGCGCCGCGTCCTCATATTTGCCGGAGCGGGCGCGAATGGTGACTTGCCCCATATGGGAGACGTCGAACAGGCCGGCGGATGCACGGGTCCAGAGATGCTCCTTCAGCACGCCGGGCGCATATTGCACCGGCATGTCGTAGCCGGCGAAGGGTACCATGCGGGCACCAAGCGACAGATGCAGCGCGTGAAGGGGTGTCTTGTTGAGGGCAGCGGTCTCGTCCAAATGACGCCTCCGGGGTTTGCGCCTGATGGAAGGCGCAGAGCTCAAAATTTCGGCGCGGCTGCGCCTTACGATGAGCCCCCTCTGTCTCTTTGCCTGAGATTGTTATCCCTTCGGCGAACGCTTGCGCGTTTCTCTCCAGAGTTCCGTCTGCCCGCTGCTGGTCCTTTGGCCTGAGAGTTTCCGGGGCGGTTGCTCCTTCGGCACCGGCTTGCGCCGGATTCTCCCAACAGGGTTGGCCGCCATTATCTGGTAGTGGCGGGAGATGGCAAGGGGCAAATGTCGCCATCGAACAAATTTTTGTCGCGCCGATCTTTGCGCCGATGCCGCAGCCGCGACGGATGGAAGCGGGGACTTTGCAACGGCGCATCGGGACGCTATCCCATAACGACAAGCGAGGAACCGGGCAGGAGATGATGATGAACCGCAACTTTACCGCCGCATTGCTGATGTCGGCGGCCATGCTGTCGTTTTCGGCGGCGACCGCCGCCGCGCAGCAGAGCAACGATACGAATACCATGCCCGGCATGCACATGGACGGCGCCAAGGCGCCTGCCGGGACCGCAGCGGCCAAGCTTGGCGATCTCGATATCAGCGGTGGCTATGTCCGCGCCATGCTGCCGGGCCAGCCGGTCGGCGGCGGCTACATCACCATCCACAATGGCGGCAAGAGCGACGACCGGCTCACCTCGGTCACCTCCGATGCCGCCGGCAAGGTCGAGTTGCATGAAATGAAGATGGAAGGCCAGATCATGAAGATGCGGGAGATCAAGGGCGGTGTTGCCATCCCCGCCGGCGCCACCGTGACACTGTCGCCGAGCGGCATGCATCTGATGTTCAAGCAGGTGAAGGAACCGTTCAAGCAGGGCGGCGCCGTGCCGGTCATGCTGATGTTCGAAAAAGCGGGAATGATCGATATCACCTTGCCGGTGACCTCGCCGCAGGGGAAGTGAGCGACAAAATTCCCGCGCGCGGACAATTCCGGTTTCCACTTTGGGCCGAAATGCTCTAAAGCCACGTCCAAAGGCCGGGAATTGCCCGGATTTGTGTTTTCGAAAGAAGAAGAATGGCCGGGATTGAGCATATTAAGGTCGAGCCTGACGAGGCCGGCATGCGCCTCGACCGCTGGTTCAAGGTGCATTTTCCTGGACTTGGCTTTGGGCAGTTGCAGAAGCTGATGCGTTCCGGCCAGGTGCGCGTCGATGGCGGTCGCGTCAAGACGGATGCGCGCGTGCAGCCGGGGCAGGTGGTGCGGGTGCCGCCGCTGGATGTCGATGCGAAGGGATCGCCGACCGGCCCGATCGCCGGCAAGGATTTGAAGCATTCCGGCGACGCCGAGCTTCTGGCGCGCATGCTGCTGCATGAGGACGAGAAGGTCTTCGTTCTGAACAAGCCGGCTGGCCTTGCCGTGCAGGGCGGCTCGGGCCTCACCCGTCATATCGACAAGATGCTGGAGGCGTGGACAAGCAAGAAGGGCGAGAAGCCGCGCCTGGTCCATCGCCTCGACCGCGATACGTCGGGCGTCCTCGTCGTTGCGCGCACACGCGGTGCCGCGCAGAAGCTGACGGCCGCCTTCCGCGAACGCGACACCAAGAAGACCTATTGGTCGCTGGTCAAGGGCGTGCCGCGCAAGCATGAAGACAAGATCTCCACCTGGCTGGTGAAGGAAGCGACCGCCGACGGCGACCGCATGCGCATCGCCAAGCATGGCGAGGAGGGCGCCGATCACGCCATTTCCTACTATCGCGTGCTGGAAACTGCCGCCCAGCGCCTCGCCTGGCTGGAAATGGAGCCCTATACCGGCCGCACGCACCAGCTTCGCGTTCACGCGCTGCATATCGGCCATCCGATCATCGGCGATCCGAAATATTTCGACGACGACACGAACTGGGATTTTCCCGGCGGCGTCCAGAAGCGGTTGCATCTGCATGCCCGCCATATCGACATCCCGCATCCGAACGGCGGGCGTCTGCGCGTGACCGCGCCGCTGCCGCCGCATATGGTGCAGACCTGGAACCTCCTGGGCTTCGACGAGGCGTCGGCAGGGGAGCCGGACGACGAATGAAACTCGTTCTTTTCGATTGTGACGGCACGCTGGTCGACAGTGCGCGACTGATCCATGAGGTCATGGCGCGCACCTTCGTCGCCTTCGGCCATAAGCGCCCGGACATCGCCTCCACCAAGTCGATCATCGGCCTGACGCTGGATATCGCCATTGCCCGCATGCAGGGCAAGCCGCATGTCGACGACGAAGCGATAGCCATGACGGCGCACTACAAGTCGATCTTTACCGATGTGCGCGACGAGGGCGACATGCAGACGCCGCTTTTCGACGGCATCAGGCCGCTGATCGAAACGCTGGCGGCGCGCGACGAATTGCTGCTCGGGGCCGTGACCGGCAAGTCCCGGCGCGGCCTCGTCCATATTCTCGATTCCAACGGCTTCGCGCCCTATTTCGTCGTGTCGCGCACCGCCGATGACTGCCCGTCGAAGCCGCATCCGGCGATGGTCACGGAATGCTGCGACGAGACGGGCATGGAGCCGCGTGATACTATCGTCATCGGCGATGCCGTCTATGACATGCAGATGGCCAAGGCGGCGGGCGCGACCGCGATCGGCGTCGCCTGGGGCTATGCCCCGGTCGAGGAGCTGCTGGCGGCCGGAGCCGATATGATTGCCCATCATCCGAACGACCTGTTGAGCCATATTCTCTGAGGTGACGCCATGCGCGACCTGTTGAACGACCTCTCCGAGGGCCTGAGCCATCCCGACCCGATCCGCCGGGCGCAGATCCAGATGAAGAAGCCGCTGCCGAAGCGCTTCTACAAGGATGTCACCATCCGCGAGAGCGAGGACGGCCACGCGATCGAACTCGACGGCAAGGTGGTGAAGACGCCAGCGCGACGGGCGCTTGCGGTGCCGACGGAGGCGCTCGCAAAGCTGGTGGCCGCCGAATGGGCGCGGCAAGCCGATGTCATCGATCCCGCCGCCATGCCTGTGACCCGATTGGTCAATACGGCGCTCGACGGCGTGGCGACCGATCCGCAGGCGGTCTTCGAGGATATATTGCGGTTTTCCTCCAGCGATCTGCTGTGCTACCGCGCCGATCAGCCGGAGCGGCTGGTGGAGCGCCAATCCGAGCGCTGGGACCCGGTGATCGACTGGGCCGCGCAGGATCTCGGCGCCCGCTTCATCCTGGCGGAAGGCGTCATGCATCAGGAGCAGCCGCGCGAGGCGATCTCCGCCTTCGCCGTGACGCTGCGCAAATACGATACGCCGCTGGAACTCGCCAGCCTGCACACGATCACGACGCTGACCGGATCGGCGATCCTGGCGCTTGCTTTCGCCGAGGGCCGCCTGTCGCTTGCCGAGGTCTGGTCGCTTGCTCATCTCGACGAGGACTGGACCATCGAGCACTGGGGCAGCGACGAAGAGGCTGAGCAGCGCCGCGCCCAGCGCTTTGACGAATTCCAGGCTGCAACGGATGTTTTTTCCGCGCTTCGCAGTTGAATAGTGTTGATTTGCAGCCCGTTATATCGAACTCTGCATCCTGTAGGGTTGGGAATTCGGGACGCGAATCATGGTGTTTTTGAGATCGGGTGCAGCGCTGTCAGCACTCGTGGGATGTTTGGCGTTGGCCGCATGCACAAGCTGGTCGCTGACGCCGTCGCCTCAAACGCCGGAGTATGACGTGCAGAGCGTCTCGGTGGTCGCCGATCAGGCGATACCGCCCATTCCACCGACGCTGCTGTCCGCCACAAGCGACCGCATCAATGCCGCGATAGCCGCGACGACGCGGGATACAGCCCTGCCGAAAGTGGCCTTGACGATCCGGGTGACGGATCTGCGCAAGGGGCGCAGCTTCAACCATGACCGCAATTCGGCGAAGATCAATGTCGACGCCGCTTCGCTCGAAACCGGTGCCGTGCTCGCCATGGCGACCTTCGACACGGTGAACTATACGCCGGATCAGACCGCGGCCGACGACCTGATGGCCGAGGATATCGCCGCCAGAATCCGCTCGATCTTCGTGCTGAATACGCCGCATCTGGTGAACTGAACCCCGCGACTTCAAACGGCTGGCGCGCCATGCTAGAGCGGTTCAGCGGAGAAGAGGGCCATCATGAAAGAGATCCTGCAGGAACTGGAACGTCGCCGTGGCGTCGCAAGGCTTGGAGGCGGTCAGGCGCGTATCGATGCGCAGCATGCCCGCGGCAAGCTGACGGCGCGCGAGCGCATCGACATTTTCCTCGATGAAGGCTCGTTCGAGGAGTTCGACATGTTCGTCGAGCATCGCTCGACCGATTTCGGCATGGACAAGAGCAAGATCGCCGGCGATGGCGTCGTCACCGGCTGGGGCACGGTCAATGGCCGCACCGTCTTTATTTTTGCCAAGGATTTCACGGTCTTCGGTGGATCTCTTTCAGAAGCGCATGCGGAAAAGATCACCAAGGTACAGGATATGGCGCTGAAGAACCGGGCGCCGATCATCGGTATCTATGACGCCGGCGGCGCGCGCATCCAGGAGGGCGTGGCAGCGCTCGGCGGTTACGCCGAGGTGTTCCAGCGCAATGTGCTGGCCTCGGGCGTCATTCCGCAGATTTCCATCATCATGGGCCCTTGCGCCGGCGGCGACGTCTATTCGCCGGCCATGACCGATTTCATCTTCATGGTGCGCGACACTTCCTACATGTTCGTGACCGGGCCGGATGTGGTGAAGACCGTCACCAACGAGACGGTAACCTCGGAGCAACTCGGCGGCGCGTCGGTGCATACGACGAAATCGTCCATCGCCGATGCCGCCTACGACAATGACATCGATACGCTGCTGCAGGTGCGCCGGCTGATCGACTTCCTGCCGCAGTCGAATACGTCGGCCTTGCCCGAGATCGAGTGCTACCAGTCGGTCACCGATGTCGACAACTCCCTCGACACACTCATTCCGGCGAACGCCAACAAGCCCTACGACATCAAGGAACTGATCCTGAAGGTGGCGGATGAGGGCGACTTCTTTGAGATACAGGCGAGTTTCGCCAAGAACATCGTCTGCGGCTTCGGCCGCATCGAGGGGGCGACGGTCGGCTTCGTCGCCAATCAGCCGATGGTGCTGGCCGGCGTGCTCGACAGCGATGCCTCGCGCAAGGCGGCGCGTTTCGTGCGCTTCTGCGATTGCTTCAATATCCCGATTGTCACCTTCGTCGACGTGCCGGGCTTCCTGCCGGGAACGGCACAGGAATATGGCGGGCTGATCAAGCACGGTGCCAAGCTGCTTTTCGCCTATGCCGAGGCGACCGTGCCGAAGCTGACGGTCATCACCCGCAAGGCTTTCGGCGGCGCCTATGACGTCATGGCCTCGAAGCATCTGCGCGGCGATCTCAACTATGCCTGGCCGACGGCGCAGATCGCCGTCATGGGCGCGAAAGGAGCGGTGGAGATCATCTTCCGCAAGGACATTGCCGATCCCGAGAAGATCGCGGCGCATACGAAAATGTACGAGGATCGCTTCCTGTCACCCTTCGTTGCCGCCGAGCGCGGCTATATCGACGAGGTGATCATGCCGCACTCGACCCGGCGGCGTCTGGCGCAGGGCTTGAAGATGCTGCGCAACAAGAACCTGACCAATCCCTGGAAGAAGCACGACAATATTCCGCTTTGAAGAGCAGTTCGCGCAAAAGTATGGAGCGGTTTTGCGAGAACGACGTGCTCAAGATCAAAGGCCTAAAGCGCGGGAGGCGAATCTGAAAGGTCGTGCCGTGCTTTAGGCATGTGACAACAAGTCACGGATATCACACGGTAATTTGATTGGACGTCAAAAGTCGTGTCTTCGCCTTCGCGCCCCGCCAATCTAATGCTGCCGAAGGTAGCTAGAACTGGAGTCAAAAATGGCGCTTACCGATCGACTGAACCAATATCACCCCTATGCACTCACCGCCCTACGCATCATCACCGGCCTGCTGTTTATCGAGCACGGCACGCAGAAGCTGTTTGCTTTCCCGGCCGGCGGCTCCTTCGATGGACCGCTGCCGACCCTCATTCTCATCCAGGGTATTCTGGAAGTCTTCGGTGGCCTGGCCATTGTCCTTGGCCTGTTTACCCGCGTCGTTGCCTTCATTCTGAGCGGCAACATGGCGGTCGCTTACTTCATGGCGCATTACCCGAAGGACTTTTTCCCCGTCAACAATAGTGGCGATGGGGCTATTTTGTACTGCTTCGTCTTCCTGCTTCTGGTTTTTGCCGGTCCCGGCCTCCTGGCCATCGACAATCGCAACAAATAATTTGCAATTGTCCGCCGGGCCTGGATCGATATCCTGGCCCGGCGAATAATTTCGCCGTTCGCGTGTTGACTCCGATATCAGCGGAAAGCGACCATGGTCCCTCGAGGTACTGGCCGCCTTCTCGGTTCAAACGGAGATTTTCATGCCGGCTTTCGAGCGCCTGTCGCAGTATCAGCCCGCCGCCCTTGCGGTCCTCAGGATCGTGACCGCGCTGTTGTTCCTCGAACACGCCACGCAGAAGCTCTTCAATTTTCCCGCCGCACCTTTTGAAATCTCGACACTGTTTTTCGTGGCCGGGTTGATCGAGCTTATCGGCGGCATTCTCATTCTGCTCGGTCTCTTCACCCGGCCCGTCGCCTTCATCCTCAGCGGTGAAATGGCCTTCGCCTATTTCATGGTGCACATGCCGATCGATTTTTTTCCCGCCAACAATCAGGGTGACGGTGCGGTGCTCTTCTGCTTCATCTTCCTGTACATGGTGTTTGCGGGACCGGGCCTGTGGGCGCTGGACAATCGCCAGCGCCGATGACGCAAACGAGGCTCAAGCCGCGAGCTTCAGACCTGCAATTCCCGCAACGATCATGCCGATGCAGATCAAGCGAACCAGGGTAGCAGGGTCACCAAGCAGCCAGATGCCGAGAAAAACGGTGCCGACCGTGCCGATGCCGGTCCAGACTGCGTAAGCCGTGCCCATCGGCAAGGTCTTCACCGCCAGGCCGAGCAGAACGACGCTCACCACCATGGAAATGACGGTCAGGACTGTCGGCATCGGCCGTGTGAAGCCATCCGTATATTTCAGGCCGACAGCCCAACCGATTTCAAACAGGCCTGCGAGAAAAAGCAGGAACCAAGCCATGATACGCTCCTTTGTTAAGAGCGAGGCCGTCCCCGCATGTCTTGCAGCCGGATGATGTCCGGCTGCCGCAGTCGTCTGCGCTGTCTGTGATATGCTATTGCCCGGCCGCTATTTCAAGCGGGCTTTTGCATGGCTGCCATGCAACCACCCTCACGCAAGCCGCTCGGCATGCCACTTCAGATGGTCGTCCATGAAGCTGGAAATGAAATAGTAGGAGTGATCGTAGCGCTCGTGCATGCGCAGCGTCAGGCCGATGCCGGTATCCTTGACTGCCTCTTCGAACAGCCAGGGACGCAGGCCTTTTTCAAGGAAGCTATCCGCCTTGCCCTGATCGATCAGGAATTCCGGGAAACGCGCGCCGTCTTCGACGAGGGCGCAGGCGTCGTATTGCCGCCAGGCGGCCTTGTCGGCGCCGAGATATTTCTCCAGGGCCGGTGCCGACCAGTCCGCCGTCGAGGGCTGGACGATCGGGGCGAAGGCCGAGCAGCTCTTGAACCGGTCGGGATTCTTCAAGGCGATCGTCATGGCGCCATGGCCGCCCATCGAATGGCCGAAAATGCCCTGCCGGCCCATATCCGCGCGGAACTGCTTGGCGATGACGGCCGGCAGTTCCTCGGTAAAATAGGAGTACATCTGGTAG
>JASGEG010000520.1:0-9433 GCA_047606605.1 Rhizobium sp.
ACCCCTGAGCTACACCCGCTCATTCCCGTCGCGATCCGGGGTAGTGTGTTGGACCGCTGGGCGTCGTCTTGCGGCGACGGGCGCTATATGGCCTAACCGATTTTCAAATGCAACAGGGAAATGACGACTTGGCGAAGAAAAATTTGCGTTTTTTGTTTTGGTCGCCGGAAAGCCCTGAAATTCCGGGCTTTTTCGTCTCGAAGATTGCAAAGGGCCGGCGGGCGACGTATCAGGAGGCCGGTATTTTTCATTGCGAGACGCCATGACCGAGAACAGCCCCAAAACCCGCGACGATCTTTTCCGCTTCCTGGATGGACTTGGCATTGCCCATAGCACCAAGGACCATGCGCCGGTCTTCACCGTCGCCGAATCGGTGTCGCTGCGCGACGAGATTCCGGGCGGGCACACGAAGAATCTCTTCGTGAAGGACAAGAAGGACAATTTCTTCCTGCTGACCGTCGAGGAGAATGCCTCCGTCGATCTGAAGACGGTGCACACGCTGATCGGCGCGGCCAGCAAGGTCTCCTTCGGCAAGCCGGAAAAGCTGATGGAATATCTCGGCGTGATTCCGGGATCGGTGACGGCCTTCGGCGCGATCAACGATACGGGCAGGAACGTCACCTTCATTCTCGATGCCGATCTGATGGCGCATGACATCGTCAATTGCCATCCGCTGTCGAACGACGCGACGACATCGATCGCCAGCACCGATCTGCTGCGCTTCATGGAGGCGACGGGTCACACGCCGGTAGTCTTGAAAGTAACGGCCTGACATACGATTTTAGCGCTACGACGCGAGCGAGATGACGTATAGTCGGCGTCCTCACGCTCAGGCTATTTCATTCAGCGTGATTTTGTCCAAAAGCCTTCTATGTTGCTCTTGGAATCATGCCTTTTAGGTCCAGAATGCCGGCAGGCGGGAGACACTCATGAGCGGTTCGAACAATCCCTATAACGCTTCCTTCGGCGGCCAGATGTCGGGTTCCGCGTCTTTCGGCGCTGCCCCTGTGGCCTCGGGCGGCGCTTCGCCGATCAAGGACACCACGACGGCCAACTTTGCCAAGGACGTTATCGAGGAGTCGCGCAACCAGCCGGTGCTGGTGGATTTCTGGGCGCCCTGGTGCGGCCCGTGCAAGCAGCTGACGCCGGTGCTCGAAAAGGTCGTTACCGAAGCCAAGGGCCGCGTCAAGCTGGTGAAGATGAACATCGACGACCATCCGTCGGTCGCCGGCCAGCTCGGCATCCAGTCGATCCCGGCGGTCATCGCCTTCGTCGACGGCCGTCCGGCCGATGGTTTCATGGGTGCGGTGCCGGAAAGCCAGGTTCGCCAGTTCATCGATCGTCTCGGCGGCCCGGCCGGCGCGGGTGATCCGGCGGCCGAAATCGCCGCGGTTCTCGAGGAGGCGAGCGGCCTTCTCGCCGGCGGTGACGTCAATGGCGCCGCCGAGCTGTTCGGCGCGGTGCTGCAGGCCGATCCGGAAAATGCCAAGGCGCTCGCCGGCATGGCCGAATGCATGATCGCCGCGGGCCAGAGCCAGCGGGCGCGCGAAGCGCTGACCGATCTGCCGGAGACGCTCGCCAACGATGCCGGCATCCAGGCCGTGGTCAAGAAGCTCGACCAGATCGAGGAGGCCCGCAAGCTCGGCGATCCCGTCGCCATCGAGCAGGAACTGGCCGGCAATCCCGACAATCACGAGCAGCGGGTCAAGCTTGCCAAGATCCGCAACGTCGAGGGCAGGCGCGACGAGGCTGCCGAGCATCTGCTGACGATCATGCGCCGCGACCGCGCCTTCGATGACGACGGCGCGCGCCGCCAGCTTTTGGAGTTCTTCGAGGTCTGGGGTCCCAAGGACCCGGCGACGATCGCCGCGCGGCGCAAGCTGTCCTCGATCCTGTTTTCGTAAGGCGCGGCCGGCGCGGACTGCCCGCGGATTTTCGCCCGTCGGGCTGGTGCGCGTGCCTCGATCGAATACGAGCCGGCAGTCCTGGCCTTTGCCAGGAATGCCCTTGTATTTTGGAACGATGGGGCCACACTGTCCTTCGATGCGGCGGTGATGGAACCACGGCCGCCGAATATCGTTCCTGCGCATTCCTTGGGATGCGCGGCACAGTGATGTAGCGGGACGGGAACCATGCAAGTGGGCAATGCCAGATATTTGAAGCCGGGCGACCTGCCTGAAACGGTGGCCGTCTTTCCTCTGTCGGGCGCCTTACTGCTGCCTGGTGCGCAGCTGCCCCTCAATGTCTTCGAGCCGCGCTATCTCGCCATGTTCGATGCGGCGATCGCCGGGAATCGTTTGATTGGCATGATCCAGCCGGCGCTGGGAGAGCCGCCGGAATCATCCAATCTGGCGCATGTCGGCTGCCTCGGGCGCATCACTTCCATTTCGGAGACCGGCGACGGGCGTTATATCGCCGCGTTGACGGGCATATGCCGTTTCCGGCTGATGGATGAAATCATTGCCCACCAGCCCTATCGCACATTTCGCATCACCCCTTTCATCTCCGACCTGAAATCCCATCATGAGGAAGGCACGGTCGATCGCCCGGCACTGCTTTCGGCTTTCCGAGCCTATCTGGAGGCCAACAAGCTGGAGGCGGATTGGCAAAGCGTCGAGCGGGCTGACAACATGATGCTGGTCAATTCGCTATCGATGATGGCACCCTTCGATCCTGCCGAAAAGCAGGCGCTGCTGGAGGCGCCGGACCTGAAGACCAGAGCGGAAACCTTCATCGCCATCGTCAAGATCGTGCTTGCCGGCTCCGGCGACACCGATTCCGTGCTGCAGTAGGAGGGGCCCGAATGGACGTTACCGTCAGCAAGGTGGACCCGAAACTGCTCGACCTGCTCGTCTGTCCGCTCACCAAGGGGCGGCTGAGCTACGACCGGGAAAAGAACGAACTGGTGTCGGAAAAGGCGCGGCTCGCCTACCCGATCCGCGACGGCATTCCGATCATGCTGATCTCGGAAGCGCGGCGTATCGAGGACTGAAGCGGATTTTTCCTCGGTAAATAGAACTCAGATCGCCTCGCCCGCCAGCAGTCGCGGATTGTCCCTGGCGGCGGTGCCGGCGGCCTGGCCGATGAAGAAGGATTTCAGTTTCGGCAGCCGGTCGACGAGGCCGAGGCCGAAGTCGCGGGCGACGCGGACCGGCGCGATATCGTTGGAAAACAGCCGGTTCAGCACGTCGGTCGTCACCCCCATGCGGAAAGTGTCGAAGCGCCGCCAGGTTTGGTAGCGCTCGAGAATGTTGATCGAGCCGATATCGAGGCCGAGGCGGTCGGCTTCAACAACGGTTTCGGCCAGAGCCGCGACATCCTTGAAGCCGAGATTGAGGCCCTGGCCGGAAATCGGATGAATGCCGTGGGCGGCATCGCCGGCGAGCGCGAAGCGCGGCGCGACGAAGGCGCGGGCGAGCGTCAGGCCGAGCGGGAAGGCGCGGCGGTCGCCGAGTGCGCGCAGGGCCCCGAGCTTGTGGCCGAAACGGCGTTCCAGCTCTTCCTCGAATACCAGGTCGTCGGCCGCCACCAGCCGGTCGGCGTCGGCGGTACGCTCAGTCCAGACGAGCGAGGAGCGGTTGTTCTTCAGGGGCAGGATGGCGAAGGGGCCGGAGGGCAGGAAATGCTCCTCGGCGCAACCCTCGTGCGGCCGCTCGTGCTCGACGGTCACGACGATGCCGGACTGGCCGTAGTCCCAGTTCACGGTCTTGATGCCGGCCATGTCGCGCAGTTTCGAGCGCACGCCGTCGCAGGCGAGGAGCAGCCGCGTTTCCAGCGCGCTGCCGTCGGAGAGCGTCAGCGTGACGCTCGCGTCATCCGTCTTGAAGTCGGTTGCGCTGACGCCATGGCGAATCGTGATCCCTAAGCGCTTGCAGGCACCGCGCAGCGCGCCGACCATGGCGACGTTCGGCACCATATGGGCGAAGGGCTGGCCCTCGGCCACTTCGCCGTCGAAGGTCAGAAAGACCGGGCGGACGGGATCGCTGGTGCGCGAATCAGTGACGATCATGCGGGTGATCGGCTCGGCTTCCGGCTTGATCTCGTCCCAGACACCGAAGACCTCCAACATCTTGGAGGCGGCGGCGATGATCGCGGAGGCCCGCGTGTCCTTCTTCCAGGCGGTTGCCGGAGCCGCTTCGACGACCATGACCTGGAGATGCGGGGCTGCCTGCTTGACGGCGACCGCGGCGGCCAGACCCACATAACCGCCACCCACTACCAGCATGTCCAACATAGCGCTTCCCTGTGTCCTACTCTCACGTCCTGTTCTATATAGAACATCCCATTCCTGGTTCCTACCGTCGGAGTTCAGCCAAAATGTCGCGAGAGAACGATAAACAGACCGCCATGGACGTCGTGCTCGCGACGCTCGATCTGGAAACGATCGAAATGAACCTGTTTCGCGGCAACAGCCCGCAGGTCGGCTGGCAGCGCGTCTTCGGCGGCCAGGTTATCGGCCAGGCGCTGATGGCGGCGCAGCGGACGGTGGCGGAGGATCGATTCGCCCATTCCCTGCACGCCTATTTCATGCTGCCCGGCGATCCCTCGGTCCCGATCCTCTATCAGGTCGACCGGCTGCGCGACGGCGCCAGCTTCAACACGCGGCGGGTGCTGGCCATCCAGCATGGCAGGGCGATCTTTGCGCTGACCGCCTCCTTCCAGGTGGACGAGCCGGGCTTCGATCATCAGGGCGACATGCCCGATGTGCCGGCGCCGGAAGAGCTGATGGACGAGGAGCAGGTCAAGCAGCGCTATCTCGCTCACGCGCCCGAAAACGTGCGCCGTTACTGGGAGCGCAAGCGCGCCGTCGAGATCCGGCCGGTCTCGATCGAGAGCTATTTCTCGCGCTCGCAGCCGAGCCAGCGGCAGAATATCTGGATTCGCCCGACCGGCCCGGTGCCGGACGATCGGCTCTATCAGAATGCGGTGCTGGCCTACCTCTCCGACATGACGCTGCTCGATGCGGCGCTCAACGCCCATGGCACGTCGGTTCTGGATCAAAGCCTCCAGGTGGCGAGTCTCGACCACGCCATGTGGTTCCACCGACCGTTCAAGCTCGACGACTGGCTGCTCTACAGCCAGGAGAGTCCCAGCGCCTCCGGTGCCCGCGGTTTCACCCGCGGCAGCCTTTTTACCCGCTCCGGTGTCCTGATTGCGTCGGTGGCGCAGGAGGGTTTGATTCGTAAAAAGGCAAATGATTAAATAAAGTGCATTTTTTCAAATTTGCACTATATTTATGCGATGACTGCGCCGCGAACTGCCGCTTTATTAGGTGCTTTTGATAAAACCATTAAATTTCAATAAGTTATAAATGTGTCACGAATCTGGCACGTCCTTTGAATGTATAGCGGCGGTCGCTGCTGAAACATTCGTCAGCGGCAAGGAGAGTCGGCTCCGCGCCGAGGGTAAACAAAGGATGGGAAACCAGATGAAAATTGTGATGGCCATTATCAAGCCGTTCAAGCTCGATGAGGTCCGTGAGGCCCTCACGGCTGTCGGCATCCAGGGCCTGACTGTGACCGAAGTCAAGGGTTACGGGCGCCAGAAGGGGCACACCGAAATCTATCGTGGTACGGAATATGCCGTGAGCTTCCTGCCGAAGCTGAAGATCGAAGTCGCTGTCGCCACCGAAATCGTCGACAAGGCCGTCGAGGCCATCGCATCCGCCGCCAAGACCGGCCAGATCGGCGACGGCAAGATTTTCGTCTATTCGATCGACCATGCCGTGCGCATCCGTACGGGCGAAACCGATTCCGAAGCGCTGTAAGACACGGCTGATCAGGGAGTTATTTGCAATGACGTTTTCCAAGCTTTCCTCCACCCTGGCACGGGTGGGCACGCTTTCTGCGGCCATGCTCGCGCCGGCGATCGCCTTCGCGCAGGATGCGACCGCGGCCGCCGAACCGGTTCCGAACAAGGGCGATACCGCCTTCATGTTCATCTCCACCATTCTCGTCCTCTTCATGCTCGTTCCCGGCCTCGCTCTCTTCTATGGCGGCCTCGTCCGCTCGAAGAACATGCTCTCGGTCCTGATGCAGTGCACCATGATCGGCGCGGTCGTCATGCTCCTCTGGGTGCTCTACGGCTATTCCTTCGCCTTCGGCGGCGGCACCAGCCCCTATTGGGGCGGCACGGCCAAGATGTTCCTGGCCGGCGTCACCACGGCGACGACGGCGGCGACCTTCTCTAAGGGCGTCGTCATCCCGGAATTCATCTTCATGCTGTTCCAGATGACCTTCGCGGCCATCACGCCCGCCCTGATCATCGGCGCCTTTGCCGAGCGCATCAAGTTCGGCGCGGCCGTTCTCTTCTGCGCGCTGTGGGCGACCTTCGTCTACTTCCCGATCGCCCACATGGTCTGGGATGCCAACGGCTTCCTCTTCAAGATGGGCGCGCTTGACTTCGCAGGCGGCACGGTCGTTCACATCAATGCCGGTATCGCCGGTCTGGTCGGCGCTATCCTCGTCGGCAAGCGCGTCGGCTTCGGCAAGGACATGATGGCTCCGCATTCGATGACGCTGACCATGGTCGGCGCCTCGATGCTCTGGGTCGGCTGGTTCGGCTTCAACGCTGGTTCCAACCTCGAAGCTTCGGGCGGCGCGATGCTCGCAACCGTCAACACCTTCATCGCAACCGCGGCCGCCATCATCTCCTGGTCGCTGGTCGAAACCTTCACCCGCGGCAAGGCCTCCATGCTCGGCGGCGCTTCGGGCATGGTCGCCGGTCTCGTCGCCATCACGCCTGCCGCCGGCATCGCCGGCCCGATGGGCGCGATCGTCATGGGCCTGATCGTCTCGCCGCTGTGCTACTTCTTCGTCTCCGTGGTGAAGAACAAGTTCGGCTATGACGACACGGCCGACGTCTTCGGCGTTCACTGCGTCGGTGGTATCTTCGGCGCTCTGGCGACCGGCGTTTTCGCCAGCGCATCGCTCGGCGGCGTCGGCTATGCGGAAGGCGTCACCATGGGCAGCCAGCTCACGGTTCAGCTCACCGCCGTCATCACCACGATCCTGTGGTGCGGCATCGGCTCCGCCATCCTCTACAAGGTCGTCGATATCATCATCGGCCTGCGTGTAGCTCCGGAAGCAGAGCGCGAAGGTCTCGACCTCGCCTCCCACGGCGAAGCCGCCTACCACAACTCCTAATATCGAGCTTGCGGCGCCGGATGATATGTCCGGCGCCGCTGAACATCCCGTCGCGGCATATTTGATTGAGAATAAGCCGCTCTTGGCCCGGACCCTGGTTCGGGCCTTTTTTGTCGTCACCACTGGGCTGCGCGGCCCTAAATTCGCCGATAAGCCCGGCGCCGACGGCATGGTTAACATGGCATTAACCCTCCTCTGATTAGCTAGAGCTGACGCACTGTGTGAGTGGGCATGAGGCCGATTCGCGCGTGCTTTCGACAACCAACGGGCTGGGAACGGGCTGGATAATATGGGCAGAAGCAATTCGGCGGCGTTGGGCGGTCCTTCCGGCCGTCTTTCGCTTTCGGGCGTGGTTTGGCGACAGGTGCGGGGCCTTGGCGGCGTCGCGCTGCTGTTGCTGCTGGCGCTCGCGGTCGCTGCACTGGCGACCTGGAATGTCATGGACCCCAGCTATTCCTATGCCACGGGCAATGCCCCAACGAACATATTGGGCTATTCCGGCGCCGCCTTTGCCGACATCATGATGCAGGCGCTCGGCCTGGCTTCGGTCGTCGCGCTGCTGCCGGTCGTCGCCTGGGCGCTGGCGCTGATTTCAAACCGCCGGCTGCATCGCGTGCCGGCCCGTCTCGGCGCCTGGGTGGGCGGCTCCATCGTCGCCGCCGGCTCCATCGCCTGTTTTCCCGCGCCGCCGACCTGGCCGATCCCCAACGGTATCGGCGGCGTCATCGGCGATATCCTCCTGCGCTTTCCCGCCCTCTTCATCGGCACCTATCCGAGCGGTATCTTCGCAACCGTGCTCGGTTCCATCCTGGCGGTCCCGGCCGCCTGGCTGATGCTGTTTGCCGCAGGTCTGATCGGGCGCAGCCTTCCGGAAGACGAGGAGGATGAGGACGACTACGAGGATACGCGCAGCCGCGCCCGCAGCGTGGGCGACGACGAGGAGGATGACGACCGCGGCGGTTTCCTTGGCAATTTCCTCGCCTTCGGCGCCCTCATGCATATCTGGTACAATGCGCAGGCCCGCGCGCGCCGCCTGTTCGGCATGGGTCCGCGCAAGCGCCGCGACCATGCCTTCGACGCGCCCTATGACTTCAACGACGACGAATTCGGCACGCTGAACGAGCCGGTCCGCGCCAAGGCACCGGTCGTTCGCGGCGAACGCGTCGAGCCGTCCCTCGACGGCGCCGCGCCGCGCCGCGTCGTTTCTCCACCGTCGATCAGCATGGGCGACGATGACGAGGATGAGGATGACGATGCCTCCTACGAGCGCGAACTGCCGCGCCCGGCCGGCATCCTGCCTGATGACGACGACGACGAATGGCCGATGCGCGCCGCCTCGTCGAAAACACCCGCCGGAATGGCCGGCCCCCGCGTCGTTCCCGCCGCCCCGCGGCCGAAACCCGGTGCCCGGGCCGAGCGCGAGGCGCAGACCTCCTTCATCCGCTCCTACGGTTTCCAGCTTCCGGCCGTGCATCTGCTGGCCGAGCCGAAGGCGGTGGTGCGCGACGCGACGCTGTCTTCCGACGCGCTGGAACAGAATGCCCGCATGCTTGAGGGCGTGCTCGAGGATTTCGGCGTCAAGGGCGAGATCATCCATGTCCGCCCCGGCCCGGTCGTCACCCTCTATGAGCTGGAGCCGGCGCCCGGCATCAAATCCTCCCGCGTCATCGGCCTTGCCGACGATATCGCCCGTTCGATGAGCGCCATCGCCGCCCGCGTCGCCGTCGTGCCCGGCCGCAACGCCATCGGTATCGAACTGCCGAACTCGACGCGCGAAACCGTCTATCTGCGCGAACTCGTCGCCAGCCGCGATTTCGAGACCTCCAAGGCGAAGCTCGCCATGGCTCTGGGCAAGACGATCGGCGGCGAGCCCGTCATCGCCGATCTTGCGAAGATGCCGCATCTCCTGGTCGCCGGCACCACCGGTTCGGGCAAGTCGGTCGCCATCAACACGATGATCCTGTCGCTGCTCTACCGGATGACGCCGGAACAGTGCCGTCTGATCATGATCGATCCCAAGATGCTGGAACTCTCCGTCTATGACGGCATCCCGCATCTGCTCTCGCCCGTCGTCACCGATCCGAAGAAGGCCGTCGTCGCGCTCAAATGGACCGTCCGCGAGATGGAAGAGCGCTACAAGAAGATGTCGAAGATCGGCGTGCGCAACATCGACGGCTTCAATGCCCGCGTGCTGGAAGCCATCGCCAAGGGCGAATCGATCGTGCGCACGGTGCAGACCGGCTTCGACCGCGAGACCGGCGAGGCGATCTATGAGCGCGAGGAGATGG